>NZ_JBHSBB010000007.1:119287-316433 GCF_042650325.1 Streptomyces polygonati | reverse complement strand
CCAGGACGGGGCCCCGGTCCGACGCCGCCGCCGGAGCGTGCGCACGATGAGCGCCCGAGACCGCGTCGTGGTGGCGCTGCTGCTCGGCATCCCGCTGCTGCTGGACCTGGCCTTCGTCTGGTTCCCGGCGATCGGGACGGTACTGCTGTCGTTCACCAAGTGGAACGGCGTCGGCAGCCTGCACACCACGACCTGCAAGCCGAACCTGCCGTCGATCCTCAACAACGGCTGCGTGTACGGCATACAGAACTACCACCAGGCCGTGACGATCTACCCGGAGTTCTGGCCGGCGGTACGGCACAATCTGATCTGGCTGGCCGTCTTCGTGGTGATCGCCACCCCGCTCGGCATGCTGTTCGCGGTGGTCATCGACCGCGGTATCAAGGGCAGCCGGATGTACCAGAGCATCCTCTTCCTGCCGGTGATGCTGTCGCTGGCCCTGGTCGGCATCATCTGGGAGTTCATGTACTCCCAGGACTACGGCCTGATCAACAGCGTCATCGGCCGCGACCACGGCGGCGATTCGATCGACTGGCTCGGCAATCCGCATCTCAACTTGTGGGCGGTGCTGGTGGAGGCCACCTGGCGGCAGGCCGGATACGTCATGGTGCTGTACCTGGCCGGCCTCAAGGCGGTCGACCCGACCCTGCGCGAGGCAGCGCTGATGGACGGCGCCAACGCCTGGCAGACCTTCTGGCGGGTGGTCTTCCCGGTGATGCGGCCGATCAACATCGTCATCATGGTCGTCACCGTCATCGAGTCCCTGCGTGCCTTCGACCTGGTCTACATCACCAACAAGGGCATCAACGGTCTGGAACTGCTGTCGGTGCTGGTGACGTCGAACATCGTCGGCGAGACCCAGCGGGTCGGCTTCGGGTCGGCGCTGGGCGTGGTGCTGCTGGTGATCTCCCTGGTGCCCATCTCGATCTTCCTGTTCCAGACCTTCCGGCGAGAGGAATCGCAGTGAGCGCCGAAACCCTTGCCGGGCCGCGGGTGTCCTCCCCGGCCGACGGCCACGCGGGCCGGCGGCGCCGTCCGTGGGGCCAGGCCGCCTCGCAGCTGTTCCTGATCGTCTCCTGCGTGCTGTGGATCCTGCCGATCGCGTTCGCGCTGTACGTGGCGGTCCGGCCGTACTCCGACACCCGCAAGTACGGCTATGTCTCGCTGCCGCACCATCTGACGTTCAGCAACTTCAGCGACGCCTGGTCCCAGTCGGACATGGGGCACTTCCTGTGGAACTCGGTGCTGATCACGGTGCCTTCGGTGATCATCGTGCTGACGCTGGCGTCCGGGGTGGCCTTCGTCCTCAGCCGGGTCGACATCAAGCTCAACGTCGCGCTGCTGATCCTGTTCACGGCCGGCAACCTGCTGCCGCAGCAGGTCATCATCACGCCGCTGTACCGGATCTATCTGAAGATCCCGCTGCCGCACTTCCTGGCCGGCAGCGGACTGATGTACAACTCGGTCTTCGGGCTGATCGTCATCAATGTGGCCTTCCAACTGGGCTTCTGCGTCTTCGTGCTGAGCAACTACATGAAGTCGATCCCCGGGGAGATGTACGAGGCCGCGCTGGTGGACGGCGCGAGCCTGTGGACGCGGTACTGGCGGCTGACCGTCCCGCTGTGCCGTCCGGCGCTGGCGGCGCTGGCGACCTTGCTGACCACCTGGATCTACAACGACTTCTTCTGGGCCATCACCTTGATGTCGTCGGGCGACAAGCGGCCGGTCACCTCGGCGCTGGCCAACCTCCAGGGGCAGTTCGTCAGCAACCAGAACATGATCGCGGCCGCGGCGATGATCGCGGCGATCCCCACCCTGGTGGTCTACGTGCTGCTGCAGAAGCAGTTCATCGCGGGTCTGTCGCTGGGGTCCAGCAAGGGCTGAGGCGGCGCGCCGCGCGCCGACCGGCCGGGCCGCCCGGCGCGGCCCGGACCCCGCGGGGTCCGGGCCGCGGGCGGCACCCGGGCCGGTCCTCGGCATGCCCGGCCGCGGTCGCGTGAGCACCCGGCGCGACCGGCTCGGGCCGTGTTCCGGCCCCGCTCCGGCCCCGCTCGGGCAGCCGGAGTTTGATCGGGTTTTACCCTCTCAGCCGGGACCAAGAGTTCACATGTTGACGATGGGGGCATACCGGTGTCCTCATGCCGGGATCTGAGAGCGCGCTCAGTCGCCTTAGGGAGCAATTTGATTACACAAGGCGCGGCCTCGTCTTCACTTATTGACGCGCCGGAGGTTGGCCGAGTTGACTCGCCGTCACTTGGGCCGCGGTGTTGCGGCCCTGTCCGTGGAGGCGACGTTCTATGAACACGATGACGCGTCGAGTAGTGGTGGGCACGGCCGTGGTATCGATGGCGTTCGCCGTTGCCGCGTGCGGGAAGACGGGCGGCGACAAGGACAACTCGGACAGCAACAAGAGCAAGAGCAAGGTCATCGGCCTGCTGCTGCCCGATACCGTCACGGCCCGCTACGAGCAGTTCGACAAGCCGCTGATCGAGGCCGCCATCAAGCGCCTGTGCTCCGACTGCACCGTCTCCTACGCCAACGCGGCCGGTGTCCCGGCCAGCCAGGCGCAGCAGGTCAGTGCCATGATCACCCAGGGTGCCAAGGTTCTGATCGTCGACCCGCAGGACGCGGCCGGCATTCAGTCGTCCATCAAGGCCGCGGTGTCCCAGGGCGTCAAGGTGGTCTCCTACGACCGCCTCGCGCAGGGCCCGGTGTCGGCGTATGTCTCGTACGACAACGAGAAGGTCGGCGAACTGCAGGGCAAGGCGCTGCTGGACGCGCTGGGCGCGAAGGCCACCCCGTCGGCCAAGATCGTCATGATCAACGGCGACGACGCCGACCCGAACGCCGCCGACTTCAAGAAGGGCGCCCACGCGGTCCTCGACGGCAAGGTGGACATCGCCTACGAGCAGAGCGGTCTGTGGAAGGGCCCGGTGGCCAACCAGAAGGTGACCGCGGCGATCACCCAGCTCGGCGCGAAGAACATCGTCGGCGTCTACTCCGCCAACGACACGATGGCCGGCGGTGCGGCAACCGCCCTGTCGGGCGCCGGTATCAAGGTGCCGCTGACCGGTCAGGACGCGCAGCTGGACGCCATCCAGCGGATCCTGCTGGGCACCCAGACGTCGACGGTCTTCAAGGACTACGGGCCCGAGGCCGACACCACCGCCCAGATCGCGGTCGGCCTGCTGAACGGCAAGGACGTCAAGTCCCTCACGGACACCACCGTGACCAGCGGCTCCGGGCAGAGCATCCCGTCCAAGCTGCTGGTCGCCGCCTCGCTGACGCAGGCGAACGTCGGCGACATCGTCAACAAGTACCACTACTACACCGTGGCCCAGATCTGCACCTCGCAGTTCGCCAAGGCCTGCGCCGCGGCCGGACTCAAGTAGGGCGCCGGACAGCGGACGAGCGGGGCCGGCGGAGACTGTGCACAGTCTCCGCCGGCCCCGCTCGGTTGTCCCCGGTCGCCGTCACGTGGTGCCGCCGATCGGCTGATCGGGGGCACCACGTGACCGGGCCGGCCCGTCCGGCGGACCGGCCGCTCCGTTACGGGAAGTTGACGACGTTGCTCGGGGTGGTGTTGGCCGCGGTGACCGCACCGGTGTCGTTGATGACGTGGGTGATGGTGCCCACGCCGCCCAGGGACACGGTCAGGGCGTCGTGGAACTTCACGCCCGCGGTGTTGGGCACCTCGAACGCGTGGTAGTTGTTCACCGCCGGGTTGACGTTGAAGTAGCAGTAACTGCCCAGCCCCCAGGCCTCATGGGTGGTGACGCTTGCTCCCACCTTGTAGGCGGCGTAGCCGTTGACCGAGGCCGAGCTCTTCCAGGCCGCCTGGTTGGGCGGGTCGTACGGGTTCTCGTTCTGGAAGAAGATCGTCTTGCCGCCCTGGCCGTTCCACACCACCTCGTACTTCTGGTAGTGCTCGACGAACAGCCCGGTGGCCAGCACATTGGCGCCGTTGACGGTCAGTCCGGTGTCCGCGGTGTTGACGGTCCAGCCGACCGAGCCGGCGTTGCCGTGGTCGGCGCGCCAGGCCCAGATGTGGTCGATGATCGCGTTGTTGCTGTTGACGACCAGGCTGTTGGTGGCCTTGCCGACGTGCTCGCCGCCGATCCGGAAGAAGACGTCCTGGATGGTGGTCGGGTTGGCCGCGTGGTTCGCGGACGACCCGGACGGGCCGACGGTCAGCAGCGCCGCCGAGTTGGTGGTGCCGGCGTCGAACAGCAGGCCCTTGAGGCGTACTCCGTCCACGTCGGCGACCTGCATGGCGTTGACCCCGTTGTCGGGGACGAACGTCGGGTAGCCGATGCCGAGGATGGTGGTGTTGGCCTTGGTGACGTTGAGCGTCTGGCTCAGGTGGTAGACACCCGGGGTGACGAACAGGTTGCAGCCCTGGGACAGGGCGTTGTTGATGGTCGCCGCGGTGTCACCGGCCTTGACCACGTAGAACTGGCTCATCGGCTGCGAGGTGCCGGGGGTGCTGCCGGACGCCCAGCTCGGGCCGGAGGCGTTGGTACGCAAGGAGGGCAGGAACACCCGGTACTTGCCGGTGCTGTCGATGTAGAGGTAGGGCACGTCGCGGGAGACCGGGGTGGTGGCGAGGGTGGTCTCGGGCGGGTTGGGGAAGGTGTTCGCGGGCGCGCCGCTCACACCGGAGAAGACCATGTTCCACACGCCGCCGTTCCAGCTGCCGAAGCTGCTGTCGCGGCTGTACCACTGCTGCTGCGAGGCCGTGGCGGCCTGGCCGCTGACCTTGGTGTCGGCGATGTAGCCGCCGCTGGCGTAACCATAGCTGGCCGGGTACAGGTTGAGGCCGCCGTGCACGTCGATCCGGCGGAACGGAGCGGCCTGCGCCACCGCCCAGCGGTCGGAGCCGCCGCTGGGGTTGATCGCGAGGTTCTCCGCGGAACGCCAGAAGTTCTGGGTGGCGTTGCCGGCGTCGGAGGCGTTGAAGGCGTCGACGGTGACGTCACCGTTGATGGTCACCTGGTCCGGGTTCTGGCCCAGACCGGCCACCGAGGTGTAGAAGCCGACGTTGTCCTCGACCGCGTAGGTGCCCGGCTTGTAGAGGTCGGCCACCCGGTTCTCGCTGAACTGTGCGGTGTTGGTGTCCTTCATCTGGTTGAACTGCGCGTCGAGCTGCGCCTGGATGGCGGCGTTGCCCATCGACGGGTCGAAGATGTGCACGTTCGGGCCGAAGTCGGGTGTGTCGGACTGCGCCGGGCAACCGGTCGGGGTGGTGCTGCCGATGGTGAAGGCGGCACTGGCCACCGCGGAGTTGGTCGAGCCGGACTTGGTGGCTATCGCCTGGACCGTGGTGGTCGCGGTGATGCTCAGCGCGGTCGTGTACGTGGGTGAACTCGCCGTCGGCGTCGAGCCGTCGAGGGTGTAGTGGATGGCCGCGCCGGAGGTGGCGTCGGTGATGGTGACCGTCTGCGCCGTGGTGAAGGTGCCGCCGGCCGGGCTGAAGACCGGGGTGGCGACCGCGCCCGGCGGCGGGGTGGTGGTGCCACCGCCGCCGCCCTGGGTGTAGGTGAAGTGCGGCGTGTCGTACTGCGGGCCGCTCTTCTCGTAGGTGAACCAGTACTCCAGCACCGAGCCGGTGGTCAGCGAACTGACCGTCCAGGTCCAGACGTTGCCGGCGGCGGTCATCCGGACGTTCTGCTGGTTGGCGCCGTTGACCAGGTAGTGCGCGTCGACATAGGCGGCCGGCGTGGTGGGGGTGAAGGTGATCTTCGCCTGGGTGGTGCTGAGCTGGCTGACGCTCTGCGTGTAGTCGGAGGCGTCCGCGGCGGCGGTGCCGATGGTCTGGGTCAGACCCAGCAGCCCGACCAGTGCGAGCAGCAGTGCCCCGAGCAGGGCCACGCCCCGCTGGTGGAGCAGTTGTCGGGGCCGGCTGCGGCCCTCGGAGACGGTGCGGCGCATAAGTGTGGGGTCCTTTCGCCTGGCTTCGTGAACCGAACGCCAGGTCAGCGCGGAAATTGTGGGGGTGGTTCGCGCTCTGCGCTATGCATTCAGGGCTGAATTCCCGCTCCAGCCCTTCGATTCAGCCTGTTGAAAACGCTCTCACTCTGCGATCTGGGGAAGCCTCGATCCGTAAGGCAGTGTCAAGTGGCCGTGGCGAGCAGTCAAGACGCTGTACGGGATTCACGCCGTGGGCGGTCCCGCCGGGATCGGCCGACGGCGCACTTGCCTTGGAGTGCACTCCAGTTCGTAGCGTGGCGGCATGAAGAAAGCGACGACACCTCAGCACGGCATCGACTCAGGGTTCGGAGCCCGCAGCACCGCCGCCGAAGTCCTGGCGGGCGTCGATCTGTCCGGGAAGCTGGCCCTGATGACCGGCGGTTACTCCGGCATCGGCCTGGAGGCGACCCGGGCGCTGGCCGCCGCGGGCGCCCGGGTGGTGGTGCCGGCCCGGCGCCCGGACGCCGCCCGCGAGGCGCTGGCGGGGATCGACGGCGTGGAGGTGGACGCACTGGATCTGGCCGAGCAGTCCTCGATCGCCGCCTTCGCCGACCGCTTCCTCGCCTCCGGCCGCGACATCCACCTCATGATCAACAGCGCCGCCGTGATGGCGAGCCCGTACGCCACCGTAGGACCCGGCTGGGAGGCGCAGTTCGGCATCAACCACTTGGGCCACTACGCCCTGGTGAACCGGTTGTGGCCGGCCGTCGCCCGGGGCCGCGGCCGGGTGGTCTCGGTGTCCTCCGCCGGGCACCGCCGCTCGCCGGTCCGCTGGGACGACGTGGACTTCACCGGGGGCTACGACAAGTGGCAGGCGTACGGGCAGGCCAAGACCGCCAACGCGCTGTTCGCCCGGCACCTGGACACCCTCGGCGCGGACGCGGGCGTCCGGGCCTTCTCGGTCCACCCCGGCGGCATCCTCACCCCGCTGCAGCGGCACCTGACCCGGCAGGAGATGGTCGACTTCGGCTGGGTGGACGAGGACGGCAAACCGGTCAACGACAGTTTCAAGACCCCGGAGCAGGGCGCCGCCACCCAGGTGTGGGCCGCCACCTCCCCGCGCCTGGACGGCCTGGGCGGGGTCTACTGCGAGGACTGCGACATAGCACCGCTCGCGCCGGACGACGATCCGGCCGCCCCGGGGGTGCGTTCCTGGGCCGCCGATCCCGAGCAGGCCGCCCGGCTGTGGGCGCTGTCGGCGGCGCGGACCGGCATCGACGCCTTCGCCTCCTGACCGGCGGCGGGCCCGCCGCACCCGCCCCGCGGCCGGGCGGGCCCGCCCCGGGGCGCGTGTTCCGGCAGGTCGCAGGGGGTGGGGTGCCCGGCTGTCGGAGGCGGGTGCGAGACTTCGGCCACAGACACGTGAGCGGTCCACGGATCAGCCGGCCGATCCGGCCGGCGGATCCGGGCCGGGCCGGACGGATGGGCACCGGACAGGAGGAACATGCCGGAAGCGGTGATCATCGGCAGTGAGCGCAGCGAGGTCGGGCTGCCGACCGGAATGGACGTGCTGCGGCGCGGCGGCTCGGCGCTGGACGCGGTGGAGGCCGCGATGCGGCGCTGCGAGGACAATCCGGCCGACCATTACGTGGGGACCGCCGGGCTGCCCAACGCGCAGGGCGTGGTCGAGCTGGACGCGTCCTTGATGCTCGGCTCGAGCCGGCGCTTCGGGGCGGTGGGCGCGCTGCGCGGCTACCCGAACCCGATATCGGTGGCCAGGGCGGTGCTGGAGAAGCTGCCGCAGCACAGCCTGCTGGTCGGCGAGGGCGCCGCGCTGTTCGCCGCGGAGAACGGCTTCAGCACGGCCGACCTGCTGACCGACGAGTCGCGGGAGCTGTGGCGCAAGCAGGTCACCCAGTCCCGGGAGTCGGTGGAGGGCGAGAACACCAGCGCCACCGACGGCGACGCCCGCTACCGGGAGAGCGCCCTGGCGCTGATCCGGCGGCTGGCGCCCCACGACGGCCCCTGGGGCACGATCAACATCATCGCGCTGGACGCCTCCGGCGAGATGTGCGTCGGGGTGTCCACCTCCGGCTACCCGTACAAGTATCCGGGCCGGGTGGGCGACTCCGCGCTGCCGGGCGCCGGCAACTGGTGCGATCTGCGGGCCGGCGGCGCGGCCTGCACCGGCCGCGGCGAGCTGAGCATGCGCGGCGGCACCGCCCGTACGATCGTCGATCTGCTGGCGGCCGGCCAGGACCCGTCCGACGCGTGCCGGGCGGCGCTGGCCGACGCGGCCACCCTGCCGGACGACTTCCGAGCCGAGCTACGGGCGCTGGCCCTCACCCCGGACGGACGGCACGGCGGCGCGGCCGGTCAGCAGGGCAGTGTGTACGCGCTGATGACCGACGCGTCCACCGAGCCCGAGTTCCGGCCCCGGAGCGTGCTGTGAAGATCTTCGTCTCCTCCGACATGGAGGGCACCGCCGGGGTGGTGGACTGGTCGCAGTGCCGCCCGGGCCAGTCGGAGTACGAGTACTACCGGCTGCTGCTCCAGGAGGAGGTCAACGCGGCCATCGAGGGCGCGATGGAGGGCGGCGCGACACGGTTCCTGGTCAACGACTCGCACTCCACGATGGCCAATCTCCGCCCCGACGCGCTGGCCGGCCGGGCGCGGTATCTGTCGGGCCGCCACAAGCCGCTGTACATGATGCAGGGGCTCGACGCGTCCTTCGACGGCGTCTTCTTCGTGTCCTACCACGGCTCGATGTCGGGTACGCCGGCCACGCTGTCGCACACCTACAACCCGGCGGCGATCAGCGAGGTGCGGCTCAACGGCGTCGTCGCCGGCGAGAGCGGCATCAACGCGCTGGTGGCCCTCGGCCACGGCGTCCCGGTGCTGCTGATCACCGGTGACGAGACCACGGCCACCGAACTGGAGCCCTTCAGCCCGCGGGCGATCGGCGCGGTCGTCAAGACCTCGGTCTCCCGGTTCGCGGCCGACAGCCTGCACCCGGCCGAGGCCCGCGATCTGATCCACGACGCCGCCCGCCTGGCGGTCGAGGCCCTGCCGTCAGCGGCACCGCCGAGTATCGAGCTGCCGGCCACCCTGACCGTGCGGATGCGCAACCCGGACCTGGCCGAGATGGCCACCTGGATCAGCGGGGTCGTGTCCGATCCGGCCGATCCGGTGGCGGTCCGGATCACCGACGACGATCCGATCCGGCTCTACCGCACCTTCATCACCGTGGTGCTGCTCACCCGCGGCATCGCCGAGTGAGCGGCGCCGGGTGACCTCGTCGTGCGGGCGGCCGGCCCACGGGCCGGCTCCCCGCACGGTCCCGTGTCCCGGGCTCCCCGCCGTCACCGGGTCGGGAACTCGGTGCCGCGCTCGCTGTCCGGCCGCGGCCCGAAGATACGCCGCTCGGCCGCCGTGATCCGCACGTCGTTGATGCTGCCCTCGCGGCGCGCCATCAGCCCGTGCTCGTCGAACTCCCACAGTTCGTTGCCGTAGGAGCGCCACCACTGCCCCGCGGCGTCGTGGGACTCGTACTGGAAGCGGACCGCGATGCGGTTCCCGGTGAACGACCAGAGGTTCTTGCGGAGCGCGTAGTCGAGTTCGCGCTTCCACTTCGAGGTCAGGAACTCGACGATCTCGGCGCGTCCGGTGATGAAGGAGTCCCGGTTGCGCCAGACGGAGTCGGCCGTGTAGGCGCCGGCGACCTTCTCCGGGTCGCGGGTGTTCCAGGCGTCCTCCGCCGCCTGGACCTTCCGCAGCGCGGAGTCGTGGTCGAAGGGCGGCAGCGGCGGTCGATCGGTCATGGACGTCTCCTGACAAGGGTCTTTCCCGACCCTCTTTTTATCGCAGCGCCGCCGCGAAGGGATCCCGGACACGGCCGGACGCGACAGGAGCCCCGGCCGGTGATCGGGCCGGGGCTCCGAAGACGGCGGGATCGCCGCCGCCGGCTGCGGGTCAGCTGCCGATGTGCCACTGCAGGCCGCCGTGACTGCTCGCGACCGCCAGCACGACAATGAACAGCGCGATGTCGACCGCGCCGAGGATCACCGCGGCCAGGGCCATCCCCCGGCCGGACGCGCCGCGGCCGGCGTTGCGCAGGCCGATGCCGCCGAAGATCAGCGCCAGCGGGCCGAGGATGAAGTTCAGTACGAAGACGCCCACCACACCGCACACCAGCCCGGCCACCGCCAGGCCGTTCGAACCGGTCGTGGACCGCGTCGTGTTGCCGTAACCCGTGGTCATCGCGTACCCCTCCGTTTCCCGCCGGCTCCGGGCGCCCTCCTCCGGGCTCCGGGCGAGTCCGCCGCCGGTTGGTCGTCGTAAGAGGTCGCTTGCCCGGCCGGCGCCGGTACACCCCTGGCAGCCGCGGCGGGGCGCCGATCGGAGCGCGCCCCGCTCACCAGCCGGTCAGGAAGAGGTGGTTGACCAGGAGGGCGAGGCCGGCCTGCGCGGCCAGCCATCCCCGGCGGTCCCGGGACGGCAGCAGCGCGGCGGTCGCGGGCAGCCACAAGGTGAAAGGCAGCCAGATACGTTCGGTCTCCGCCTTGCTCATGCCCGAGAGGTCGGCGGCGAGCATCGCCAGCAGGAAGCCGCAGGGCACCAGCACCGCCCCGACCGCCCGCCGGTCCCGGTCGAGGTCCCCGCCGCGCCACCGCCACCGTGCCTTCTCCGGCACGGCGGCCAGGACGCGGCGCAGCCCCGCCACCGACGCGGGCCCGGCGGCGACCACCACCGTGCCGAGGTCGCCCCACAGCCAGTAGGCGTACGGGCGGACGCCGCCGTAGCCCTGGAAGTAGCGGGTCCTGAGCAGGCCGTACGCCTGCCACCAGTCGAAGCCGGCCGCACCGAAGGCCGCCACGACCACGGCGCAGCCGAGCAGGACGAAGGGCAGCGGACGCGGGGTCCCGGCGGACAGCAGGACGGCCAGGGCCGGGATCGCCAGCAGGGTGAGCCCGTAGGACAGATAGAGCGCGGCGCCGAAGAGCAGGCCGCTGCCGAGGCCGGCGGCGGCCGCCCGCCACCGGGCCTCCCGGGTGGCCGCGACGGCGAGCAGCGCCAGCGCCCAGGCCGCGACGGCGGCGAACCAGCCGTCGGCGGACACACCGACCCAGACCGCGCCGGGGGTGAGCACGAGGAACGGCGCGGCGGCCCGCGCCCGCCGCTCGCCCGTCAGCGTGCGCAGCGCGACGGCCGCGGCGACCGCGACGGAGCTGCCGGCGGTGACGCAGAAGGCGCCGGCCCAGACGGGGCCGCCGAGCCCGAGGCGGTCCAGGCCGACGAAGGTCAGTACCGCGCCGACCGGGTGACCCGCGATATGGGTGCCCCAGTGCTCGGGCGCGTAGAGCAGGATGTGGCCGGTGAAGTCGCGCACAGTGGCGCCGACCGGGTCGAAGCGGGGCACTCCGGTCAGATACTCCCCCGGTGTGGTCAGGCGGTCCGTGACTCCCTGCCGCCAGCCGTCCACCAGGGCCAGCGCCCAGGTCCACGCCATGGCCGCCGCCCAGCCCGACAGCAGCAGCGTCCCCCACGGCAGCCGCGCCGCCAGTCCCGGGCCGTAGCCGATGACGAGCGCGGCCACCGCGAGGGCCGCGGGGGTGCCGGGACCCAGGTGCGGTCGCCAGTAGGCCTCCAGCGGCGGCCAGGGCACCCGCAGGGTGTCCACGTCGAGCTTGAGACACGCGCCGACCGCGGCGACGACCGCGAACAGCAGCAGTCCGGCCCCCGCCGCCACCAGATCCCGCCGCCGCCCGCCGGCCGGCATCCCCGGCCGGACCGCCGCCCCACCGTCCGGACCGGCGGCGGTGCTGTCCGGGGGCGAAGGCGTGAGGGTCACCCCGCCACACTAGGCACGCGATGCCCGCGGGGCCGGTCCCGACCCGCGGCCCCGCGCTTCCGTCCCGAGTCGGTACCACGGAAACCCACCCGGTCCGCTCTAGTGTCCCGGCCATGAACGTTCCGCATGTGACGGTCCGTCACCTTCCTCCCGGTCCGTGGCGCAGCCCCCTGCGGGGGCCGTGGCTGACGTCGGTGTTCGGGCTGGTGCTGCTCGTCGGCATTCCGCTGGTCTTCGTCACCGGCCTGCTGTCGTACGCCGCCTACAACCCCGATCTCGCGCCGATCAACGACAAGACCCCGGGCAAGGGGCTGTTCGGCTTCTACCTCTTCTCGTGGCCGACCGATCCGTACTGGCTCTACCGGCTCACCCAGGGTGTGCACGTCACCCTGGGCATCGTGCTGGTGCCGGTGCTGCTGGCCAAGCTGTGGTCGGTGGTCCCCCGGCTGTACACGCTGCCGCCGGTGCGCTCGGTCGCCCAGGCGCTGGAGCGGCTGTCGTTGCTGCTGCTGGTCGGCGGCGCGCTGTTCGAGTTCGTCACCGGGCTGCTCAATGTGCAGCTGGACTATGTGTTCCCCGGGTCCTTCTATCCGCTGCACTTCTACGGCGCCTGGGTGTTCTTCTTCGCGGTCGTCGCCCATGTGGCCCAGCGGCTGCCGCGTGTCGTACGGGCGCTGCGCAGCCGCGAGTTCCGGGCCGAACTCCGCACGAACACCGCCGGCACCCGGCCCGAGGCGCCGGACGACACCGGACTGGTGTCGTCCCGTCCGGCCGAACCGACGATGTCCCGGCGCGGCGCGCTCGGCATGGTGGGGCTCGGCTCGCTGGCCCTGCTGGTGGTGACGGCGGGTCAGAGCATCGGCGGTTCGCTGCGGAGGACCGCGCTGCTGGCGCCGCACGGCAGGAACCCGGGCTCGGGTCCGAACGGCTTCCCGATCAACAAGACCGCGGCCCTGCTCCACGTCAGGCCGCAGGATCTGGGCGAGAACTGGCGGCTGGTCGTCAATGGGAACAGCCGCCGGGTCACCCTGTCGCTGGCGGACGTGCGCCGGCTGCCCCAGCACCGCTCCGCGCTGCCGATCGCCTGTGTGGAGGGCTGGTCGACCGAGGACCAGCACTGGGAGGGGGTGCGGCTGCGCGACCTGGCCCGGCTGGTGGGCTTCCACGGCGATCCGCCCGGCGTGTTCGTGGAGTCCGTGCAACTGTCCGGCCCCTTCCGGGCGGTGGCGCTGCGTGACAACCAGGTGCGCGATCCGCGATCGCTGCTGGCGCTGCGCGTCAACGGCGCGGTGCTCTCCCGCGACCACGGCTTTCCGGCCCGGGTCATCGTGCCCGGCGCGCCGGGTGTGATGAACACCAAGTGGGTCCGCCAGCTCAGCTTCGGCGCTACCACCTTCGGACCGCGGTCGTGAGGGGCCCCGCCGCCCGGCGCTTCCGGGCGCTGTACGGGGGCTCGCCATGGCATCTGCTGCTTCTGCTCGCCTCCTTCGTGCTGTGCGGCTACGCCACCGCGAAGCTGCTGGAGGGTGACTGGTCGGGGATCGTGGAGTGGTTCGTCGTGGCCGTGCTGCTGCACGACCTGGTGCTGGTGCCGCTGTACGGCGGCGCGGACTGGCTGCTGCACCGGAGCCTGCGGGGCGACCGCGGACCCCGGGCGGCCCGGAGCGCGGCGGTCAACCACATCAGGGTGCCGGCCTTCCTGTCGCTGCTGTTGCTGCTGGTGTACTGGCCGCTGATCTCGCAACGCCCCGGCGCCCAGTTCGAGTTGATCACGGGTCTGACACCGGGCGCCTTCCTGCCCCGCTGGCTGCTGATCACCGCGGCGCTGTTCGTCGGGTCCGGACTCCTGTTCGCCGTCCGGCAGTGGCGGGCCAGGGCGGCGCGCGACTGACGCGACTGAACAGCCGATCATCACAACGGTCGGGCAGGTGAATTACCGACGAACCCGCGACGCCACGGTGCGGAAACGCCTACGCAGGGTCATCGGCCCCTAGGGTCGGCGCCATGCGCGTACTCGTCACCGGCGGCGCGGGCTTCATCGGCTCGCACATCGTCGCCGCCCTCTCCGCCCGCGGCCACGAGCCGGTCGTCCTCGACGCCCTGCTGCCCTCCGCGCACGGCGCGGCGCCGACACCGCCCGCCGCGCCCTGGATCCACGCGGACGTCCGGGACGCCGACGCGGTGGCCGGGGCGCTGCGCGGAGTGGACGCGGTCTGCCACCAGGCGGCCATGGTCGGCCTCGGCAAGGACTTCGCCGACGCCCCCGGGTATGTGGCCTGCAACGATCTGGGGACGGCCACGCTGCTGGCGGCCATGGCCGAGGCGGGCGTACGGCACCTGGTGCTGGCCGGGTCGATGGTGGTCTACGGCGAGGGCCGGTACGACTGCGGGCGGCACGGCCGGGTGGCGCCGGGTCCGCGCGCCGCCGCCGACCTGGCCGCGGGGCGGTTCGAGCCGCTCTGCCCGTCCTGCGGCGAGCGGTTGGCGCCCGGGCTCGTCGGGGAGGACGCCCCGGCCGATCCGCGCAATGTCTACGCCGCGACCAAGCTCGCCCAGGAGCACCTGGCGGCGGCCTGGGCCCGGGCGGTGGACGGCCGGGTGGTGGGCTTGCGCTACCACAATGTGTACGGGCCCGGGATGCCGCGCGACACACCCTACGCCGGGGTGGCCTCCTTCTTCCGCTCCTCGCTGGCCCGCGGTCAGGCGCCCCGGGTGTTCGAGGACGGCGGCCAGCGGCGGGACTTCGTTCACGTCCGGGACGTGGCGGCGGCCAATGTGCTGGCCCTGACCGCGCTGGCGGAGCGGGCGCCGGGCGGCTTCCGCGCCTTCAACACCGGCAGCGGCACCCCGCACACCATCGGCGAGATGGCGACCGCGCTGGCAGCGGCGTACGGCGGTCCGGCGCCGGTCGTCACCGGGGAGTACCGGCTCGGCGACGTCCGGCACATCACGGCCTCGTCCGAACGGCTGCGGACCGAGCTGGGCTGGCGGCCCGAGGTGGAATTCGCGGCCGGCGTGGCCGAGTTCGCCCGGGCGGCGCAGCGGCCGGTGCCGGTTCCGGACCAGCGCGCGACACCGGCCGCCCTGGCTGCCGGGAAGTGACGGACATGACCCCCACCACGGCCGATGTCGTACTGCCCTGCCTCGACGAGGCCCTGGCGCTGCCCTGGGTACTGGACCGGATTCCGCCCGGATGGCGGGCGATCGTCGTCGACAACGGCTCGACGGACGGCTCGGCGACGATCGCCGCGGAGCTGGGCGCGACGGTGGTACGCGAGCCGCTTCGCGGCTTCGGCGCCGCCTGTCACGCCGGGCTGCTCGCCGCCGAGGCCGAGTTCGTCTGCTTCTGCGACTGCGACGCCTCCCTCGACCCGGCGCTGCTGCCCGCCTTCGTCCACCGGGTCGCGGCCGGTGCGGCCGATCTCGTCCTCGGCCGCCGCCGGCCCGAGGGTACCGGCGCTTGGCCGGCCCATGCCCGGGCCGGGAATCTGGCGCTGGCCAGGATGCTGCGCCGGCGAACGGGCCTGCGCCTGCGCGACCTCGGCCCCCTGCGCGCGGCCCGGCGCGAGGCACTGCTCGCCCTGGACCTGACGGACCGCCGCAGCGGCTACCCCCTGGAGATGGTCGTACGGGCCGCCGACGCGGGCTGGCGGATCACCGAGAGCGACGTCCCCTACCGTCCGCGCGCCGGCAAGTCCAAGGTCACCGGCACCTGGCGCGGCACCTGGCAGGCGGTCCGCGACATGCGCGGGGTGCTGGCGGCGCCGCCGGTGGAGCCGGCGGTGGAGCCGGTGGCGGCGCCGCCGGATCGGGCGGGGGCGGCCGCTCGCGCCGGGGACCGGGCGGGTGCCGCCGGGCGTGGCGCCCACCCCGCGGACGCCGCCGACCGGCAAACCGCGCCCACGATCCGCACCGGCCCCGCGGCAGAGCCCGCCGCCCGGCAGCCGGGCCCGGTCCGTACCGCGGCACCCCACCCCGAACCCCCGGCGGCCGGCGTCGGTGAGGCGGTGGGGGTGCGGTGACGACGCTGATGGTGATCGCCAAGGAGCCGGTGCCCGGGCGGGTGAAGACGCGACTCACTCCGCCGTATTCGCCGCGGGAGGCGGCCGAGCTGGCGCGGGCCGCGCTCGCCGACACGCTGGCCGCCGTGCTGGCCGCGCCGGCCCGGCGGCGGGTGCTGGTGCTGGAGGGGGCGCCCGGGCCGTGGGTGCCCCGGGGAGTGGAGGTGGTGCCGCAGGCGGGAGGCGGGCTGGACGAGCGGCTGGCCGCCGCCTTCGGCCAGTGCCGGGGGCCCGCCCTGCTGATCGGGATGGACACCCCGCAGATCACACCGGAGTTGCTGCGACCCGCGCTGGACCCGCGCGGCTGGACCCGGCGCTCCGCGTGGTTCGGGCCGGCCCTCGACGGCGGGTTCTGGGCGCTGGGCCTGGCCGAGCCCGACCCCGCGCTGCTGAGGGGCGTGCCCATGTCCACGCCGAGGACCGGGGAGCTGCAGCGCGAGCGCCTGACCGCCGCGGGCCTGACCGTCCGTGAGCTGCCGCCGCTACGCGACGTGGACACCGCGCGGGACGCCGAACTGGTGGCCGCCGAGGCCCCGCACGGCCGGTTCGCCGCCGCGCTGCTCCGGCTCGCCCCGGTGGCCGCCCGATGAGCCCGCCCCTGACGGCCGTGCCCGCCGGCAGGCGCCACGCGTGGTGGAGCGCGGACCCGTACACCCGGGCGCTGCGCACCGGGCGCGGCCCTCTCTTCCTGCATCGCGCCGACGGCCGGCTCCTCCCGCTGGACGTCGAACGCTGGTGCGCGCGGCCGGACGCCGCCGACCTCACCGTGCTCGCCCGGTGCGGCGGCGCCGTACTGGACGTCGGCTGCGGCCCGGGGCGGCTGGTCACCGCGCTGGCCGAGCAGGGCCGGCCGGCGCTGGGCATCGACGTCAGCGGCGAGGCGGTGCGCCGCACCCGCCGGGCCGGCGGCACCGCGCTGGTGCGCTCGGTGTTCGAGTCGCTCCCGCGCGAGGGCCGGTGGCGTACGGCGCTGCTCATGGACGGCAACATCGGCATCGGCGGCGATCCCGTCGCGCTGCTCACCCGGATGGCCCAGGTCGTCCATCCGGCGGGCGCGGTGATCGTGGAGACGGCCCCGCCCGGCACGGACGACGATCTGGACGAACTCTCCCAGGTCCGGCTGGACAACGGCGCCGGCCCGCACGGCGACACCTTCCTCTGGTCCCGGGTCGGGCCGCTGGCCCTGAACCGCCACGCCGAGGCCGCGGGCTGGACGGCCGTGGGCGGCTGGACCGCGGGTGAGCGCCGCTTCGTGGCGCTGCGGCCCAGCACCCGGGCGACCGCCCCCGGTGGACGGCGGCCCGCCGCCCGGGAAGGCGCGGTCCGGGCCGTCCGGGTGCCGGGCCCGGCGGGCGACGACGGATGAGTGTTCCTACGCTGAGGGCGGGAGCTCGCGGCGGCGGAAGACGCGGCGGCGCACGTATTCAGCTGGAGGACCGATGGCGGTGCGGCATCAGGTGATCGAGCGTTCCCCGCTGCGGGTGTGGGACGTGCTGGCCGACCCGTCGCTGTTCAGCCGCTGGGTGGTCGGCGTCTCCGATTCCGGACCCGGTGAGGGCACCTGGCCCGAGCTGGACTCGAAGCTCGTCTACAAGATCTCCCTCGGCCCCTGGACCGGCACCGGCCGCACCGTGGTCCGCCGGGTGGAGCCGCCGTACATCCTGGAACTCGAGGCCGACAGCGGTCCGCTGGGCACCGCCAGGATCGCCATCGAAGTGCGTCCCTGGGGCCGGGCGGAGAGCATCGTCGTCATCGACGAGCACCCCCTGCGGGGGTCGGCCGGGACCCTGCACAACGTGGCGGTCGACGGGTTCTTGCAGGTGCGGCACCGCAGCATGCTCAACCGGCTGGCGGAGGTCGTGGAGGAGTCGGGCGACCGGGAGCCGGAGCCGTCGGCCCCTTGACGGACCGCCACCGTCCGCGCGGCGGACGGTCCCGGTCGCCCTACGGTGAAGCAGCGCGGCGAACAGGAGCAGCTCATGCCGGACGCGGTGGTCATCGGCGCCGGGCCGAACGGTCTGGTCGCCGCGAATGTGCTGGCCGACGCCGGTTGGAGCGTCGAGGTCCTGGAGGAGCAGCCCGAGCCGGGCGGCGGGGTGCGCAGTGACCGCGGGGTCGACCCGGACTTCGTCAGCGACCTGTTCAGCTCCTTCTATCCGCTGGCGGCGGCATCCCCGGCGCTGAACGCCCTGCGGCTGGAGGAGGAGGGGCTGCGCTGGAGCCGGGCGCCGCGCGCGCTGGCCAATCCGCTGCCCGACGGCCGGTGCGCGGTGCTGGCCGGCGATGTGGCGGAGACCGCCGCGGGCCTGGACGCCTTCTCGCCGGGGGACGGCGCCGCCTGGCGGGAGCTGTGCGGGCTGTGGGACGAGGTCGGCGAGGATCTGCTGGGGTGCGTCTTCGCCCCTTTCCCGCCGGTCCGCTCGGGGCTGCGGCTGGCCGCCCGGGTGCGCGCGGCCGGCGGGCTGCGGCTGGCCCGCACCATGCTGCTGCCGGTACGGCGGCTGGGCGAGGAGCGCTTCGGCGGCGAGGGGGGCCGGCTGCTGCTGGCCGGCAACGCGCTGCACGCCGACCTGTCCCCGGAGTCCGCGATCAGCGGCGGCTTCGGCTGGCTGATGTCGATGCTCGCCCAGTCCTACGGCTTTCCGGTCCCGGTGGGCGGCGCCTCGGCGCTCACCACGGCGCTGGTACGGCGGCTGGAGCGCAGGGGCGGCAGCGTGCGGTGCGGCGAGCGCGTCACGGAGGTGGTGGTACGCGGCGGGCGGGCGCTCGGCGTGCGCACTGCGACCGGTGACGCGGTACGGGCCCGCCGCGCGGTGCTCGCCGATGTCTCGGCGCCCGCCCTGTTCACCCGGCTGGTGGACGCCGCGCACCTGCCCGGCCGGCTGCTGGCCGACCTGCGCGCGGGCTTCCAGTGGGACTTCTCCACCTTCAAGGTCGACTGGGCGCTGGACGGTCCGGTGCCGTGGACGGCGGAACAGGCCGCCACCGCCGGCACGGTGCATCTGGCCGACAGCGTGGACGACCTGACCCGGTTCGCGGCCCAGATCGCCACCCGGCACGTCCCCGACCGGCCCTTCGCGCTCTTCGGCCAGATGACCACCGCCGACGCCACCCGGTCACCGGAGGGCACCGAGTCCGCCTGGGCGTACACGCATGTCCCGCAGGACATCAAGGGCGACGCGGGCGGTGACGGACTGACCGGTAGCTGGGACCGGCGCGACCGCGAAGCCATGGCCGACCGGGTGGAGGCCCGGGTGGAGCGCTACGCCCCCGGCTTCCGCGACCTCATCCGGGCTCGCCGCATCCTGGCGCCGACGACGCTGCAGTCCCTGGACGCCAACCTCGAAGGCGGCGCGATCAACGGCGGCACCACCGCCCTGCACCAGCAGCTCGTCTTCCGCCCCGTCCCCGGCGCGGGCCGGCCGGAGACACCCGTCCGGGGCCTCTATCTGGCCTCCTCCGCCGCCCACCCGGGCGGCGGCGTCCACGGCGCCCCGGGCGCCAACGCCGCCCGCGCGGCACTGCGCGGCCGTACCGCCCAACGGGTGGTCACCGCGACACAACGCACGCTGACCCGCCGTCCGGGCTAGAACCGGCGGAGCCGACGTCCCCGCCTCACCGTGTCCATGGCGGACCGGCGGAGCCCGCCGCGGTCACTCGAAGACCACCTCGACATCGCGCAGGTGGTGGGCGATCTCTTCCGGCGGCATCGGCGCCGCGTCCCGCGGGTCCGGTCCGAGCGGCGTGATCTGGGTGGTGAGCCGTTCCACGGCGGCCCGCTTGCGGGCCCGCGCCGTCCCGGGGAGGCGGACCCGCAGCGCAGACGACCAGGGCACCCGGGAGTCGTCCGGGCGGGCCCAGTGCCACATCCACACCGGGTACATCAGACACCGCACCGACGCCGTACGGGTGGCGGCCAATGCCGCCCGGCCGGCCGCCTCGTGATCGCCGTGGACGTCCCCGATCCACGGCGAGAGGCACAAGCGCGCGCCGGCCATCCGCGCTTCGAGGGCGGCGGCGACCTCGTCCTCGTGGAAGGCGACCTCGCTGTCGGGGACCTTCAGCCGGACGATGTCGGCCGTGCCCGCGCCCAACTCCACGAGCGAGGCCCGCAGTTCGTCGGCCCGCAGCTCGGCGAGCCGCTCGGGCGTGACGGCCGTGCCGCCGGCGTGGGACCGCTCGCCGTCGGTGACGGACACCACGGTGATCGCGACGCCGGAGGCCGCGAGCATCGCCATCATGCCGCCGGCGCCGAGCACTTCGTCGTCCGGGTGCGCGGCCACGACCACGACCCGCCCGGAGGTGGGCAGTTCCACCTCCGGCAGCTTGTTCCAGCCGTCCCAGGCCCGCCACTGCTCCTCGTCGGTGCCGGGGGCCTGGATGGGGTTGGCGTATCTGGGCTGGTCCCGCGGTTGCTGCGTCACGATGTCTCCTCGCGTGCGGTGAGGCCGCTCCGCGGCCGGCTCGTTTCTCCGCTCCCACCATCGCCCGGGGCGACGGCGTACGCATCCGGATGTCCGCGCCGCACGGCCCGCCCGGGGCCTGCCGGGCGGGCGGTGGTTCAGCCCCGATACGAACCAGCAGCGGTACCGGCGATCGCGTGCCCGGGTCGCGCCCCTTCATTCCTACGGCGTGATTCCGGGGTGGAGTTCGGGATCGGGGGTACAAGCCCCCCGACAGACCCGCTATTTAAGGTGATGACGTGACGGTATCCACGCAGTCCGCAGGAACGTCCGTCGAGCCGGCCCCGGCCGGCTCCCTCCCCCTCCCCGCGGGACCGGCCTGCCCACTGCCCCGGATCGACGACGCCGGCAAGATCACCCCGAAGGACGCCCGGACCCTGTCCCGGCTGTTCTTCGACCGGCTGCGGTCCCTCGAAGAGGGCTCCGGCGAGTACAGCTACGCCCGCAACACCCTCATCGAGATGAACATGTCGCTGGTCCGCTTCAGCGCCCGCCGCTTCCGGGGCCGCGGCCCCGAGGAGATGGAGGACATCCACCAGGTCGGCACGATCGGCTTGATCAAGGCCATCGACCGCTTCGACCTGAGCCGCGAGGTGGAGTTCACCACCTTCGCGATCCCGTACATCGTCGGCGAGATGAAGCGCTTCTTCCGCGACACCACCTGGTCCGTGCACGTCCCCCGGCGGCTCCAGGAACTCCGGGTCGAACTCGCCAAGGCCCGCGACCACCTGTCCGGCGTTCTGGACGGGCAGCCGACGGTGCAGGAACTGGCGGCGTACCTGGAGCTGAGCGACGAGGAGATCATCGAGGGGCTGGTGGCCGCCAACGGCTACACCGCGGGCTCCCTCGACCTTCCGGCCGGTGAGGGCGAGGGCGCCGGCTCCGACAGCGGACGGTCCTACGCCGACACCATCGGCTGCCCGGACCCCGCCATGGAACTCGTCGAGGACTTCCAGTCGCTGGCGCCCCTGCTGGGCCGGTTGGAGCAGCGCGAGCGCGTCATCCTGGAGCTGCGTTTCGGCCAGGAGATGACGCAGTCGCAGATCGGCGAGGAACTCGGTTTCTCCCAGATGCATGTGTCCCGCATCCTCACCCGCACCCTGGCCCAGCTGCGCACGGGCATGCTCAGCGAGCACTGACCGGCGCGCGGCGGGACGTCAGCGCCACTCGGTGGAGTGACTGACCCGGCGATGGCGGGCGTCGTACTCGTCGACGACGGCGATCGTGCGGCCGTCGCGGATGGCCACCGCCCAGGCGTGGTAGCCGGTGCCGGGGACCGTCCGGACCGGGGCGGTCGTCTTCGTCCCGTCGGCGAAGGTCACCACGCCGTAGGCCACGCCGGGCTCCGCGTCGGAGACGAACAACCGGGAGCCCGCTGTTCCCTTCTCGTGCGTGCCCCACAGGCCCATCGAGCCGCTCGCCGAGAGGTCTTCGGCGCCGTCGACGGGCTGGCAGTCGGACCAGGGTCCGCCCTGGTGGTCGATCCGCACCCCGCCGATGAACATCCGCTGGCACAGCAGCGAGCCGCCCACCGGCTGCTGCCGAAGACCCGGGGGCAGCGGGCCGACACTGAAGCCCTCCGGCCAGGTCGGATAGAACTCCAGCGTCACCGACCACGGCTGGCCGTCCAGGGTGCCGCGGCCCACCTCCTCCGTCTGCGGCCGCACCGCCGGCGCGGTCGTCGCGGGCGCCGAACGGCTGGGCGGCGCCGGGATCCGCGGCCCGGTCGGCGTGTCACCCCCGGCCAGCCGGGACAGCGGCAGGATGAGGCCCACGGCCAGCACGGCGGCCGTCGCCAGGACGGCGGCGCGGCGGCGCGCCCGCCGGGTCCGGCCGGCCGCGAGAATGCGGTCGACGGGGGCGGCAGAGGGGACGTATCCCTCCAGGGAGCGGGCGAGGGCGTCCCGCAGTTCCTCGCCCAGGTCCTGCTCGGGAGTCATCGCGGGTCTCCAAGGCTACGGGCCGCCGGGTGGCCGGCCAGGCCGGGATGGTGACGCAGTTTGGCCAGCGCGCGGGAAGCCTGGCTCTTGACCGTGCCGACGGAGCAGCCCAGTGTCCGGGCGACCTCCTCGGCCGGCAGGTCCTCCCAGTAGCGCAGCACCACGACGGCGCGCTGCCGCTCCGGCAGGTCCGCCAGGGCGCGTGTCAGCGCGTCCCGGTCGTCCTGCTCGTCCCCGGTCCGGAGACCCCCGTCCGGTCCGGGGGCGGGGGTCTCCGGCAGGAAGGGCAGCAAGAGGTGCAGGACCCTGCGCTTGCGGTGCCGGCTGCGGTTGTTGTTGACCAGTGCCCGCCGTATGTAGTGCTCGGCGGTCTCCGGCCGCACCCGGGACCAGTGCGGGTAGACCTTCGCCAACGTGATCTGCACCAGGTCCTCCGCCTCGTGGAAGTCGCCGGTGAGCAGATACGCGGTATGGGTCAGCGCGCGCCATCGGGCGGTGACGAACCGGGTGAACTCGGCATCCGGTCCGTCACGCGCTCCGCGGTCGTCAGGGTGCTGCACGGAGGTCTTGTCCCGTCCTTCTGTCCGGTGTCAGCGCCACTCGGTGGAGTGGCTGACGAGGTGGTGATGGGCGTCGTACTCGTCGACGACGGCGATCGTGCGGCCGTCGCGGATGGCCACCGCCCAGGCGTGGTAGCCGGTGCCGGGGACCGTCCGGACCGGGGCGGTCGTCTTCCTCCCGTCCGCGAACGTCATCACGCCGTAGGCGACCTCGGCCCCGGAGTCGGAGACGAACAGCCGGGTTCCGCTGGTTCCCTTGTCCTGGCTGCCCCACAGGCCCATCGAGCCGCTCGCGGACGGGTCCTGGGTCCCGTCGACGGGCTGGCAGTCGGACCAGGGTCCGCCCTGGTGGTCGATCCGCACCCCGCCGATGAACATCCGCTGGCACAGCAGCGAGCCGCCCACCGGCTGCTGCGGAAGACCCGGGGGCAGCGGGCCGACACTGAAGCCCTCCGGCCAGGTCGGATAGAACTCCAGCGTCACCGACCACGGCTGGCCGTCGACGCGGCCGTGGGCGATCAGCCGGGAGACCTTGTGCGGCGCGGCGGGCGCGGCCCCGGCGGTGCGGTGGGCGGGCGGACGGGTCGCGGGGGCGGCCGGCGCCGAGGCGGGAGCGGCCGGTCGGCGCGCGTCGCCCGGGGTCGAGGCGGCCGCCGAGGCGCCGAACACGATTCCCGCTGTCGCGGCTACCACCGTTCCGGTCGCGGCCAGTTTCTTGATGCGGCTGAGAGCCACGGACTCTTCTCCTTCATGACGTCTTGACGTCACGCCTTCACGACGTGCGGGTCTGAACGGTCGGTACGCCGGGCCCCGCGTACCGACCTCCGGCGGCCGTCCCCGGGGTGGGGAAGGCCGCCGAGCGGACATCCGTTCGTAGGTACTCCCGTACGGGGTCCGGGGGTTGCACGCGGTCGCGAAGTCTCCGTCAGGGCGCGCCGGCGGGAGGCGACCGGTGGCCCGACCCCCGGGCGAACCTCTACCCTCGGCTTGGCCGAATCGCGTCCCCCGTCGCGGGGCGCCGGCACCGGCCGTGTGGACATCGAGCGCGACAACGTGGTTAATCGACCTGGGGACCTGGGCGATCAGGGACATCATGTGCAGGGGGAGAAGTTCGGTGAACAGCTTCAACAAGGGGACCGGGAAGGTCGAGGTCCAGCTCAAGTGGGACCCGAGTCCGCTGGGGGCGCCGGACACCGATCTCGACATCATCGCCGCCACCTACCGGGCGGGCGACATCCACGGCGCGCCCGCGTACCTGGTGTACTTCGACAGCCGGTCGCCGGACGGCACGATCACCCTCAACCGGGACAGCCGGACCGGCAAGGGCCTGGGCATAGACGAATTGATGACCCTGGAGCTGGAGCGGCTGAGCGACGCGTACGGCAGGGTCGTGGTGGGTGTGGCCATCCAGCAGCACGCCGGACGGCAGGTGTTCGGCGAGGTGGCGAACCCCGAGTTCCGGATCGTGGAGGGGTACGCGGAGCTGTCCGAGGGCGACTTCCACGAGGTCGCCGCCTCCACCGCGGCCACCATCGCCGAGTTCACCCGCAACGGCTCGGGCAAGTGGGACTTCCGTGAGTTCGTGCGCGGCTTCGACGCCGACCCGGACTCCTTCGCCCGCACGATGGGCAGCGTCACGTCCTGACCGGACGGCGCCGCGAGACGTGGGTACGGGCCGCTCAGGCCGCCTGGGCAGCCCGTACCCGCCCCGCGGCCACCGCCTCGACCAGGGCCAGGTGATCACGCTCGTTCTGGTCGGCGTAGGCCTCGGCGAAGCGCACCAGGGCCTGGTCGAAGACCTCGCCGCGGCCGAGATAGGAGGCCACCGCGATCCGGTCGCCCGACCTGGCGTGCGCGCGGGCGAGGGTGGCGCCGCAGAGCCGGCCGAACATCCGCATGCCCCTGGGCTCCATCAGCGATGGTTCCACCACGCCTTTCCAGTCCCGCAACTGCCGTACATAGAAGTCCCGTTCGCGGCCGTCGATGCCTTCGGTGCGCTGCCAGCCGAGGAAGATGTCGCTGGTGGCCTGCATGAGGCGCTGCCCGGCGACGACCCGTTCTCCCTCCGTGCCGTATGTGTTGGGGCCCGCGTGGGCGGCCAGCACCGATACGTCGGCCTCCTTGGCCTGGAGGAACAGCGGGTCCTCGTCGTCGCGGCCGAGCAGCAGGACGATCCAGCACCGGGTGCCGACACTGCCGACGCCCACCACCTTGCGGGCCATGTCGACCACGGTGAACTGTTCGAGCAGGTGCTGCCGGTCGGAGGGCAGTGTCCGCCGGTAGCGGCTGATCAGAGCGGCGATCGTCTCCTGCAGAAAAGCCCCCTCGGCGCCCGGGAGCAGATCCCCGAGCGGCACCAGCAGCGGAGGGTCGGCCCTGATCCGGCGCTGTCCGCCGACCAGCCGGGTGAGCTTCCCGAACGCCTGCAGGCTGTCGCGGGTGCGTGCCTTGGCCAGCGCGGCGGAGATCTGCTTGCGCCCCCGGCTGTGCAGCGCCCCGGAGGCCAGCGCCTCCAGCTGGTCGGCGTCCTGCTGGGCGTACCAGACGTCGAGCATGCGCATCCCGGCGAAGCGGCGGGTGCTCTCCCGGTAGGACCGCACCGCCTCCTGGACGACGGCGGCGCGTTCGCGGGCGGTGAAGCCGTTCTCGCGTCCGGCGATGACCAGGCTGGTGGCCAGCCGTTTGACGTCCCACTCCCACGGCCCCGGCAGCGTCTCGTCGAAGTCGTTGAGGTCGAAGAGCAGGTGCCGCTCCGGTGAGGCCAGCAAACGGAAGTTCATCATGTGCGCGTCACCGCACAGTTGGGTCGTCAGGCCGGAGGCCGGGGTGCCGGCCAGATCGGCGGCCATGATCCCGGCGGCGCCGCGGTAGAAGCGGAACGGCGACTCGGTCATCCGGGCGTAGCGGATCGGCACCAGCTCCGGCACGCGGCCGGCCGACTGCTTCTCGATCAGGTCCAGCGGGTCGAAGCGCCCGGGCGCCGGCTGGTACTCCCCGTGAGCGGAGCGGGGGGCACGCGAGCGCGCCGCCCGGCCCCGCTCGGCCCGCTCGCGGGGTGAGCGCCACGGCTCGCTGGGGTACGTACCGGTCCGCGTCGTCATCCGGGTGCCTCCTCGGTCCCTCCTCCATGGTGGCGCCGGACGGGACGATCCGCGCGTCCGGCGGCGCGGCCGCCGTCGGCCGGCCGGGGCCACCATGCCCAGGGCATATCCAGGGCAAAGAACTCAATTCCGTGAATTAAAGATCAGAACCCCCCGGACTGGACAGACTGACCGTAAGAGTCTCCTCAGCTCCGGTGGTAACATCGTCGCGCCTGCTTCCTTGGTCCAAACGTGCTGTGTGCATAACTTCCGGTTCACCTTCGACGAAAATTCGAAGGCGGCCGGATTGCCGATAGGCTGGTGCACTGAATCTCCTCGTTCAGGGCGCGTGTCGACTGCCCGCAGGTTACCGCCAGGAAAGAGACCCATGACCCATCTTTTGCATGATCCAGCGTTTTGGTGCCTTATCGCGGCCGTGCTCATAGCCGCCGCGATAATTCGTAGAAGCAGGAGAGTCATTACGGCCCAGGGCCAGGAATTAACACAATGGGAGAACCGGCTGGCGAACCAGGCGGCGGACCACGCGCAGTCGATCAGCGACGCGGAGACGGCCGCCGAGGAGCGGACCAAGACCGTACTGAAATCGGCTACCCGGACGCTGCAGGGACTCGCCGGCGAGCAGCAGGTGGTGATCGAGAACCTGCAGCGTAAATACGGCGGGCATCCGGTGCTGCACGAACTCCTCGAGGTCAACCACGCCAATGCCCAGTTCGCGCGCCGCGCGCAGGCCATCGCGGTGATTTGTGGCGGCTTCCTGGGCCGCCGCAAGGACGCGGCGAGCGTCTACGACGTCATCCGCAGCGCGCAGGGCCAGATCCGCAACTTCGACCGGGTGCACATCAGGTCGCAGAGTGCTTTCGGCATCGAGGCGAAGGCGATCAGCGGTATCTCGCTGGCTGTCGCCGAACTCCTCGCCAACGCCGCGAATTACTCGCGCCCCGACACCGCGATCGAGGTCAATATCCAGCCCGTCCACAACGGACTGTGCGTCATCATCGACGACTTCGGTGTCGGCATGAGCGACGAGCAGCGGCAGAAGGCGGGCAGGATGTTGTCCGGCGAGTACATTCCGGCGATGTCCGAGCTGGGCAATCCGCCGCAGTTCGGTTTCCCGGTGATCGCCGAACTCTCCCGCCGGTACGGCTTCACCGTCGACGTGAGCAGCACGTCCCCCTACGGCGGTGTCCGCGCGGTGGTCCGCGTCCCGGAGGACCTGCTGACCGAGCAGAGCGTGGAGCCGGCCAGGCCCGCCCCGTCGGTGATCAGCCCGGTGAGCAGCACGGCCACCCGGCCGTCGGAACCCGCCCCGCTCACCGCGAACGGACTGCCCAAGCGGGCCGCCCGCCAGTCGCCCATGTCGATCGTCCGGGTGCCCGCGAGCACCGAGCACGACACCCCGTCCGAGGACGACACCGTGGTCGCCGCCGCCCGCATGGCCGCGCTCCAGCAGGGCACGCGTTCCGGCCGTCAGCCCACCGCCGCACACCGTGAGGGGTCCGAACCACAGTGACCACACAAGATCTGTCGTGGATGCTCGAGGACATCGTTTCCAATGTGTCCGGGGCGCGGCACGCGATCCTGCTGTCCGCCGACGGCCTCCGGCGCGGTGCGACGAGCGGCATGAGCGCCGACCTGGCGGACACGATCTCCGCCGCCATGAGCGGGATGCAGTCCCTCAGCCGTGCCACCGCGCGGTTCGCGGGACCGGAGGACAACCCGAAGTGGCAGCAGACCGTCATTGAGTTCAAGCACGGCTGGATCTTTCTGATCGCAGCAGGCCAGGGGGCCTATCTCGCCGTCGCCGCCGCTCCTGACATCGACATGCAGGAGATCACCTTCCGCATGCACCAGTTGGTTTCCAGGTTGGGCAAGGAACTCATGACTCCGGCACGCGAGATGGCTGACAAACAATGACGGACGAACCGGATCCGGATCTGGATCTGACCGGCGAGTTAGTCAGGCCCTATGTCATCACCAATGGGCGTGAACTGCCGTCCGACGAGAAGTTCTCGATGACCACCCTGGTCATGGCGACCGAGGACGCCCCGCGGACCAGAGTGCTGGCTCCGGAGAGCCAGCACATTCTGGACCTGTGTTCCGGCGGCTTTCTCTCGGTCGTTGAAGTGGCGGGCCACACCGGCCTGCCGCTGGGCGTGGTCAGAATCCTGCTCGCCGAGTTGTCGGACAGCAGACTTATCAATACGCGTGCCGCGGTTCCCCTCGCCCAGCGTACCGACAGAAAACTTCTCGAGGATGTACTCAATGGCCTCAAGGACCGTTTCGGAGCGTGATGGCGTGTACGTAGGGTCACAGGTGCACACGCTCGTCAAAGTGCTCGTCGTAGGCCATTTCGGCGTCGGAAAGACGACCTATATCGGCAAGATCTCCGAGATCGAGCCGTTGCGGACCGAAGAGGTCATCACCCAGGCGAGTACGGGCATCGACGACCTTTCGGGCACGCCCGACAAGAAGACGACCACGGTCGCCATGGACTTCGGGCGGCTGACGCTCAGCGACAACCTGGTGCTCTATTTGTTCGGCACACCGGGCCAGGAGCGTTTCAAGGAGCTGTGGGAGGACCTGTCCATCGGCGCCCTCGGCGCCCTGGTGCTGGTCGATCCGAAGCGGCTGGGAGAGTCCTTCCCGGTGCTGGACCTGATTGAGCAGTACGCACTGCCGTGTGCCATCGGAGTGAATCACTTCGAGGGCACCACGCCTTATCCCATCGACGAGGTCCGCGAGGCCTTGAACCTTCCGGAGGAAACTCCCATCGTGCCCTGCGATGTGCGTGACCGGAATTCCGCGGTCCAGGCCCTGATCACACTCGTGACCTATCTTCAGTCCCGCCTCGATTAGGAGTTGTCCGAATGTCTCAGCACGCCGGAGAACATGAGCCGCCGCCCGGATGCCCCGCCCACGACAGGACCGCGCTGTACGGTCCCGAGTTCGGCGCCGACCCGGACGCCCACTACGCCTACCTCCGGGGATTCGGTCCCACCGCCCCCGTCGACATCGCTCCCGGTGTCCCGGTGGAACTGGTCACGAGCTATTCCACGGCGCTGCGCATCCTGCAGAACCCGAGCACCTTCGTACGGGACTCGCGGCGCTGGCGTGATCTGAACGAGGGTCGGATACCCGCGGACAGTCCGGCGCTGCCCATGATGGGATACCGCCCCAACGCGCTGTTCTCCGACGGCGCCGCCCACGCCCGGCTGCGCAACGCGGTGACGGACAGTCTGGCGACGGTTGACGAGCACCGTCTGACCCGCCTGGTGCAGCGGGTCGCCGAGTATCTGATCAGCCAGTTCAGCGGCCGGCGGATCGGCAACGCCGACCTGGTGGCCGACTACGCCCAGCAACTGCCCCTGCTGGTCTACAGCGACCTGTTCGGCTGCCCGGCGGACATCGGCGACCGGATCATCCTCGGTATATCCGGGATCTTCGAGGGCGCCGACGGCGCCAACGAGATCCTGGGCGGCGCCCTGATGGAGCTGATCGCCCTCAAGCGCCGCCAGCCCGGTGACGATGTGACGTCCCGGATGATGGAGCACCCCTCGAAGCTCTCCGACGCCGAGATGGCCAACCAGCTGGTGACGCTGCTGTCCGGCGGTACGGCGCCGATGCAGTCGCTGATCAGCGTCGGCGCCGCGCTGATGCTGGGTGACGACCGGTATGTGCAGACCCAGAGTTCGGCCGGCCTGCTGGTCGAGGACGCGGTCAGCGAAGTGCTGTGGAACTACGCCCCGATCGCCAACTACGCCGTCCACTACCCGGTGCACGACGTGGAGGTCGACGGCAAGGTGCTGCGGGCCGACGATCCGGTGGTGATCAGCTTCGCCGCGGCCAACACCGACCCCGCGATGGCGCAGGACCGGTCGCTGACCGGCGGCCGGGCGCACCTGGCCTTCGGCGCCGGGCCGCACGTCTGCCCCGCCAAGGACCCCGCGCTGGTGATCGCGGTGACGGCCATCGAGACCCTGCTCAACCGGCTGCCCGACATCGAGCTGCGGATCGACCTGAAGGACCTGAGCTGGGTGCCGGCCCCCTGGAGCCGCTCCCTGATCACGCTCCCGGTGCGCTTCACCCCCAAGGCCCAGCCCGTACAGCCGCCGGCGTCGGGCTCGGGTGCGAGCACGGCGGCGCGGGCCGCGACGCCGGCTCCGCCGGCCAAGAACACCCGCTGGAGCAAGTTCCTCACCTGGCTCAACGGAGGTGTGTGACCTATACAACAAGTCCACGACCGGGTGCCACTGTGTGAGCATTCAACCAGATGGGTAGGGACGACCAGCCCATCCTCTTGATCCCCGAGAAGGAGCCTCCGTCGTGGAGCCCGCGATAACTCCGCACATCGACCGGCGTTCAGTGGTATCGATCTTCTCCCGTCTTCGGACCTCGAAAGGGCAGACGAATCCCTCCTTGCTGTACGGAGAACTCCGGTCGATGGGCGGAATCGTCCCGGCTCCATGGGGGGGCTATGTCGTCACGTCATTCGATCTCTGCGACCGCATTCTGCGCAGCAGGGACTGGGCGGAGCCCGATGCGCAATGGCGCGCACGTCAGGGAGAGGCGACGCGCTGGAGCGCCGTTTCCTCCCAGGAAATGGGCAGGACCCTGGCCGGGCTCAATCCGCCGGACCACACCCGGGTACGCCGCTCCGTCGGCAATATGTTCGACCGCGGCTCGCTGCAGGCGCTACGCGCGTCCATTACCGATATCACCGGCGACCTGCTCGACCGGCTGGTCCGGCATCTCCGGGACGGCGAGGCGGATTTCCACTCCCTGGTCAGCGAAGAACTCCCGGTGCATGTCATCGGCGGCTGGCTCGGACTGCCGCCCGCCGACTATCCGTATTTGCGGGAATTGACCCACGACCAGGTATTCGCGCAGGAACTGCTGCCCTCCGCGAGCCAGCTCGCCCGCTCGGACGCCGCCACCCGCCAGCTGCGGGCCTATTTCATCGCCCTGGTGCGCGAGCGGCGCGCGCAGCCGGGGTCCGATCCGGTCTCGGGCTGGATCCGAGCCTGGGACCGGCTGGAGAGCGACCGCGACACCGCGGACGAGGCGGTGTACTTCCTCGCCCTGTTCGTGCTGCTGGCCGCCCTGGAGACGACCTCCACCCTGCTGTCCACGATGATGTGGCTGCTGCTGAAGCACCCGCGGCAGTGGGACTGGCTGCGAGCCCACCCCGAGCATGTGCCGGGAGCCGTCGAGGAGGTACTGCGCTACGACTCCCCCACCCACGTGATCAGCCGGGTGGCCCGGGCCGACTGCTCGCTGGCCGGCTACGACGTACGGGCGGACGAGATGGTGCACCTGATGGTGGGCGCCGCCAATCAGGACCCCGCCAAGCACCTCGACGCCCACCTGTTCGACGTACGCCGCAAGGCGACCCACCTCAGCTTCAGCGGCGGCATTCACTACTGCCTCGGCGCGCCGCTGGCCCGGATGGAGGCCCAGGTGCTCCTCCAGGGGCTGCTGACCCGGCTGCCTTCCCTCTCCCTGGCCCGTGACCCCGTCTGGGCGCCCCGGGTGGCCTTCCGCCGTCTGATGACCCTGCCGATGGCCCGAGCGTGAGGTACATGTGACCACCGAGATCACGGAACTGCCGCACAAGGAACTACGGGTGACCCGGGACGGGCCGGTGCTGCGCGCCGAGCTGGACAGTCCCGGCACCGGCAACGCCCTGACCGCCACCGCCCTGGACGAACTCCTCGCCCTGCTCGACTCGCTGCGCGAGAGCCCGGACATCCGGGTGCTCGTCCTGTCCGGCGCGGGGGACGACTTCTGCGTGGGAGCCGACCGCGCGGAGCTGGCCGCCTCGCTGCACGCCGATCCGCGGGGAGCGGAGCTGCGCGCGCACGCGGACAAGGCCCGGCGGGTCTGCGAGGCACTGGAGAACAGCCACGCGGTCACGATCGCGCGGCTCCAGGGCAAGGTGATCGGCGCCGGGCTCGGGCTCGCCCTCTTCTGCGATCTGCGCGCCGCCGCCGACAACTGCCATTTCCGGCTCCCCGAGCTGGCCCTCGGCCTTCCCCCCGCCTGGGGCGGCATGCTCCCCCGGCTGCTGGCGGAGGCCGGCGCGGCCAGGGTCCGGGAGCTGATCATGACCTGCGACACCTTCGACGCGGCCACCGCGGCCGGCCTGTCGATCGTCCACCGGGTGGTGCCGCCGGACGGGCTGGACGCCGCCGTCGACGGCTGGGTCAAACCCCTGGTCCGCCGCCCGGCCGAGGCGCTGGCACTGGCCAAGCTCATGCTCAACGCCTACGGCAGGAGCGGCCGCTCCATGGACGGCACGCTCCTGGACGCCCACCTGTTCTCGACCGCGCTGGCGGCCCGCCGGGAGCACTGACCGCCCGCCCGGTGCGGCCGGCCGCCGCGGGCCGGCCGTCCCGGCGGATCTCAGCCATGCCGGCGACGGCCAAACAGCGGTAGTTTCCCTTCATGTCCTGGAAAAAAACTCTCAACCAATCTTTGACGAAGATCAGCGGCTACGAGCTGCGCCGCCCCAAGCCGCCGGCCCCGCGGCCCGCGGCCGGGCCGCCCGCCGCGCCCGCGGCGCCCCGCCCGCTGAAGCTGCCGGCGGACTACGACGACGAGGCGCGCGAGACCATCCAGGCGGTGCGTCCGTACACCATGACCTCGCCGGAGCGGCTGAACGCCCTGATCCTCGCCGTCCGGTACGTCACCAAGCACCGAATACCCGGTGCGATCGTCGAGTGCGGGGTCTGGCGCGGGGGCAGCATGCAGGCCGCCGCCCGTACCCTGCTGGCGGCCGGGGACACCGAGCGGGAGCTCTACCTCTTCGACACCTTCGAGGGCATGCCGCCGCCCACCGACCGGGACCGGCGCCGCGACGGCGAGGCCGCCGCCGACCTGATGGCCCGGCAGGACAAGGACCGCCCGATCTGGGCCGTCGCGGGCCTGGACGACGTCAAGGAGGGGTTCTCGCACGTCCCGTACCCGGAGGAGCGCGTGCACTACGTGCAGGGCCTGGTGGAGGAGACCATTCCCGCCGGGGCTCCCGAGCAGATCGCGATACTGCGCCTGGACACCGACTGGTACGAGTCCACCCGGCACGAACTGGAGCAGCTGTATCCGCGGCTGGCCAGCGGCGGTGTGCTCCTGATCGACGACTACGGGTGGTGGCAGGGCTCGCGGGAGGCCGTCGACGAGTTCCTGGAGAAGACCGGCGCCCGGCTGCTGCTGCTCCGGATGGACGAGGGCCGCGTCGCGGTGAAGCCGTAGCCGCACGGCGACGGGACCGGGGGAAGCGGCGGTGGGGGAAGCGGGAGCCCGCGGTCCCTCACCGTCGGCGCGGGCCGGCGGGAGGGCGGGGCCGCCGGGCCCCGCCGGTCAGCCGCGCCGCAGCATCATGACGACGGCCACGATGACGATGATGAGAACGATGGTGCCGAGGCCGATGTACATGACGAGGTCCCTTTCAACGGAGGTCAACTTCAGGACGCGACCGAGGCGTTCGCCCGGCGTTCTTTCCGTCCCTCAAGGCGGTTGCCCTGTTCCGCCGGGTCCAAAAGTACGAACCCCCGGCGGTCCCCCGACCGTCCGGCGCCCGGCTGCCGGTCCGTCGCCCGCGGCCCGGCGCCGCCGAGCTCGTACGTCAGCGGCCGGTGGGTGTTGAAGCGCCGGATCAGCAGGTGGTGGACCGAGGCGCCCAGGACCGCGCCCAGCACGGGCGCGAAGAGGTAGATCCACAGGTCGGTGGTGTGTCCGGAGATGACGGCGGGCCCGAACTGCCGGGCCGGGTTGGCCACGCCCCCGCTGCGGGGACCGAGCAGGGCGATGATCGGGCCGACGGCCGTGCCGATGGGGGTCCGCGCTGATCACGGTCACCGCGGCGCCGCCGCCGCGCGCGGGCGGACCGGGAAGGCGGGGCGCCGGGCCGTGAGCGCGCGGGTGTCGGACGGCGGCACGGGAGGCTTCCACGGCGGATCAGGGGGCAGATCGGTGGACAACGGCCGATAACGGTGCACAGCGGTGACCAACCTATCCCCCGCCCCCGCGCGCCCGGGCAGCCACGGCGGTGCGTCCGGGCACCCCCGCGCACCGCCGGCCGGTCTCCCCGGTGGCCGGCGCCCGGCCGACCGGTGGACGCGCCGCGGCCGCCGGGGGTACGGCGGGAGTCCCCGTGGGCACCTTCCTGACCAGGCGTCACTTCCGGGCGTGAACCCGACACGGCGGTAAGCCGCCAGAGAGCTGCGTTGACCGGGCTGAGGCCCCACGAGGATCTTGTGTCCCACCGCGTGCCCCGTTTCAGAGGCGGCAACGCGGCCCCCGGCACCACCGCATCCCCTGGAGACGTCCTTTGCACGCGATACCCCCGCCTGCGCCCGGATCGGCTGGGAGCGCTCCCGGCCGCGCCGCCGCGAGATCCGCGGCCGCCACCGCCCTGGTCGCACTCCTCGCCCTGCTCGCCGTGCTGCTGCCGCAGAGCGCCGCGGCCGGCACCGGCGCCTCCCCCGCGGCCCCCTCCGGCGGCGTCTCCGCCGAACCGCTGTGCGGCGCGCCGAAGCCCGGCGCGTTCACCTGCTTCTCCTTCCGCCGCACCGATGTCCGCAGGGCGCTCGGCCTGCAGCGGGCCGGCGCCGCGACGGCGCCCGACGGCCTGTCCCCGGCCGACCTGCGCTCGGCCTACGACCTGCCCGCCGACGGCGGGGCCGGCGCCACCATCGCCATCGTCGACGCCTACGACGCGCCGACCGCGGAAGCCGACCTCGCGGTGTACCGGCAGCAGTACGGCCTGCCCGCCTGCACCGCCGCCAGCGGCTGCTTCCGCAAGGTCGACCAGCGCGGCGGCGCGAACTACCCGCAGCCCGACGACGGTTGGGCCGGGGAGATCTCGCTCGACCTCGACATGGTCTCCGCGGTCGCCCCGGACGCGAACATCCTGCTGGTCGAGGCCGACGACACGGCCATCGACTCCCTGGGCGGCGCGGTGAACACCGCGGTGGCGCTCGGCGCCCAGTACGTCTCCAACTCCTACGGCGCCTACACCGACGATCCCGGGCAACCGGCCGCCGACGAGGCGTACTTCAACCACCCCGGCACGGCGGTGGTCTTTTCCTCCGGTGACGACGGCTACGGCATCAGCTACCCGGCCTCCTCGCCGTACGTCACCTCCGTCGGCGGCACCTCGCTGCGGCGCGACAGCAGCGCCCGCGGCTGGGACGAGTCCGTGTGGAATTCGGTGGTCGACCACTCCGACGGCACCCAGACCTGGGGCGCGCCCGGTTCGGGCTGCTCGGCGGTCGAGGCCAAGCCCGCCTTCCAGACCGACGCGGGCTGCGCCGGCCGCACCGTCGCCGACGTCTCAGCGGTCGCGGACCCGGAGACCGGCGTCGCGGTCTACAACAGCTTCTCCGACGGCGGCTGGAACGTCTACGGCGGCACCAGCGCCTCCGCGCCGATCATCACCGGCGCCTACGCGCTGGCCGGCCGGCCCGTCGACGGCACCTACCCCAACGCCTACCCGTACCAGACCCGTTCGGCGCTGAACGACGTGACGACCGGTGACGACGCCAGCTGCCCGGACTCCTCGCTGTGCGGCTTCGGCAGCACGCCGGACTGCGACCCGGCCTATCTGTGCCAGGCACAGCCCGGCTACGACGGCCCCACCGGCCTCGGCACCCCCGACGGCGTGGCCGCGTTCAAGCCCGGTCCGCACGCCGATGTGCACGGCACCGTGACCGACGCGGCCACCGGCCGGCCGATCGCCGGAGCCGCCGTCGATGTGGGCGATTACCACACGACCAGTGGCAAGGACGGCGGCTACCGGCTGGACATCCCGGCGGGCGGCTATCCGGCGAAGGCCGGTGCGTTCGGCTACGCCGAGCAGAACCTCGGCACCCTCGAACTGCCGGACGGCACCGACCTGGTGAAGGACATCGCGCTCGACGCGGTGCCCTCGCAGTCCATCTCGGGCACCGTCAAGGACAGCGCCCACGCCTGGGGCGTCTACGCGAGGATCACCCTGGACGGCGTACCGGGTGAGACCTACAGCGACCCGGCGACCGGCGCCTACACGGTCAGTGTGCCGATGAACCGCGACTACACCGTGCATGTCGCCCCGCTGGCGGCCGGCTACCAGCCGGTGACGCGGACCGTATCGGTGGCGGACAAGCCGCTGACCGGTGTCGACCTCGTGCCGCAGCTCAACGACCACGGCACCCTGCCGGCCGGCTACGCGATCGGCTACCACGGCGGCGAGCAGCAGCACTTCGACGCCTCCACCACTCCCGCCGGCTGGACGGTGAAGAACAACACCCCGGCCGGCGGCTGGCAGTTCGAGGACACCCTCAACCGCGGCAACCAGACCGGCGGCAGCGGCCACTTCGCCAGCGTGGACGACTTCGCCCTCGGCTGGGCGCCGGTCGACACCGAACTCATCAGTCCCGCCTACGACTTCAGTGCCGAGAAGACCCCGCAGCTCGACTTCGAGACCGCCCTGCCGTCGCTCTACCGGCTGGACGGCGCGGTCGCCGACGTCGACGTCAGCACCGACGGCGGTGCGGACTGGACCACGGTGTGGCACCACGAGGACGTGGTGGACGGGCCGTCCCACCAGAGCGTCCCGCTCGACGCCTACGCCGGCCGATCCTCGGTGCGGGTCCGCTTCCACTACACGGGCAGCCTGACCGGCATCTGGGAGGTGGACGACGTGGCCATCGGCACCCGCAGCCTCCAGGCGCTGCCCGGCGGTCTGCTCGTCGGCCATGTCACCGACGCCAACACCGGCGCCGGCGTGCCCGGTGCGACGGTGACCAGCACCGCCGCCCCCGCCGACAGCACGCACGCGGTGGTCTCGCCCGGCGACCCGGCGGTGCCCGACGGCGTCTACTGGCTGTTCTCCGGCCTGACCGGCAAGCGGAGCTTCACCGCCGGCCTGGACGCCTTCGGCTATCCCGCGGTGACCTCCAAGGTCAATGTCGTCGCGGACAAGGCCACTTCGGCCGACTTCGCGCTCCATCCGGCGAAGCTGTCCACCGCGGAGAGCTCGGTGTCCGCGTCGGTCGTCTGGGGGAACACCAAGACGGTCGGTGTCACGCTGACCAACACCGGCGGCTCCCCGGTCACCTTCTCCCTCGGCGAGCAGGATCTCGGCGCCGCAACCACCCCCTCGGCCGCCACCGCGCCGGGCATCGCGGCGCCGACCCGGATCACCCCGGACTCGGCTGCCCCGCGCGCCAGCGCGAACACCACCGCGGTCACCGCCCCGAGGTCCGCAGCGACCACCGCGGACCAGACCTGGCAGCCGCTCACCGACCTGCCGACCGCCGTCTCGGGCGGCGTGGCGGCGGTGAACGACGGAGTGCTCTACACCGGCCTGGGCGCGACCGGCAACGGCACCTGGAGCCGGGACTTCTGGTCCTACGACCAGGCCACCGGCAGCTGGCACGCGCTGGCCTCCCCGGTGACCAAGCGCTTCGCCCCGGCCTACGGCTTCATCCGGGGCAAGCTCTACGTGGTCGGCGGCCGCGACGAGGCGGGCATCGGCATCCGCGGCGGCGAGGTCTACGACCCGGCGGCCAACACCTGGTCGCAGATCGCCGACGCCCCGCTCGGCTACGGCGCCTCCGGCGGCGGTGTGGCGGGCGACAAGCTGTATGTGATCGGCGGCTGCACCATCGCCATCGGCTGCGGCACCACCGACGTCCAGGTCTACAACCCGGCCACCGACACCTGGTCGACCGGCAAGCCCTACCCCGAGCCGGTCTCGTACCCGGCCTGCGGCACCGTCGAAGGCGCGCTCACCTGCGCCGGCGGCGCCTACCAGCCGAACGACGCCGCCGCGCAGGACACCCCGGACACCTACCGGCTGGACACGTCCACCGGCGCGTGGCAGCGGCTCGCCGACGCCCCGGCCGGCTTCTGGGGCGCGGCCGGCACCGGCGCCGGCGGCCGCCTGCTGGTGGCGGGCGGCGCGCAGGTCGAAAACGGCGTCGTCACCGGCCAGTCGTACGCCTACGACCCCGGCAGTGACAGCTGGTCGGCGCTGCCCGGACTGCCGCAGCCGCTGATGCTCGCCCAGGCCGCTCCCGGCTGGTACGTCACCGGCGGCGAGGCCGCGGACGGCTCCACCACCGCGACGGCCCTGAAGCTGCCCGGCTGGGACGCGGCGCACGCCGATGTGCCCTGGCTGTCGGAGAGCACCGCCTCGCTCACCTTGAAGGGCGGCAAGTCCACCACCGTCAAGCTGACGCTGGACGCGAGCGCCATGGGGGCGGCGGACTACGGCGACCACCGGGCCGCGCTCGTGGTGGACAGCGACACCCCGTACGCCTCGGTGACGGTCCCGGTCACCATGTCGGTGACCGCGCCGGCCGGCTGGGGACAGCTGTCCGGCACCGTCACCGGCGCGACCGCGGGCGGCGCGGTACCGCTGCCCGGCGCGGTGGTGGAGGTCGACTCCAAGAACGGCGGCACCACGCTGACCACGGACGCCCAGGGCGGCTACCGCCTGTGGCGGCCGGTCTCCGACGGACCGCTGACCGTCATCGTGGCGGCGGACGGCTACCGGCCGGCCACCCGTACGGTCAAGCTCGTCAAGGGAGGTGCGGTCACCGCCGACTTCGCGCTCGCGGCGCGCTAGCGGGCCGGCAGCTCGCCAAGGCCCCGAAGAGAAGCCGCAGCGCCCCGACCGGGGCCGCGGCAACCGATCACGGTTGCCGCGGTCCCGGTCCCGCGTCATCGGGGTCCCACCAGCCGTGGCCGGCCGCGAGCACTCCGGCCTGGAATCTGCTGGCGGCGCCCAGCCGCACCAGCAGCGCCTGCACCCTGCGCTGCACGGTGCGCAGGCCGATGCCCAGCTGCCGGGCTATCGCCTCGTCGGACAGGCCGACCGAGAGCAGCGACAGGATGCGGCGCTCGTCCTCGGTCGGCGCGCCGACCGCCTCGCCCCCGCTGAGGCCGTCGGCCACATAGTGCTGGGCCTGCTGCCAGAGCGTCTCGAACAGCGCCGACAGCGCGTCCAGCAGCGCCGAGGGGCGGACCAGGATGCAGGAGTCGAGCACCTGCGGGGTGGCCACCAGGGGAATCAGCCCGGCCTGGTCGTCGGACAGGATGAGCTTCATCGGGGCACGCGGCAGGATGCGCACCTCCTCGCCGTGCGCCAGGTCGTGCTCGATGCGCCCGATGGTGCCGGGCAGCGTCAGATTGTCCTGGCCGTAGATGAAGCGGCTGCGCACGCCCCGGGAGTACACATTGGCGCTGGAGTTGACCGAGGTGCCGTCCTTGCCCTGCGAGTACGGCGGCGCGTCGATCCCCCTGACCTCGCGCTCGGCGCTGTTGAACAACTGCTGGCCGCAGCGCGCCACTCCGTCGGGGCCGGTGATCACCTCGATCAGCGCCGCGGCGTCCTGCCCGATACGGCCCTTGCGGTGCTTCTCCGCCAGCCACTGGGTCAGCGCGCGGACCCGCCGGATGTCCCGCTCCCGCGCCAGCAGCAGCACCTCCATGGCGTGCTCGGGCGGCAGCACGGTCCACCGGGTGGGCTTGCCGGACAGCCGGGAGATCAGCCCCCGGTCCTCCAGCCGCGTCAACGCCCCCTTCAGTACGTCGTGTTCGACCCCGCTGCGGCCCACCAGTTCGTCCAGTCCCAGCGCAGGCCCGTCCAGCAGTGCGAAGTACGCCGTCTCCTGCCAGTGATCGAGTCCGAGCACCTCCAGCAACGCGCCACCCCTCCCCTGTGCCCATCCCCCGCACCCCCCATCCTGCCCTTTTACCTCGGGAAACGGTGCGGGGGGCCACCGCGGGGGGCGGGACGTGGGGGAAGGTCCGGTTCACGGGGATTCCTTGTCGCCGGTCGTAGCCGGCGTGGGGGGCACCGTGGTCGCGGTGTTCGCGGCGGCCACGGCCGGGGTGGATGCGGTGGCCGGCCGACTGCCGCGCCCCGCCGGGTCCTTGAGGCGGCGGTCGAGCAGGGTCATCGCCAGCACCAGCGCTCCGGCGGCGATCAGCACGATCGCGGCGGTGTGCAGCCCGTGGTCGGTGACGTGGTGCTTGAAGACGATGCCGGTGATGGTGGCCGAGCCTATGGACCCGACGTAGCTGAAGGTCCGGAACAGGCCGGAGGCGGTGCCGAGTTGGTCGCCGGGGGCCTGGGTGTAGAGGGCGGTCTGGTTGCCGACCGACTGGGTGCCGACGGTGACGCCGAAGACCAGGCTCACGCCCACGATCAGGACAGCCGGGCTGTGGGTGGTCAGGAACAGGATGCCGACCGAGGCGAGGAGCATGGTCGCCGCGGCGGTGATCAGCGGGCCGCGCACCAGATTGCGCCGGGAGATCGGGCGCGAGACGAGCGCGGACAGGGCGCCCATGGGCAGCAGGAAGAGACCGGCCTCCATCGCGGACATGCCGCGGGCCGCCTGGAGCCACTGGGTGAGGCCGTACATCACGGTGTAGACGCCCAGCAGGGTCAGCGCCGAGCGAAGGTAGGTGCGGGTCAGCGGTCCGTTGGACACCAGTCGGCGCACGTCGAAGAACGGTGTCGGGGCACGGCGTTCCCACCCGACCAGGGCCGCCCCCAGGACGAGGGTGACGGTGAGCGCGGTCACGTCGAGGTGCGGCAGGCCCATCAGGAGGACGAGCAGCGCGGTCATGGTGCCGGCGAAGCCCACGATGCCGGTCACATCGAGGCGGGCGGCGACCTCGCGGGCGTCGCGCCGCCCGGTCGCCGGCGCGTCCCGGGGTATCCAGGAGGCGGTCATGGCCAGCGCGGCCAGCGCGAGGGGGATGTTGACCAGAAAGGCCGCCCGCCAGCTGAGCGCCCCGACGAGCAGACCGCCGATCGGCGGGCCGACGGCGATGGTGGCCATGCCGGCGATGGCCAGGCCGCCCAGTACTCCTCCGGGTGGCGCGGCCATCCCGGCGGACAGGGCGCGGCGGCGGATCAGCAGCATGGCCGAGGGGTAGCCGGCCGAGGTGCCGACGCCGATCAGGACGCGGGCCGCGATCAGCGTGGTCAGATTCTGGGCGACGCCGCCGAGGACTCCGCCGAGCAGGACGAGCACGATGCCGGTGAGGAAGACCCGGCGCGGCCCGAACTCCTCGGAGAGCTTGCCCGCGGTGGGCTGGGCGACGGCGCTGGCCAGGTAGAGAGCCGACACCAGCACCGCGGTGCTGCCCACCGGCACGTGCATGGCCGCGGCGATCGGCACCAGGGCGGTGGCGATGAGGGAGCTGTTGACGGGATTGAGCGCGGAGCCGACGAACAGCGGGGTGACGAACCTCCACCCGAAGGCGTTCGGCGCCGCCCCGCCGTGGTCGGGCGGCTGCCGCCGGGCGCGCGCGGTGGCGGGGAGCCTCAAAGGGTGCCTCCTTGCTTGCCGCCGAAGTCGGCCGCGGCCAGGCGTTCCAGCAGTTCGATGGTCTTCTCCAGGTCCGGTCGCTCCTCGGGGGCCACCAGCGCGTCGATCGCCCTGGTCAGGAAGGCCTTGCGGGAGGTCTGCAGCGAGGTGAGCAGCTCCCGGCCGGAGTCGTCGGCGGTCATCAGGATCTTGCGGCCGTCCTGGAGATCGCGGCCCGCGCGCACGAGCCCGGCGGCTTTGAGGACCGCCAGGTTCTGCGCGATCGACTGCGGGGTCACATGCTGGGCGGTGGCCAGATACGCCGCGGTGACCGGCCCGTCGTCCACCACCTGCTGGAGCACGGCCAGCTGCGAGATCGACAGCCCGGTGGCGTGCAGACCGGCCTCCATCCGCAGCCGGGACCGCAGCCGGGTGATGGCGATGCTCAGCCGGCGGGCGGACCGGGCCGTGTCCGGGAGTTCCTCGTTGCCGCTCATGTCCTCACGGTAGCATTTCACCAAGTTACTTGTGCAATCTTCTTGGTCAGTTTTCCTGGTCAGTTTTCTTGGCCGGGTTCCCCTGCGCAGGATGCCTGCGCGAAGCGCCGCGGAGGCGCCCTGCCCCGGTCGTCCGATCCGCGCGGACGGGCGATGCTGGTCGTATGCCCGTTCCCGATCCCGGACCGATCGCCGTCGACGCGCCGTCCGGGGTCGCCGACCAGCCGCTGATGACGCAGTGGTGGCGCGACCTGGCCTTCGTCCACTGGCCGGTGGAACCCGCTCGGGTGGCCGGGCTGATGCCGCCCGGAGTGCGGCCGGACACGCTGGACGGGCTCACCTATGTGGGGCTGGTCGCCTTCCGTATGTACCGGGTGGGATGGTTCCGGCTGCCCGGGGTGCCCTATCTCGGCACCTTCCCGGAGACCAATGTGCGGCTGTACTCCGTGGACGGCCAGGGCCGGCGCGGTGTGGTGTTCCGGTCGCTGGACGCCGCGCGGCTGGTCCCGGTGGCGGTGGCGCGGACCGTCTTCCGGCTGCCGTACATGTGGTCGCGGATGTCGGTCAGCCGGGAGGGCGACACCGTCACCTACACCGGCACCCGCCGCTGGCCGGGCCCGCGCGGCGCCCACTCGCGGATCTCGCTGCGGATCGGCGGACCGCTGGCACGGCCGACCGAACTGGAGCACTTCGTGACCGCCCGCTGGGGGATGCACAACGCGCTGCTGGGGCGATCGCTGTACGTCCCCAACGCCCATCCCCGGTGGCCGCTGCACCGGGCCGAACTCCGCACGCTCGACGAGGACCTGGTCGCGGCGGCCGGGATCGACGGCCCGCTCGGCGACCCGGTGAGCGTGCTCTACTCCCCCGGCGTACCGGTGCGCTTCGGGCTGCCGCACCGGCCGGCCGGCATCCCCACCCCCTGAGCGGTCAACTCAGGCTGGACGCGGTCACGTCCGGCTTTCCGGCGCCGATGAAGAAGATGCCGGGGAAGCCGGCGGTGGCGAAGCCGTGGCTGGCGTCGGCGTGCAGTGTCGAGGACTGGATGGTCAGGGTGCCGGTGTGGTCGTTGCTGACGAAGAAGAGGGCGCCGCCGCCCTCCTTGGCGTCGTTGTGGCTGATGACCGAGCCGTCGATCCGGACGGTGTACTGATTGCCGTCGGTGTAGACCGCGCCGCCGCTGCCGCCGCCGGGGGTCCCGCCGCGGGCCGGGTTGGCACCGTTGCCGACCGCCGAGTTGTAGGTCATCACGCTGTTGAGCACCACCCAGGACACGCCGATGCTGCTGAGCGCGCCGCCGTTGGAGCAGGAGCCGCCCTGTCCGGGCGCGCCGCCGAAGGTGCTGTCGGTGATGTAGACGGGCAGGTCCTGGTACTGGTCCAGGACGCGGATCGCCGCACCGCCGAGATCGGGTCCCGTGGTGTCGCAGCGGTTCCGTACGAAGCGGGTGTTCACGGCCTTGAAGCGCCCGCCGCGTACCAGGATGGCGCCGCCGCCCCCGCCCTCGGCGGTGTCTCCGGTGGAGTTGCCGTCGGCGAAGGTGAGGTTCTGCACCGTGAGTTCGGGTTCGCTCTGGTCCTGGCAGTGCGAAGTGGTCCAGCCCTGGGCCTGGTCGCAGGTGTCCATGTAGAGGATCCGCCGCTTGCCCGCTCCGCTGAGCGTCACCTTTCCGCCGCCGTCCAGGACGACGCGCGGGCCGGCCGCGTTGCGGACCTTGGCGGTGGCGTCCATGGTGATCACGACCGGCCGCGGTCCGCAGGAGAAGGTGATGACGCCGCCGGCCGCGACCGCCGCCACCACGGCCGCCGAAGTGCAGCTGGCAGCCGTGCCGTCGCCGATCGTGCGGGTCGGGTGCGAGCTGTCGACGGCCCGCGCGGCCGCCGGTACCGTCGCGTGGCCCTGCGGATTCCCCGCAGTCGGCATGCCGCCGGACGACACGGTCCGCGGGGCCTTCGCGTGCGTGGTCGGCGCCGCCGTGTGCCGCGGGGTGCGGCTCGGACCGGCGGTGGTCGGCTTCGCGGTCGCCCTGCCACGCGGCTCGGCCGTCGGGCGTGCGGCGGAGGTCGACGCAGCCGCCGCCGGGCCGGTCGCCGCCCCGGAGGTCGGCGTCACCCGGCTCGACGCGTCGGCCGGGCCCTTCGACGTCCCGCAGCCCGACAGGAGGGCGCCGGTGACCAGACAGCTCAGGAGGCACAGGACAGCACGCTTGGATGGCATCGCCCGAGACTAGCGCCGTGGCCACCGCCGCCGCCGCCCGGGCGGGGATCCGGCGCCGGTCGGGGCGCGGAAGGCTTCCGCGCCCCGCCCGTGCGGGATCGGTGGCACCCGTTGCCCGCCGTCCGGGCGGGCGGTCCCGCCTCGGCCGACGAGGCGGGCGGGACGCCACCTCGGACATGACGGGCCGTCAGGCGGTCGCCACCGCGAAGATGTGCATGTCGCCGCCACTGGTGGTGGCGGGCAGGGTCACGCTCGCCAGCTGTTTGCCGGCCTGGAGGGCGATGGGCGCGCTGGCGAAGACATCGGTGCCCACCGGGTCCGTCGTACCGTCCATGACGTCCCGGTATGTGGTGTGCACGGCCACGATGTTGCCGAACGACGGCTGGTCGCCGCCGCCGCCGAGTGTCCAGTCGCTGAAGCCGACCTGCGCCTGCTGCGTACTGCCGTCGGTGTAGGTGAGGGTGACGGTGCCGCTGCTGTCGCCGAAGGCGGCGCTGCCCAGCAGGCTCAGGGCGGTGTCGCCCGCCGACGTCGCGGACACGTCCAGTACTTGGTCACCGCCCCCGACGACGATGTTGTCCGGGGCGCCGGGCGACACCTGCGGCCAGGTGAAGTCGAAGCCCGCGGCCGAGACCGTGCCGCCCGGCACGGCGCCCGCGGCGGCGAGCGCCTTGGCCGAGTAACTCCAGCCGCCGCCGTCGAAGTTGGCCGTCGGGTTCTGGTCGTCGGCGGAGATACCGGTGTTGTCGACGTACCAGGTCACGCTGCCGCGTACCCCGACCGTCACCTTGAGCCACGCCGTCGGGGCGGTGCCGCCGTGCGCGGAGGTCAGGGTCAGCGGGACTGCGTAGACCCCGCTCTTGGTGCCGGCCGAGGCGGAGACGGAGATCTTGGCGCTCGCCGAGCCGTTCTTCGGCACCGTGACATCGCCGGCGGACGGCCGGAGGGTAAGGCCGGCCGGCGGGGCGGCCGTCCAGTGGACGCCCACCTTCTTGTCCTGGAGCGTGGAGAGCGCGAGCGAGGTGTCCGCCGAGCCGCCGGGCTCGATCTTGACCTGCCCGGGCGAGGTGGCGGCGAAGAAGGGGGCCTCCCCGTCGCGGAAGGAGGGCGGCGCGTCCTTCGGGGCGCTGCCCCAGGTGGTGTCGGGAGTGCTGCCCAGGGTGTAGTCCAGGGTGCCGCCGTGCGTGACGAACGACGCCGGGACCCACGGCTGGTCGGATGTCCGGCCGTTGGTGCGCAGCCCCTGGATGTAGATGTTCTGCGCGGAGGCCTTCGGGGCGTTGACCGTGATGGTCTTGCCGAGTCCGGTGTGGATCACGGCGTGCGGGAAGACCGGCGCGGAGAGCACCAGGTCGGCGCGGCTGGGTATTTGGGGATACATGCCGAGCGCGGAGAAGACGTACCAGGACGACATCGTTCCGGCGTCGTCGTTGCCGGGGATGCCGCCGGGGGTGTCGTTCCAGACCCCGTCCATCTCGGCGCGGACGGTCTGCTGGGTCTTGTAGGGGGCGCCCAGATAGTCGTAGAGGTAGGGCGCGTTGATGTCGGGCTCGTTGGTCGGGTCGTAGCGGGTCTGGTCGTCCGCCGAGAAGTCGAAGCTGCCGTCGGGCGCGTGGAAGAAGGCGTCGAGCCGGGACACCGCGGCCGCGTCACCGCCCATGGCCTGGGCCAGGCCGGCCACGTCGGAGTAGACCATCCAGGTGTAGCGGGCGCTGCTGCCCTCGACGAAGCCGTTGCCGGTGTCGGGGCTGAAGTTCGTGCCGGCCCAGGACCCGTCGGAGTCGCGGTCGCGCATCCAGCCGCCCTGCGCGGTGGCGTCGGGGTCGAAGACATTGGTCCAGTTGCCGCTGCGGTCGGCGAACTTCTGCTCGGTCTTGTGGTCGCCGAGCTGGCCGGCCAGCTGGGACAGGCCGAAGTCGGCGGCGGTGTCCTCCAGGGTCTCGGCCGCGCCGCCCCAGCAGTGGCAGTTGTCGGACGGTACGTAGCCGAGCTTCAGATACTGGTCCAACGCCGGTCGCTGGCCGACGCATTCGACATTGCAGCCGGCGCTGTCGGAGTCGTCGGCGGTGGGCACGGTGGCGGCCTTCACCAGCGAGGCGAGAGCGCCCTTGACGTCGAAGTCCCGGCCGCCGAAGGCGTAGATGCCGGCCAGCGCCGCGTCCGAGGGGTCGCCGGACATGATGCTGGTCTTGCCGTTCTCCAGCAGCCAGCGGTCCCATTCGCCGCCGCGCTGCTGGGCGTAGTTGAAGAGCGACTGGGCGTAGTCGCTGCCGACGCGCGGCTGCAGCAGGGTCAGCAGCTGCACCTGGGCGCGGTACTGGTCCCAGCCGGAGAAGGTTCCGTACTGGGCCTGCTGGCCTCTGGCCAGCTGGTGCGTCGCCCGGTCGGCGCCCAGGTACTGGCCGTTGACATCGCTGGTGAGGGTGGGCTCCAGCATCGAGTGGTAGAGCGCGGTGTAGAACGTGTTCAGCTGCGCGTCGCTTCCGCCGGAGACCTGGATCTTGCGCAGATCGGTGTTCCACGCGGCGGCGGCCTGCGCGCTGACCGCGGCGAAGCTCTTGTGCGGCGGGTTCTCCGCGCGGAGGTTGGCCTCGGCGTTCGCCGGACTGACGTACGAGATCGCGACCTTGGCCTGCACCTGCTGGGTGCCGGGGGCGAAGGTGACATAGGCGCCGGAGCCCTTGCCCGCCGTCGGGTTGCCGCTCGCGTCGTAACCGGTGCCGCCGGAGGCCGAGGTGGAGCCGGCGTTCAGCGTCCCGTCCGTCCAGGTGCCGACCGCGGCGAACGGCTGGTCGAAGTGGGCGGTGAAGTAGAGGGTGTAGACGTCGTGCCGGTTGTTGGCGCTCTGCGGGCCGCAGAAGTTGCCCGCGCTCACCGAGCCGGTCACCGTCCGGGCGGCCTCGTCCACCTTCACCGTGGCGGCGGAACTGCCGCTCTCGGAGTTGGACGTGCGCAGCAGCATGCTGGCGGGCTTGTCGGCCGGGAAGCCGAACTCCCCCGTCCCGGTACGGGCGGAGGTGGTGAGCGCCGCCGTGGCGCCGCTGTCCAGCGCCACTTTGTAGTAGCCGGGCCGCGCGGTCTCGTTGGCGTGGGAGAACGTGCTGGCGTACGTGGCGTCCTTGGTGTCCGCGCTGGGCGAGGAGTCGACGGCGCCGACGTACGGCATGATCGGGATGTCGCCGTTGGCCCCGGAGCATCCCACCCCGTTCAGATGGGTCAGGCTGAAGCCGCGGATCTTCGTGGCGTCGTAGCGGTAGCCGCCGGGAGCGGGGTTGGAGAACTGATTGCCCGTCGAGTTCTGCGGGCTCCACGCCAGCATGCCGAACGGCACCACGGCGCCGGGGTAGGTGTTCCCGGCGTTGGACGTGCCGATCAGCGGATCGACGTGGGCGACCGGATCGGCGGCAGGTCCGGCCCCGCTCCCCGCGGTGGCGGAGGCGGTCGCCGGGCTGAGTCCGAGGCCGATGACGGCGGTGGCCGCCGCGGCCAGAGCCGCGAGGGCGGCTCGGCGCCTGCCCCGCTTTCGGCTCGTCCGGTACGGGGATCTTTCTGGCACCATTCTTGCCCTTTCGGGTGTACCGGAGGCGGACCGATCGGTGGAACGGTCCGATCCCTCCGCGGAGTTGCCGGGCAAGCAGTGAGTCCGACAACGTTGTCAGCGAATCAGCACATGATGCTCCTCCTGGGGTTGAAGGGGTGTCAAGAGTCGAACCTGGGTGCGTCGACGAGTCTCCGTGCCTGGTGGGGAGGGTGAATCGGGCGATTCTCCCTCCCCACCGGCCGGGCCGGGCCGGATCGGTCGCGGCGAGCCGCTTCGGGGCGGGCCGGGCCGGTCGCCGGCTAGCCGGTCTTGGTATAGGTGAAGTGCGGCGTGTCGTACTGCGGGCCGCTCTTCTCGTAGGTGAACCAGTAGGTGAGGACCGATCCGGCGCTGAGTTGGCCGACGGTCTGGGTCCAGGTGCCCGCGGTGTTGGTCATCCGGAAGTTCTGCTGGCCGGCGCCGTTGACCAGATAGTGGACGTCGACATACTGCGCCGCGGTCGTCGGGGTGAAGCTGATCCGCGCCTGGCTGGAGCTGATCGATGTGACGCTCTGGGAGTAGTCGGGCGAGGTGGTGCCACCGGTGGTGGCGCCCCCGGTGGTCGTTCCGCCGGTCGTGGTACCACCCGTCGTGGTGCCGCCGTTGGTGCTGGAGCCGGTGGTCGATCCGCCGGTGGTGGGGTTGCCGCCGGTCGTGCTGCTCCCGCCGGTGGTCTGGTAGACGCCGATCCAGTCGACGCTCATGCCGGCGCCGGAGCTGATGTCCGCCGAGGGCGAGGTGCAGCCGCAGACCTTGTTGGGATAGGAGCCGCCGATGGCCACATCGAAGATGGCGAAGAAGCCGTGGTCGACGGCCGCCTGCCAGGTGGCGGTGGACACCTGGTTCTCACTGACCGTGTAGGTCAGGGCGCCGTCGAGGTAGAAGCGCAGCTGCTCGGCGGAGGTGTTGGTGCGGTCCACGATCACGGAGTAGGTGTGAAAGGCCGTCTGGCAGCCGCCGCAGGGCTGCAGCCCGCTGCTGATGCCGTCCGGGTCATGGCACTCGCCGGCCCAGACCCCGCAGTGGAAGGTGGTCGAGTGCTGGCTCAGCGCGTTGACGTCCTCGAAGATGTCCAGCTCGCCGATGGTGGGCCAGTTGGTCGCGCCGACCGGGCGGGCGGCAGCGCCCATCGCCCAGAAGGCGGGCCAGTAGCCGAGCCCGTGCTGCGGGTTGGGCTGCTGGATGGACGCGCTGATCTGCAACTGGCCGCCGGCCGGGGCCGCGAAGTCGGTCCGCTGGGTCTCGATACGGCCCGAGGTCCAGTGTCCGGCGGCGTCCTTGATCGGCTTGATCACCAGGTGGCCGGCGCCGTCCTGGTAGACGTTGGCGGTGGAGTCGGTGGCCGTCTCCAGTTCACCGGTGCCCCAATTCGTCGCGGCGCCCGGGTAGTTGTAGCCGATGCCGGTGTCGTAGAGCCAGTTGGCCCGGTTGAGGCCGCTGCCGGAGGCGCCGTTGAAGTCGTCGCTGAAGACGGTGGTCCAGCCGGTCGGGGCGCCCGGTACGGCCGCGGCGGCCGAGCCGCCGGAGACCGAGAGGCCGAGTGCCCCGGCGACCAGCAGGAGCAGAGCGCTGAAGACGGTCAGCGGCACCCGCCGGCGTCGGCGCCCGCCGCTCGGTGCGGCGCCGGACGATGCGTTGTCTCTCATGGGCGGTGGTGACCTTTCCACGGATGGGTTCGGTTCCGCCGGGACAGCGCCTCCGCACGGGCGCCTGCGGGGATGGGTCCCCGGGAAGCCGAGAATGGGATGAGGGACGGGCAGCGGGCCTCGGGCCAGGAAGCGGCCTTTGAACCAGTGAGCTGAAAGCGCTCTCAACCAGGCAATCGAGTGGGCGATCGAGATGGAGTCTCGGCGAACGACGTGTACACGTCAATACGGTGGGCGGGATCGGGTTCCCCGGCCGGCCGGGAGCGGCCACGCGTACGGCCACGCCCCCACCCGCTTTCGCGGGTGGGGGCGTGGCCAGCTGTTGTGTGCGCTGGTGCGCCGCGGGGCTTGCCGCGGGTCAGGAGAAGATCTGCAGTTCGGACAACTGGGCCGCGGGCCACGCGGTGTTGGCGGTGACGTTCAGCCGCAGGTACCGGATGGAGCTGGTCGGCACGGTGATGGTGACGGTGTTGCCGGTGGCCGGGTCGAAGGTGTAGCCGGCCGAGGCCTTCAGCGTGGTCCAGGTGCTGCCGTCGGTCGAGCCGAGGACCGACAGCGTCTGGGTACGGGCGCCCCAGGAGGTGGCCGGCGGCAGGTCCAGGACGACCTTGGAGACGCTCTTGCCGCTGCCGAGATCGGCCTGCAGCCACTGCGGGAACGCGTTGTCGGTGCTCTCCCAGTAGCTGCTGGTGTTGCCGTCGTTGGTGTTGCCCGGGGTGTAGTTCTGGGTGGAGCCGCTGGCCGTCATCGTCGCTCCGACGGCCAGATTGGTGGTGCCGCCGCCCGAAGGCGCGTTGCCGGTGCCGGTGAGGGCGACTGTCAGCGGGCCGGCCGGATCGTTGCTCGCGACGGTGACGCCGCCGGTGCGGGTGCCGGTCGCCGTCGGGGTGAAGGTGACGCCGACCGTGCAGGAGGCATGGACGGCCAGGGAGGCACCGCAGGTGCTGGTGTCCGCGTAGTCGCCGCTGGCGGTGACGCCGCCGAGGGTGGCCGCCGCGCCGCCGTTGTTGGTGATGGTGGTGGTCTGCGCCGCGCTGTGGCTGCCCACCGTGGTGCCCGCGAAGGTCAGGCTTGCCGGGGAGGCCGTGAGCGAGGGCGTCGGCGTGGTGCCGCCGCCCGTGCCGCCGCCGCCCGAGAAGATCTGCAGCTCGGAGAGCTGGCCGGCCGACCAGCCGGTGTTCGCGGTGATGCTCACCCGCAGATAGCGCAGGGTGGTGGTCGGCAGCGAGACGGTGGCGGTGTTGCCGGTGGCCGGGTTGAACGTGTATCCGGCCGAGGCCTTCAGCGTGGTCCAGTTGGCGCCGTCGGTCGAACCCTGCACCGACAGCGTCTGCGTACGGGCGCCCCACGAGCTGGACGGCGGCAGGTCCAGCACGATCGAGCCGACCTGCTGCGCGGAACCGAGATCGGCCTGCACCCACTGGGGGAAGGCGCCGCTGCCTTCCCAGTAGCTGCTGGTGTCACCGTCGTTGGTGTTGGAGGGAGGGAAGCCGCCGGCGCTGCCGCTGGCCGTGATGGTGGCGCCCTGGGCCAGGTTGGTGGTCGAGGTGACGCCGGTGCCGGTCAGCGTGGTGCCGACCGGGGTGGCGGTGGTGGAGTTGGCGATGGCCAGGGTGCCGTTCTGGGCGCCGCCGGCGGTCGGCTTGAAGGTGACGGCGACGGTGCAGGAGGCGCCGGCGGCCAGTGCGCCGCCGCAGGTGTTGGTCTGGGCGTAGGGGCCGCTGACGCTGATCGAGGTCAGGGTGGCGGCGGCGGTGCCCGGGTTGCTGACCGTGACGGTCTGCGGGGCGGTGGTGGCGCCGACGGCCACATTGCCGAAGGCGAGCGATCCGGGACTGGCCGAGACCGGGGTGTGGACGACGGTTCCGCCGTCGGTGCCGACCAGTTGGACGGTGGTCGGGCCGCCGGGCTGGCTGTTGGGGACGGTCAGCGTGCCGGTGGTGATGCCGGAGGTCGGCGCGGTGTAGGAGACGTCGATCTGGCACCACATGCCGGGGTCGGTGTCGTTGGCGCCGTTCAGGCTGGTGCCGCAGGGGTTGCTCGGGTCCCGGGTCACGGTGAAGCCGCCGCTGGCGGAGATGCCGCCGAGCGAGGCCGCCGAGCGGCCGGTGTTGTAGATCGTCACCTTCTGGACCGGGGTGGCCGAGCCGACATGGGCGTTTTCGAAGGTCACCGTGGACGGGAAGGCCGTCACCGGCGCGGCGGCCGGGAATCCGCAGGTGGCGGCGCCGGACCAGCCGGAGTTGCCGCTGCCCTGGTTGAGGGCGAAGCCGGAGTTGCAGTCCTCCACGCCGCCGACGCCGACGCCGGTCGCGGTGACGCCCGAGACGGTGGCCGAACCCGAGGTCTGGTCCTGGAAGACATAGGTGCCGACGCCGTTGACGGTGTCGTTGCTGATGGTGACCCCGCTGATCGGCTTGCCGCCCTCCAGGGTGCCTTCGAACTGGTAGGCCTCGTACGGGCTGGCGTCGATCTCGTTGTTGCTGACGTTGATGGTGCCGGTCATCGCGGAGTCCAGCGCGAAGAACCACATGGCGCCGACGCCGTAGTCCCATCCCGGGTCGAACTGGCCGGTGCGCACCAGCTTGTTGCCGCTGATGGTGGTGGTGCCGGCCAGCGCGGAGGCGCCGAAGCGGTTGCCGACGTGGATGCCGCCGCCGCGGGTGACGGTGTCCTGCACCAGGTTGTTGGTGACGCTGTTGTTGGTACCGCCGTAGACGGCGATGTTGTTGGCGAGTCCCGGGGAGTCCACCGTGTTGTGGTCGAAGGTGTCCCCGCTGTCGGTGGTCGAGGACCACATGGCCAGGCCGTCGTCCTGGGTGTTGCGGAAGAAGCTGTTGGTCACCGAGGAGTTGGTGACGCCGCCGTCGAAGTTGATGCCGTCGGCGAGGGTGTCCTGGATGCGCATGTTCTGGAACTTCAGGTTGGTGGTGGCGCCGACGATCCAGGCGCCCACCTTCTGGTTCTGGATCCAGACGTTGGAGATGGTGGAGTTGTTGAAGCCGCCGTTGAAGCCGTTGACCGTACCGTCGCTGTCGTCACGTGAGTTGACGTTGCCGAAGATCGACAGGTCGTGCACGGTGACGCCGGTGGTCTGGCCGACGTTGCCCTGGAACTCCACGTTGTGGCCGGTGAGTTCGGTGTACCACTGGCCGGCTCCGGCCACGCCGACCTTGTTGAGGCCGATCGGCGCGGTGATCTTGTACAGGCCCTTGGGCAGATAGACGCCGGTTCCGGCCGTCTCCGCGTCGTTGATCGCCTGTGTCAGCTGACCGGTGGCGTCCGCGACACCGCTGCTGTCGATGTTGTACGGGGCCTGGGTGACGTCCAGATATCCGGCCGGCTTGGGCAGCGGGGCCGGGACGTTCTCGAAGTCGGCGGTGTTGATTGCGTACCAGGGAGCGGTGTCGTTCGCGTCGACCTGGAGCTTGACCACCGTGCCGGCCGGCAGCACCGAGGGGAACATGGTCCGGACGTCGTTGTAGAAGTCGTGCGGCACGGCGCTTTGCGGATTGCCCACGTCGGAGGGGTTGTTGGTGAAGGTGTAGGCGCCGTAGAGCCAGCTGTCGGTGGATGTCAGCTGGAGATCCTGGGACTTGGTCCCGTTGACGTAGACGCTCAGCGGCGCGGTGAGTCCGGCGCCGTCCAGCGAGTCCGGCATCGCGTAGTGGAAGTCCACCGCGTTGGCGGGCTGGGTGAGGGTGAAGGAGACGAACTTGCCCTGTCCGACGAGCTGTACGGCCTGCCGGCCGGTGGCCTCGGAGGCGAGGGCGCCGTAGGTGTAGTTGGGGGCCAGCACATTGCCGTTGGTGGTGGCGTTCGCGGCGAGGTATTCCGTGAAGGGCACGGCGGCGCCCGCGGGAGTGGCGGCCTCGGCCCGGGCGGTGGGCAGGGCCAGCAGCGGGGCCGCGGCCAGCATGGCTGTGGCGGTGAGGCCTGTCGCCAGCCGTCGGGCCGGTGGGACGGCTCTGGACAGGGCACGTCGTGCGGCGCGGATCTGACGTGGGAACACGGGCGCTCCTCGGGGGGTGACGGCCGATCAGCGGTGGGGGCGTTGCCGATCACGAGCACCACGATGTGGCGGGCATCACTAAACCACCGCGGCCAGGTGTCCACAAGATATCGACCAGGTTTCGCAATATCGCGACACCGAAGTCGACAGACACTCGGGATCAGGCGAGAACCCGCCGTTCGCCACCTCGAATCGCCGCTCACCTGCTGCCTTTACGGCCAGCAGCCACGTTTCGGTCCTCAGGACGCCAGCCGAGCACCGCCACCCGGAGGCGCTCCGCCGCATCACGGGACCGGCGGTCGACCGCCGGTCCCGTGATGCGGACACCCTCAACTACACCTCGGTCCGCAATTTTTGACTTCATGTTTGCAATATCGCGCCTGACCATGAGTCCGCCGGTCGGCGAGCGCCCGGCGGGATTGCCCTGTCCGCGGGCCTGCCCGGCGTCGCCCGGCGTGACGATAATGCGGGCATGGGGTCCACGATCACTGTGGTGTCCGTGGCGCTGGTGATCGCGGGCGTCGCCGCGGCGCTGTTCTGGCTGGTGCGCGGGCGCAGGGGCTTCGGGACCCCGGCCGACCGCGCCGCCTTCGCCACCCTGCACGCGGCGTCGCTCGCCGCTCCCCCGCTGCGTGACGGCCTGACCGCCGAGTCGGCGCACCGGGCGGCGCGGCATCTGCGCGCCCTGCTGGGCACTCCCGCGCTGGCCGTGGTCGGCGACGGTGTGCTGCTCGCCTGGGAGGGACCGGGGAGGCGCCACGCCGCGCAGGCGGTGGAGCACGCCAGGGACGCGATGGCCGCCGGGCGCCCCTGGGTGGTGCCGGCCGAGCTGATCGACTGCGGCGACATGAACTGCCCGGTGCGCAGCGCCGTGGTGGTGCCGCTGGTGGTGGACGGTCTGGTGGTCGGCGCGCTGTCGGTGTACGGGCGGCAGGTGTCGGCCGGGCTGGTACGCGCGGCCGGCGAGGTGGCCCACTGGGTGATCGCCCAGCTCGAACTGGCCGAACTGGACCGGTCCCGCACCCGGATGATGGAGGCCGAACTACGGGCTCTGCGTGCCCAGATATCGCCGCACTTCGTCTACAACTCGCTCACCGCGATCGCGTCCTTCGTCCGTACCGACCCCGATCAGGCACGCGAACTGCTCCTGGAGTTCGCCGAATTGACCCGCTACAGCCTGCGCAAACACGGTGAGTTCAGTACCCTCGCCGAGGAACTGCGCTCTGTCGACCGCTATTTGGTGCTGGAGCGGGCCCGCTTCGGGGCGCGGCTGCGGGTGGACCTGCTGATAGCGCCCGAAGTGCTGCCGGTCGCGGTGCCGTTCCTGTGCCTCCAGCCGATCGTGGAGAACGCGGTACGGCACGGCCTCGGCCCCAAGTCGGCCCCCGGGCTGATCACCATCCGGGCCGAGGACGCGGGCGCCGAGTGCCGGATCAGTGTGGAGGACGACGGCGTGGGCATGGACCCCGAGCAGGTGCGGGCGCGGCTGGCCGGGGAGGCCGACGGCGAGTCGCTCGGCCTGGGCAATGTGGACGAACGGCTGCGTACGGTGTTCGGCGACGAGTACGGGCTGGTCGTGGAGACCGCGCCGGGGGCCGGGACCCGGGTGAACATCCGGGTGCCCAAGTACCGGAACGGGGTGCGCGCGTCGTGAGGCCGCTGCGGGTCCTGGCCGTCGACGACGAGCCGCCCGCCCTTGAGGACCTGAGCTATCTGCTGCGCGGGGACGCGCGTATCGGGCGGGTGTTCGCCGCCGACAGCAGCGACGCCGCGCTGCGGCTGCTGGAGGACGAGACGGTGGACGCGGTGTTCCTCGACATCCGGATGCCCGGGCTGGACGGGCTCGACCTGGTCCGGGTGCTGGCCCGCTTCGCGCTGCCGCCCGCCGTCGTCTTCGTCACCGCCTACGAGGACTTCGCGGTGGACGCCTTCGCCCTCAAGGCCTGCGACTACCTGCTCAAGCCGGTGGGCCGTGAGCGTCTGACCGAGGCCGTACGGCGGGTGGCCGCGCTGATCGAAGGCGGCGGCGCGGCCCCGGGAACCGCTGGCGGCGCCAGCGCCGAGCGGCCGGCTCCGGAGCGGATCGCCGTCGATCTGGGCGGTGTCACCCGCTTCGTCTCCCGCGACGAGGTGGCCTATGTCGAGGCCCAGGGCGACTACGTACGGCTGCACGCGGGCGGGAACGCGCCCCTGGTGCGGATCTCGCTGGCGGTGCTGGAGGAGCGCTGGGTGCCGCACGGGTTCCTGCGCATCCACCGGCGCTTCCTCGTCTCGCTGCGGCATGTGGAGGAGCTGCGCTCCGACGCCGGGCACTGGACGGTCCGGGTGGCGGGCAGCGAACTGCCGGTGAGCCGCCGGCACAGCCGTGAGCTGCGGGACCGGCTGGTGCGGTGGACGCCGGCGCCCGGCGCGGAGCGGTCGTGAGCGGCCCGCAGCAGCCGCCGCGGCGGATCGCGGTCTCCGGACCGCGCCGCCACCGCACCGGCGGCTACTCCGCGCGGGCCGGAGCCGCCGACCTGCACGCCCAGCCGCGGCTCGGCCAGGTCTACGTCCGCTCCCTGGTCCGGGACCAACTGCGCCTGTCGCTGGGGGTGCTGGCGGTGCTGACCGCGGTGCTCGGCGGCCTGCCGACGGCCTTCGCGCTGATCCCGGCGCTGCGCACGGCCGATGTCTTCGGCCTGCGGCTGGCCTGGCTGCTGCTGGGCGTGGTCGCCTACCCGCTGCTGGTGGGCGCGGCGTGGTTCCATGTCCGCCACGCGGAGCGCGTGGAGCGCGACTTCACCGATCTGCTGCACGGCCCGGACCGGCCGCCGCCCCTGGACCCGCCGCCCGGGCCCGGTGCCGGATGAACCCGGGACTCGGTCTCACGGCGCTGGTCGTCGTGCTCACGGCGACGGTGGCGGTCGGTGTCTACGGACTGCGGCTGTCGCGGACCACCTCGGACTTCTACGTGGCCTCCCGGGAGATATCGCCGCTGTGGAACGCCTCGGCGATCGGCGGGGAGTACCTGTCGGCGGCGTCCTTCCTCGGCGTGGCCGGACTGGTCATGGCCTACGGGGTGGACATGCTCGCCTACCCGGTGGGCTACACCGCCGGGTATCTGGTGCTGTTGCTGCTGGTGGCGGCCCCGCTGCGGCGCTCGGGCGCCTACACCCTGCCGGACTTCGCCGAGGAGCGGCTCGGCTCCGTCGCGGTGCGGCGGGTGGCCAGCGTGCTGGTCGTCGTGATCGCGTGGCTGTATCTCGTACCGCAGTTGCAGGGGGCGGGACTGACGCTCCAGACGGTGACCGGGGCGCCGCGGTGGGTCGGCGCCGCGGTGGTGGCGCTCGCGGTCGTCGGGGTCTCGGCGGCCGGCGGGATGCGCAGTGTCACGCTGGTGCAGGGCTTCCAGTTCTGGCTGAAACTCACCGCGATCGCGGTGCCCGCGGTGTTCCTGGTGCTGGCCTGGCGGTCGGCCGGCGCGCCGTCGCTGGCCGGCCCCGACGTACCGCGCTTCTCGCACTCCACCACGGTACGGATCGGCGAGCAGGTCCGCTTCGACGTACGGTCGCCGGTGACCGTCGTCGTCCGCGGCCGCCTGGACGGGACCGCCTTCCCGGCGGCCGACCGGGTCGGCGGCCGGACGGACGGGCAGGCGGTGCGGCTGGCCGACGGCGAGCACACCGCGGCCGCGGGCGCGAGCCTGACCTTCCCGGCGGGCGCCGCGGTACCGCACCGCGACGGCCTGGCTCCGGCGTCGGGCGCCCGGTGGGCCAGCCCGCTGTCCGGGGCCGGCGGGCGCTCGCACCCGCTGTACGCGGTGTACTCGATCCTGCTGGCCACCTTCCTGGGCACGATGGGGCTGCCGCACGTGGTCGTGCGCTTCTACACCAATCCGGACGGCCGGGCCGCCCGGCGCACCACGCTGCTGGTCCTGGTGCTGCTGAGCGTGTTCTACCTGCTGCCGACGCTCTACGGCGCGCTCGGCCGGGTCTTCGCCCCGCAACTGCTGCTGACCGGGCGGACCGACACGGCCGTGCTGGTGCTGCCGCAGATCGTCGAGGCGGGCGAGACCGGCCGGCTGCTGGCGGCGCTCGCGACCGCCGGGGCCTTCGCCGCGTTCGTGTCCACCGCCTCGGGACTGACCGTCTCGGTGGCCGGGGTGCTGTCGCAGGACCTGATGCGCGGTTCGACCCGCGGCTTCCGCTGGGCCTCGCTGGCGGCGGGCGTGCCGCCGCTGGTGATGGCGACGGCGACCGCCGGGCTGCCGGTGGCCGACGCGATCGGGCTGGCGTTCGCGGTGGCGGCCTCCTCCTTCTGCCCGCTGCTGGTGCTGGGCATCTGGTGGCGCGGGCTGACCGACCTGGGCGCGCTGCTGGGCCTGGTGGCCGGCGGCGGTCTGGCGGCGCTCGCGGTGGTGGTCACCAGCGTGCGCGGGCCGGGCCGGGGATGGACCGCCGCGCTGCTGGAGGAACCGGCGGCCTGGACCGTACCGGTCGCGTTCGCCGTCATGGTCGGCGTCTCGCTGCTGACCCGGCGCCGGATCTCGGCGGCCGCGGTGGACCGGGTGATGCTGCGGATGCACCTGCCGGAAGAGGTGTCGGCGCTGCCCGCCCGGCCGGGGCCGCTGGTGCCGAAGTGACGACCGCTGGGCGTACCGGAGGGACCATCCGGCGCCCGGACCGACCGCTCGGCGACGCCGCCGGCCGGCCGCTGGCCGCCGCCGCGCCCGCTTCCTAGCGTGGGACAGGGGCACGCACCGCCCCCTCGGCAGCCCGCTGCCGTTCCTCAATGAGGAGGGAAACCACCGATGAGCACTCCCGACACGACGCCCGCACCGGTCGCCGCGATCGCCGACCCCGGTCCGCTGGGCCTGGCCGCCTTCGCCGCCACCACCTTCGTCCTCAGCTCCTTCAACGCCGATCTGATCGACGCCAGCCTGCTCACCGTGGTGCTGCCGCTCGCGCTGTTCTACGGCGGGCTGGTCCAACTCCTCGCCGGCATGTGGGAGTTCAGGAAGGGCAACACCTTCGGTGCGACGGCGTTCGGCTCCTACGGCGCCTTCTGGCTGTCGTACGCGGCCTATGTGAAGTACATCGTGGGGAATCTGCCGCCCGACACCGCGCACCAGGCGACCGGACTGTTCCTGCTGATCTGGGCGATCTTCACCGTCTACATGACGATCGCCGCGCTGCGCACCAACGGCGCGCTGCTCGCGGTCTTCGTCACCTTGTCGGCGACCTTCGTCGTGCTGACCATCGCGGAGTTCGCCCAGTCCACGGGGACGACCAAGGTGGGCGGCTGGATCGGTCTGGTGACCGCGGTGTGCGCCTGGTACGCGTCGTTCGCCGGCGTCACCAACGCGACCTGGAAGCGCGGTGTGGCCCCGGTCTTCCCGGCCGGCACCCGGGTCGGCGGCGGCCGGCGCGGCGGCCCGGTCGAGAGCGCCCACGTATGAGCGACGAGACGCTGTCCAACCTGCTGCGGGAGGAAAGGCGCTTCCCGCCGCCGGCGGAACTGACGGCCGCGGCGAATGTCACCGCGGCCGCCTACCAGGAGGCGGCCGACGACGGCGAGGCGTTCTGGGCCGCCCAGGCGGCCCGGCTGGACTGGGCCGAGCCGTGGACGCGGGTCCGGGACTGGAGCCGGGCGCCGTTCGCCCGCTGGTTCGTCGGCGGCCGGCTCAACGTGGCGTACAACTGCCTGGACCGCCATGTGGCCGCCGGGCACGGTGACCGGGTCGCCTTCCACTGGGAGGGCGAGCCGGGAGACACCAGGACGCTGACGTACGCGGATCTGACGGACGAGGTCTGCCGGGCGGCCAACGCCCTGCTGTCCCTGGGCGTCCGGGCCAGCGACCGGGTGGCGATCTACATGCCGATGATCCCGGAGACGGTGGTGGCGATGCTGGCCTGTGCCCGCATCGGCGCCCCGCACACCGTGGTCTTCGGCGGCTTCTCGGCCGACGCGCTGCGCGGCCGGATACTCGACTGCGACGCACGGGTGGTCGTCACCGCCGACGGCGGCTACCGCAAGGGCGCGCCCTCGGCGCTCAAGCCGGCCGTCGACGAGGCGCTGGAGCGCTGCCCGGACGTGCGCAGCGTGCTCGTCGTCCGCCGTACCGGCCAGGAGGTCGGCTGGACCGAGGGCCGGGACGTGTGGTGGCACGACCTGGTCGCCGGGCAGCCGGCCGAGCACGAGCCGGAGGCGTTCGACAGCGAGCACCCGCTCTACATCATGTACACCTCCGGGACCACCGCGCGGCCCAAGGGCATCCTGCACACCACCGGCGGCTATCTGACGCAGGTCGCGTGGAGCCACTGGGCGGTGTTCGACGTCAAGCCCGAGCAGGACGTGTACTGGACGGCGGCCGACATCGGCTGGGTGACCGGCCATTCGTACATCGTCTACGGACCGCTGGCCAACGGCGTCACCTCGGTGCTCTACGAGGGCACCCCGGACTCCCCGCACCAGGGGCGCTGGTGGGAGATCGTGCAGAAGTACGGCGTGACCATCCTGTACTGCGCGCCGACCGCGATCCGCACCTTCATGAAGTGGGGCGACGCGATCCCCGGCCGCTACGACCTGAGTTCGCTGCGCCTGCTGGGGTCGGTCGGCGAGCCGATCAACCCCGAGGCGTGGATGTGGTATCGGCGGGCGATCGGCGGGGACCGCTGCCCGGTGGTGGACACCTGGTGGCAGACCGAGACCGGCGCGCAGATGATCAGCCCGCTGCCCGGTGTCAGCACCTGCAAGCCGGGCTCGGCGCTGCGGCCGCTGCCGGGGATCTCGGCGGAGGTGGTGGACGACACCGGCCGGCCGGTGCCCAACGGGTCGGGCGGCTATCTGGTGCTCACCGAGCCGTGGCCGGCCATGCTGCGCACCATCTGGGGCGACGAGCAGCGGTACATCGACACCTACTGGTCGCGCTTTCCCGGCCGGTACTTCGCCGGGGACGGCGCCAAGAAGGACGAGGACGGCGACATCTGGCTGCTGGGCCGGGTGGACGACGTGATGAACGTGTCCGGGCACCGGATCTCCACCACCGAGGTGGAGTCGGCTCTGGTCTCGCACCCGCGGGTCGCGGAGGCGGCGGTGGTCGGCGCCGCCGACGCCACCACCGGGCAGGGGATCGTCGCGTTCGTGATCCTGCGCGGTGACAACGAGCAGCCCGCCGACACCACCAGCGCCGAGGATCTGGGGCGTGAACTGCGCGCCCATGTGGCCAAGGAGATCGGGCCGATCGCCCGGCCGCGGCAGATCCTGGTGGTCGCCGAGCTGCCCAAGACGCGTTCGGGCAAGATCATGCGCCGTCTGCTGCGGGACATCGCCGAGAACCGCTCGCTGGGCGACGTGACGACGCTGACCGACTCCTCGGTGATGGACGCGATCCGCGACCGGCTGCCGTCCGGGGCGTCCGGCGGGGCGGCGGAGGAGTAGCCGCGCGAGGACGCGCCGGGTGCGGTCCGTGCGCCGGGGGAAGACCCGGCGCGCGGACCGCACCCGCGCGGTTCAGCCCCGGTACGCGGTGAGATCCGCGCTGTCGCACGGCGGACCGGCGGTCCTAGCGGGTGCGGAATCCGCCGGAGCCGCGTACGACGAAGCGGGTCAGCAGGATCACCGAGCGCGGGGCGGAACGGTCACCGCCGATCCGGGCGAAGAGCAGGTCGGCGGCGGCGCTCCCGAGGGCGACGGGGTCCTGGCTGACCACGGTCAGCGGCGGGTCGAGGCGGTCGGCCAGCGGGAGGTCGTCGAAGCCGACGATGGCGACCGGGGCGGGGTGGTCGAGCGCGTCGAGTACGCCCATGGTGATCAGGTCGTTGCTGCTGAACAGCGCGGTGGGCGGCTCGGGGAGGGCGCGCAGTCCGGCGAGGGCGGCTCTTGCCTCGTGGTGGGAGCGCAGCTCATGGCGTACGAGATCGGGGTCCTCGGCTATGCCGTGCGCGGCGAGCGCGTCGAGATAGCCCCGGTATCTCTCCTGCTGGGTCCAGATGCCGAAGCGGTCGCCGAGATAGCCGATGCGGGTGTGGCCGTGGCCGAGCAGATGGCCGACCCCGCGTTCGGCGGCGGCGCGGTTGTCCACGGTGACGGTGTCCACCGCGAGGCCCTCGGCGGGCCGGTCCACGCACACCACCGGGGTGCCCGCCGCCATCGGCCGCTTCAGGAAGCCGTGGCCGCCGATCGTCGGCACGATGATCAGGCCGTCGACCCGGCGGGCGGTGAAGGCGGCGATCACCTCGCGCTCGCGGCGCGGTTCGTCGTTGGTGCTGCCGACCAGCACCACATAGCCCCGGCGGTGGGCCTCGTCCTCCACCGAGCGGGCCATCAGCGCGTAGAAGGGGTTGGCCAGGTCGTCGACGACCAGGCCGATGGTGGAGGTGCCCGGATTCTTCTGCCGCAGGTGGCGGGCGTTGTCATTGCGCTGGTAGCCGAGTTCGCGCACTGCCTGTCCGACCCTGGCCGCGGTGCCGGGTGAGACCCCCGCCCCGCCCGACACGACGCGGGAGACCGTCATCGGGCTGACTCCGGCGACGCGGGCCACGTCCTTCATCGTCGGGCGCTTCACGGGCCTCCCCCTCGGCATGCTCCCCGTGTCATCGGACCACATCCGGACATCCTGGTAACGTTCTCAACGGTTTTCGGAGTGTGTGGGTGGACTGACGAGGTGTCAGTACATCCTACCAATCCACGAACAACGCTTTCCTCAGCGGGACTTTCCCCGGATGCCGACGGTGTCCACACTCTTGACACATGGTCAGGTACAGCTCAAGAATCTGGTTCTGCTTGGTAACGTTCACATGCCTTTCGAGCATCCCCGTGCCCCCCGAGGCCACCCGCCGTAACGGCAGCACACGACGACCGGCCTCCACGAGAAGGTGGTCCCCCCCGTGCCCCCGAGCATGCTCAGATCGCGAACCTTCGGCGCGTTGAGCGCCCTGCTGCTGGCCGCCCTCGGCGTCGGCGGCCTCGCCTCGGCGCCGGCCCACGCCGCGGCGAGTCTCAACCTCACCCAGTACGCCGACCCGTTCGTCGGCACCGACGACAGCAACGCGCCCAACCCGGTGGGCGGCGGCGCGGGCGGCAGTACATATCCGGGGGCGGTGGTGCCCTTCGGCGGTGTGCAGTTCAGCCCGGACACCCCCACCGCATCCCCGTCCGGATACCGCTACTCGGACACCTCCATCGAGGACTTCAGCCTCACCCACTTCGACGGCGCCGGCTGTCCCAACAACGAAGACCTCCCGCTGATGCCGATCACCGGCGGCGTCGGCACCTCGCCCGGCAGCAACTGGACCGGCTACGCCTCCCCCTACACCAAGGCGAACGAAGCGGCCGCCCCGGGCTACTACAAGAACCGGCTGGACAAGTACGCCACGAATGTCGAGCTGACCGCCACCACCCGTACCGGAATGGGACGGCTGACGTATCCGTCGTCCACCTCGGCCGGGCTGCTGATCAACACCAGCCGCAGCGCCACCGGCAGCCGCAGCGGCTCGGTGAAGCTGAGCGGCTCCGAGATCACCGGCAGTGTCACCGCCGGCGGCTTCTGCGGCTCGTCGAAGACGTACCCGATCTACTTCGACATCCGCTTCGACCGCGCGCCGACCGGCTTCGGCACCTGGAACGGCGGTACGGTCTCGGCGGGTTCGACGACCACCAGCGGTACCAACACCGGCGCCTATGTCACCTTCGACACCACCAGCGCCGCCACCGTGCAGTTCAAGGTCGGCCTGTCCTACGTCAGTACGGCGGGCGCCCAGGCCAATGTGACCTCGGAGAACAACGGCTGGGACTTCAACGCGGTGCGCACCGCCGCCGACACCGCCTGGAACTCGATCCTCAACCGGGCCCAGGTCACCGGCGGCGCCGCGACCGACGTGAAGAAGTTCTACACCGCGCTCTACCACGTCTTCCAAAGCCCCAACATCTCCAGCGACGTCAACGGCGACTACCGCGGCTTCGACGGCGCGGTGCACAACTCCACCCGGCCGGTCTACCAGAACTACTCCGGCTGGGACATCTACCGCTCCTGGGCCGCGCTGATCGCGCTGATCGCCCCCACCGAGGCCGCCGACATCGCCAACTCCATGGTGCTGGACGGCCAGCAGGGCGGGCTGCTGCCCAAGTGGTCGCAGCAGAGCAGCGAGGACTTCGTGATGACCGGCGATCCGGGGCCGATCATCGTCAGCAGCCTGTACGCCTTCGGCACCAGGAACTTCGACACCGCGGCGGCGCTGTCCCTGATGGAGAAGGCCTCCAACGGCGGCACCACCCAGGGCTCTGCCATCCGCGGCAATCAGTCCACCTATACCAGCCTGCACTACCTGCCGGGCGCGCCCTCCGACTCGCTCGAATACTCCGCCTCGGACTTCGCGGTCGCGCAGTTCGCCAAGGCGCTCGGCAACACCAGCAGTTACAGCACCCACATGACCCGCGCCCAGTACTGGCGCAACACCTACAGCACCGAGTCCGGCTACACCCAGCCGCGCAACTCCGACGGCAGCTGGAGCTGGCCGCTGGACCCGGCCAGCCCGACCAACTTCACCGAGGGCAACGCCGCCCAGTACACCTGGATGGTCCCCTACGACTACGCCGACCTGATCAACGACATGGGCGGCCGGCAGACCGCCGTACAGCGCCTCGACCACCACTTCACCCAGGTCAACGCCGGTCAGAGCCTGCCCTACTACTACATCGGCAATGAACCCGAGCACGCCGTGCCGTGGGCCTACGACTTCGCCCGCGACCCGGCCGGCGCCGCCGACGCGGTCCGCAAGGTGATGACCGAGTCCTACACCACCGGGGCCGGCGGCCTGCCCGGCAACGACGACCTCGGCGCGACCTCGGCGTGGTACGTCTGGGCGGCGCTCGGCATGTATCCGGCCACCCCCGGCGCCGACACCCTGGCCGTCAACGCGCCGCAGTTCCCCTCGGTGCTGCTCCAGCGGCCCGGCGGCAACATCACCGTCAACTCCTCGGGCACCGGCGGCTATGTCCAGGGCATGACGGTCAACGGCACGGCCACCAGCCACAATTACCTGCGCTACCCCGATATCGCGGCCGGCGGCACCGTCAACTTCACCATGGGCGCCACCCCGAGCGGCAGTTGGGGCACCGGCGCGGGTGACGTACCGCCCTCCTTCCAGGACGGCGCGACCGCGGTGCCCGCCGCCCCCGAGCTGGGCACCAATCTCGCCCAGGGCAAGCCGGTGACCGCCTCCGCCAACTGCGCCACCGGCGAGTCCGCCGACAAGGCCGTGGACGGCACGCTCAAGAACAACAGCAAGTGGTGCTCCACGGCGACCAGTCCGAGCCTCCAGGTCGACCTCGGCGCCGCCACCACCGTCTCCTCGTTCGTGGTCAAGCACGCGGGCCTGGGCGGCGAGAACACCGGCTGGAACACCGGTGCCTTCCAGATCCAGACCAGCACCGACGGGACCACCTGGTCAACCGCCGCCAGCGTCACCGGATCGCGCTCCAGCCGCACCTACAACGCGGTGTCCCCGCGGCAGGCCCGCTATGTCCGGCTGGCGATCTCGCAGCCCGCCAACGCCACCGGCAACGGCTCGAACGCGGCGCGCGTCTATGAGCTTGAGGTCTACGGCGGCGGCCAGAGCGATCTGGCGGTCGGCCGTACCGCGACCGGCTCGGACCCCTGCGGCAGCACCGAGACGGCCGACAAGGCGGTCAACGGCAGCTACTCCGGCGGCACCAGCGACAAGTGGTGCTCCAAGGCGGCGGGCACCAAGACCCTGACCGTCGACCTCGGCGCCTCCCACTCGCTGACCTCGCTGACCGTCCGGCACGCCGGGGCAGGCGGCGAGGACCCCGCCTGGGACACCAAGGACTTCGACCTGGCCGTCTCCCCCGACGGCTCGACCTGGACCACGGTCGCCCAGGTGCGCGGCAACACCGCCGACAGCACGACCAACCAGGTCAGCGCCAGCGGGCGCTATGTCCGGCTGTCGGTCATCACACCGTCGCAGAACACCGACCCGGCGGCGCGGATCTACGAGTTGGAGGTCTACGGCAGCTGAGCCCGTCCGAGCGGATCGGTCGGAGCACCGACCAGGGAGGGTGTCCGGCGCCGGGTCGTGACGACCCGGCGCCGGGCGCCCTCCTTGCCGTGTCCGGTCCGCGAGGGCTGTTCGGCTTTGTTGGGATCGCCGGGCCGGACCGCCGGATTTTCGGCGTGTCCGCTCCCTTGACGGGCCATCAGCCGAAGCCGACACTGCGACGAGTCAACATCCAACAACCCCCGTCATTTTGCAACACAAGGCCGTCGGCTCCTCACTCCTGTCCCCCCACCCCGAAGGAGAAGGCTCGATGCACCCTTCCCCGTACCTGCCGAGAACCGTCGTGGCGGCGGCGCTCGCGCTGTTCCTGGTGCCCGCCCTGGTCCTGTTCGGCGCCGCGCCCCGGGCCCATGCCCTCGACAACGGCCTGGCCCGGACGCCCCCGATGGGCTTCAACGACTGGAACGCCTTCGGCTGCGACGTCAGCGAGCAGCTGATCGAGCAGACCGCCGACTACCTGGTCTCCTCCGGCCTGAAGGACGCCGGGTACGCCTATGTCAACATCGACGACTGCTGGATGGCCTCGCAGCGCGACTCCGGCGGCAATCTCGTCCCCGACCGCACGAAGTTCCCCGACGGCATCAGCGGGACGGCCGCCTACGTCCATGGCAAGGGCCTCAAGCTCGGCATCTACGAGAGCGCCGGCACCGCCACCTGCGCCGGCTACCCCGGCAGCCTCAACCACGAGCAGCAGGACGCGAACAGCTTCGCCTCCTGGGGCGTGGACTACCTGAAGTACGACAACTGCAACAACCAGGGCGTGCCCTGGCAGCAGCGCTACAACGCCATGCGGGACGCCCTGCACAGCACCGGCCGCCCCATCGTCTTCAGCATGTGCGAGTGGGGCGAGGACAGCGTCTGGACCTGGGGCGCGGCCACCGGGAACCTGTGGCGCACCACCGGGGACATCAACGCCTCCTTCGGCTCGATGCTGTCGATCTACCACAGCAACGTCCAGCTGGCGCGGTACGCCGGGCCCGGCGCGTGGAACGACCCGGACATGCTGGAGGTCGGCAACGGCATGTCGTTCACCGAGGACCGCTCGGAGTTCAGCCTGTGGTCCGAGATGGCGGCGCCGCTGATCGCGGGCACCGATCTGCGCAAGGCCACCCCGGCGACGCTGTCCCTCTACGGCAACCGCTCGGTCATCGCGGTCGACCAGGACCCGCTCGGCAAGCAGGGCACCCAGGTGTCCTCCTCCGGCGGGCTCGACGTGCTGACCAAGCCGCTGTCCAACGGCGACGTCTCGGTGGTGCTCTTCAACGAGAACTCCTCGGCCGCCACCATCAGCACCACGGCCGCCGCCGTCGGCCTGCCGGCCGCGTCGTCGTACAAGCTCACCAATCTCTGGTCGAATGTGGTCAGCAGCACCAGCGGCGGCATCTCGGCCTCCGTCCCGGGACACGGCTCGGTGATGTACCGGATCTCGGCCGGCAGCGGCAGCAGCACCGGTACGACCCACCCGCTGGTCGGCGCCTCCTCCCACCGCTGCCTGGACGCGGCCGGCGGCGCGACCGCCGCGGGTACGAAGATCGACATCTGGGACTGCTCGGGCGGCGGCAACCAGGCGGTGACCGTCACCGCGGCCGGTGAGCTGCGGCTGTACGGCGGAACGCAGTGCCTGGACGCCTACGACAACCAGACCGCATCGGGTACCAAGGTCGAACTGTGGACCTGCAACGGCGGCGCCAACCAGAAGTGGCAGCTCAACCCCAACGGGACCATCACCGGCAACCAGTCGGGCCTGTGCCTCGACGTCACCGGCGGCGACCAGGCCGCGGGGAACGTCAACGGCACCGCGCTGGAGCTGTGGAGCTGCAACGGGGGCGCGAACCAGCAGTGGAGCCTGGGCTGACCCCGGCGCGGTGAGACCGGGGGCGACCCCCTTCCCGTGCGGCTGACGACCGCCCACCCGGGTGACGTACCCGGGTGGGCGGTCGTGCGACCGGCCGGCCGGGCTACCGTCATCGTGCGGGCCCGGCGGCCGGCGGCCCGGCGGCGGCCCGGCCCGTGACCGCGCACGCATCACCGCAGGGAGCCGCCCGTGTCCAGCCCAACGCCCGCCGCGCCCGCCGCCCACCGGATCGGATTCGGCCTGGCCGCCGTCGGCCGGCCCGGCTATCTCAACCTGGGCCGCGACCACGACCTGCCGGAGCGCGGGGTGGACGCGATGCGCCGGCGGGCGCACGAACTGCTCGACCACGCCTACGCCGCGGGTGTCCGCCACTTCGACACCGCCCGGTCGTACGGCCGCGCCGAGGAGTTCCTCGCCGAGTGGCTGAACGCTCCCGGGGAGCGCTCCGGACTTCTGATCTCCAGCAAATGGGGCTACACCTATACGGCCGACTGGCAGGTCCACGCCGAGGCCCATGAGGTCAAGGACCACAGTGTGGCCACCTACGACCGGCAGATCGCCGAGACCCGGAGCCTGCTCGGCGACCACCTCGACATCTATCAGGTGCACTCCATCACCCCCGACAGCCCGGCCCTGACCGACACCGTGCTGCACGGCCGGCTCGCCGCGCTGGCCGCCGAGGGCGTCACGGTCGGGCTGTCCACGAGCGGGCCCGCGCAGGGCGAGGCGATCCGGGCCGCGCTGGCCGTCACCGTCGACGGCGAGCCGCTCTTCCGCAGTGTCCAGTCCACCTGGAACCCGCTGGAGCCCTCGGTCGGCCCCGCCCTGGCCGAGGCGCACGGCTCCGGCCGCAAGGTGATCGTCAAGGAGGCCCTGGCCAACGGGCGGCTGGCGGTGGGCGACGCCCGCCTGGACCGGGTGCTCGGCCCGCTGTCCGCGAGCACCGGCGTCCCGTACGACGCGCTCGCCCTGGCCGCGGCCCTGCACCAGCCGTGGGTCGACTCGGTGCTGTCCGGCGCCGCGACGACCGCCCAGCTCACCTCCAATCTCCGTGCCGAGAGCGTCCGCCTCGATCCGGCCCAGCTCGCCGCCCTCGCCGAACTGGCAGAATCCCCGGCCGCGTACTGGACCCACCGCTCCCAACTCCCGTGGACGTAAAGCGTTATTGATCTCTCTACGCCGTCGGGAATGGGCAGAGCCTCACATGCGGTAAATCTCGCCGCCGGAACCCGGCCGGTGCGGCAGTCGTAAAAAAAATGGCGGCCGTCTTGGCGGCAGTCGTCAGAGAAGTCCTCTCTTCGCGCGTCCGCGCTGTGTGGACGATTGATGGGCCTTCCACGTTCCGGCGTCGTTCATATCCAGGCCATAACGACCACCGAGCCTCATGAACAGGTAATTCCTATTCAGCGCTGTGGCGCCGCCGACCAGGCGGCACGACACCGGAGGACGTTCATGGCCGGGAACCGGTCCGCCTTCAACCGCCGTCATTTCCTGCTCACTTCCGGCGCGGTCGCGGCGGGAACCGGTGCCGCCTGGTGGCTGCTGCCGCAGCAGCGCTCCAGCAGCGCCGCCGCCCCGCCGGTCCGCCCGGCCGCACCCGCGACGCCGGCCGCACCGGCCGGCCCGGCCGGGCCCTACGGGGTGACGACGCTGGACATGACGGCCCGGATCGGCGGCGCGGGCGACGGATACCGGCGGATCGGGCCGGGACCCGGCTGGCCGGTGGTCGTGCGGTCCGAATTCGCCGAAGCGGGCGCGGGACGGGCCGACCGGCGTACGCCGCTGGCCTGCTTCGTCCAGTTCACCGATCTGCACCTGGCCGACGCGCAGAACCCGCTGCGGACGGAATTCCTGCGGGTCGGGTCGCTCGGCTCGTGGCGGACGCAGGAGGCGCTGTCGGTGACCGGCGCGGTCGCACTGGTGAAACAGGCCAACGCGCTCGGCGGCGGCCCGCACACCGGCAGGCCGCCGGCTTTCGTGATCTCCACCGGTGACAACGTCGACAACAATTCGGCGGTCGAACTGGACTGGTATCTGACCGCGATGAGCGGTGGGTCGATCACTCCGAACACCGGCGACCCCCAGGCGTTCGAGGGCGCCATGAGCTCCGGGCTGCCGCTGTTCTGGCAGCCGGACGACGCGCTGCGCGACGTGGACAAGCTGCGCGGGCTGCCCCGGATCCCCGGCTTCCTGGACGCGGTGACACGTCCGGTCACCAGCCCCGGCCTGGACATCCCCTGGTACTCGACGCCTGGCAACCACGACGCGCTGCCCGGCGGATGCCTGGCGCCGGAGGACGAGCAGCTGAGGGACATCGTCACCGGGTCCAGGAAGCTGCTGACCGTGCCGGCCGCCGACGTGGCCGCCTATGTCCGGGTGCTCAACAGCGGCGACGACCCCAAGAGCGCCGTGCTGAAGGACATCCTGCGGCGCAACGCGGCCGGGGCGCGGACGGTGACTCCCGATCCGCGGCGCCGGATGTTCTCACCGCACGAGTATCTGGCCGCCCACCTCGACCCGGCGTACGCGGGCGCCGGCCCGGCCGGGCACGGCTACACCGAGGACCATCTGAACGACGACCGGATGTACTACGCCTTCCAGGTGGCCGAGGGGGTGGTCGGCATCAGCATCGACACCACCTACCGCAGCGGCCACTTCCAGGGCTCGCTGGGCAGCGAGCAGCTGGACTGGCTGGAGCGGACGCTGACCGCCCACAGCTCGCTCCACTACGACGCGGACGGCCGGCCGGTGCGCAACGCGGGCGCCGACGACGCGCACCTCCTGGTGTTCAGCCACCACCACAGCCCGAGCATGACCCGGCGCCCCGACGCGGGCCGCCCGGAGGAGCAGCGGCACGACGGCGAGGAGGTGATCGCGCTGCTGAGCCGGTTCCCGAACGTGGTGGCGTGGATCAACGGGCACAGCCACATCAACCGGATCACCCCGCACCCGCACGCCACCGCGAGCCGGTCCTTCTGGGAGGTCAACACCGCCTCGCACGTGGACTACCCGCAGCACGCGCGGCTGATCGAGCTGACCGACAACCGCGACGGCACGCTGTCGCTGTTCGCCACGCTGATCGAATCCGCGGCGCCGTACCGCACGGACTTCGGCGATCTGTCGGACGACGGGCTCGCGTCGATCTACCGGGAGCTGGCGTACAACGCGCCGGGCCTCGCGCGGACGATGACCGACGGCGTCAAGGAGAGCGCGGCGGGCACGAAGGCGGACCGGAACGTCGAACTGCTGGTGCGGCGGGCCTGACCGGACAGCGGCGCCGCGTCGGGCCGGACGCGGCTCAGTGGGCGAGCAGCTTGACGACGATGATGCCGGCGCCGACGCCGATGTTGATCAGCCCCGCGACGGTGGAGGCGGCGGCTCCCGCTCCCATCCGCAGGCCGGAGTAGTACGACCAGCCGAACAACGACAGGGCGTCCAGGGCGGCCGACACATACAGGGCCGTCGACAGGAAGAGCAGCCCCAGGGCCGAGACCGCGATCATCACCAGCGGGCTGATCGCCGAGTTCAGCAGCGGTGAGGTGACGTAGAGCATCCGGCGCAGTTCCGCCTTGCCGGCCAGCCGGCCGTGGGCCGCCCGGTGGGCCTGTTCCTCGGCCACCAGGCCGGTGAGCCAGACCCCGACCGCGGTCGCCAGTACGGAAATCGCCGCCTCCAGCCGCGTCACGTCCTCCTCGGCGAGGGCGACCACGACGGCGAGCATGGTCAGGGTCGCGTAGATCCGCTCGCGCACCCAGCCGGCGTCGACCTCCCGCCCCAGAGCGGTCCGCATCGGCTCGCTCGCCGAGGATTCGGCGGATCCGGGATCTCCCGGCGTTCCTCGCGCTCCCGGTGTTCCGGGCCGGCCGGGCTCTCCGTGGGCCTCGGGGGTCCTGGGCGGCTCCCCTTCGTCACCGTCGGTCATGCCACGAACCCTAGGGCTCCCCGGTCCGCGCCCCCCTTCGGCGCGTCCGGCGCGCCCACGACGACTTTCCCGCCGTCCGCCGGCGCGGAAAGGGGGCGCCGGGTGCCGTGCGGCACCCGGCGCCCCCCGGAGCTGTCAGTCGCCCGGGCAGAGGTGCAGGGCGAGGACGTTGTCACCGGTGACGGTGACATGGACCCGGCCGATGGTCCCGGTGTCGCCGCTGTTGGCGAGACGGAAGTCCGTACCGGCGTTCTCGCCGTTGTGGAAGGCGGCGTCGTCCACGGTGAACGTCGCGGTCCTCCAGGTGTCGGTGCCGGTCTTGGCGACCGACGGGGTCTGCTGGTAGGCGCCGTTGACGGAGTCGTACTGCATGCTCCAGCCGCCGGTGCCGTGGTCGTAGTAGTCGATGGTCACGGTCGCCCGGTAGTGGCCGCCGGGCACGATGGTGTTGTCGATGTCGAAGTACTCGAAGGGCGATCCCGGTGTGGTGGACCGCCCGGTGCGGTCGCCGAGGGTGACCGGGGTGGTGTGGCCGTCGCCGTTGTCGCGCAGCCGCATCCCGCACGGGGTGTCGGTGGCGCCGAGCGTGTCGCAGGCGGTCGCGGCGCCGTCGGCGGCCGGCACGGTCACCACCATGGCCCCGCCCGGCAGCGTCGTCCCGCCGGCGCTGCGGAAGGCGACCTTCACTGGGTGGTAGCCCGAGGGCGTGCCCGGCGCCACCGCGACCGTCACCGGCACGTGGGCGGAGGCGGCGCGGCTGAGGTCCAGCGTGCCGGACGACGGGGTCACCGTCACGCCGGCCACATCGGAACTCGCCGTCCAGCGGACCTTTCCGGCGTGCCCGGCGAGGGTGGACGCGCCCACCGTGGCCGGCAGGCTGCCGCCGCCGGGGGTCACCTGGGTGCCGGTCGGGGTGAGGTAGCCGATCGCCGGCAGTTCGTCGGAGCGGTAGGACGGGGGCGCCGCCTCGGCGCCGGTGGCCCAGTGGGTGTCGGGCCGGGCGGACAGACCGAAGTCCAGCGATCCGCCCCGGCTGGCGAAGGAGGCGGGCAGCGCGGTGGACTCGTAGGAGCGGCCGTCCAGCCGCAGCCCGGTGACGTACGGGGCGTCGTCAGCGGCGCGGGGCGCGTCGACGGTGATCTTCCGGCCGGTGCCGAGGCTGATCACGGCCCGCTTGACCAGGGGGCTGTTGAGCGCCAGCGTCGGGGTGCCCGGGGTGGCGGGCATCATGCCGAGCGCGGCCCACACGTATTCGGAGGACAGGGCGCCGTTGTCGTCGTTGCCGGGCAGGCCGTCCGGCGCCGTGGTGAAGAGCTCGGTCTCGAAGCGCCGGGTGACCTCCTGGGTCTTCCACGGCTGGCCGACGTAGTCGTACGCCCAGGGCGCGGTGGTGTCGATCTCGTTGCCGGCCCAGTCGTAGGGGGCGTTGCCGCCCGCGTTGAGCTGGCTGAAGAAGTCGTCCAGCCGCGGCACGACCTTGTCCTTGCCGCCCATCGCGGCGATCAGGCCGGCCATGTCCTGCTGCACCGACCAGTTGTACTGGGCCGCGTTGCCCTCGTCGTAGCCGTCCTGGCCGAAGGCTCCGGCGGGCGGCGTCTGGAAGCCGGGGCCGGCCGGGAAGGCGCCGTTGTCGTCGCGCGGGCGCAGATAGCCGGTGCTCGGGTCGTAGATGTTCTGCCAGTTGTTGCCGCGCCGGGCGTACTCGGCCTCCGTCCGGTGGTCGCCGACGGAGGCGGCGAGCCGGGAGATGGCGAAGTCGTCGGTGGACCACTCCAGCGTCTCCGAGGCGCCCTGCAGGCCGTGGTCCCCCTGCGAGGTGGCGTCGTTGGGCGCGTAGCCGAGCCGGACGTAGTCCTCGACACCGGGCCGCTCGGTCCAGCCCCAGCCGACGCTCTGCGACTGGGTGGCGCCCTTCTTCATGATGGGCAGCGCGTCCCGCACGTCCACGCCCTGCGCTCCGAAGGCGACGTACTGGGCGAACAGCGGGACGCCGTTGTCGCCGTTCATCACATTGCCGGTCATGTTCTGCGACGGCCACTTCGGCCACCAGCCGCCCTGCTGCTGGGCGTCGCGCAGCAGCGAGTTGGCCATGTCGCCGGCCTGCTTCGGGAAGATCATGGTCTGCAGCGGTGCCAGCGAGCGGTAGATGTCCCAGTCGGAGAAGGTCGCGTACTGGGTATGTCCGGCGGGCACCTGGTGGATCACGTTGTCGAAGCCGATGTAGCGGCCGTCCACGTCGTTGAAGACGCTCGGCGACTGGAAGGACCGGTACAGCGAGGTGTAGAAGGTGGTCAGCTCGGCGGGCGTGGCGCCGCCGACGTCGACCTTGCGCAGCACCTTCCGCCAGGCGTCCCGGGTGCCGGCCTGCACCTGCCCGACGTTCCAGCCGGGTATCTCGGCTGCCATGTTCGCCGCGGCGCCGGCCGTGCTCACGTACGACATGCCGACCTTGGCGGTGACCGAGGTGTCGGTGGCGGTGTCGAAGGTCAGATAGGCGCCCGAGCCGGCTCCGGTCGCGCTGGACGCGCCGGGTGTGACGGCGCCGCCCTGCCAGGTGCCGTGCGCGGTGAAGGGCCGGTCGAAGGTGATGTCGAAGTACATGGTGTACGAGCTGTTGTTGCACAGCCCGTGCGGCGTGGTGGTGCCGGCCAGTTCGTGGTCGTTGACCACGCGCACATCGGCGGCCAGGTCGCCGCCGAGGCTGGTGCCGGACTTGACCAGGACCTGCGCCTGGCTGCCGGCCGGGTAGCGGAAGGAGGCGATCCCGGTCCGGGTGGTGGCCCCCAGGTCGACCTGCACGCCGGAGTCGGCCAGCTTGACGTCGTAGGAGCCGGGCCCCGCCTGCTCGTCGTCGTGCGAGAAGTGCTCACTGCGCGCGGCCGGGTTGTCCCCCACCGCGCCGGTGACCGGCAGGATCGGGATGTCGCCGAAGGACGAGCAGCCGCCGGAGAAGTGGTCCAGGCTGAAGCCCCGGATGGTGTTGTCGGCGTACGAGTAGCCGGTGGGGCCCGACTGCGTGTCGGGGCTGAACTGCATCATCCCGAAGGGAGCGGTCACCCCGGGGAAGGTGTTCTCCCAGTCGACGCCCTTCTGTGTGCCGATCATCGTATTGACGTAGTCCGTCGGATCGGAGACCAGCGCGACCTGCCCCGATCGCGACGGCGTGCCGGCGATCGCCGAGGGTGCGGCCGCCACGCAGGCCGCCAGCGCCGCCGCCACGATTCCGAACGTGCTCCATCTGCCGCTTCGTCGTTGCACCTTGGACCTTCCCTCTTGCCGCCGCGTCGCCCTCCGGACCGGCTCGCAGTTGTCGATTAAGTCGCTTGACATCGTTGTCACGGGCGCGTCGGCAGTCTGATCCAGGGCTGACCGCCCGTCAAGAACCTCACGGCCGGGACGAGCTGGTCCCTACGGGCGGAGAGGTATCCCGTCCGACCGGCCGGAGCACGCCGCCGGTGCCCCGCGGCCGGGCGCCGCCCCGCTGACCAGGGACGCTTCGTCCATGTGGGTGAGCTGTTCTCGGCCATATCCGGCCGGACCCGCAACCCGGCCCCGGGGTGGCTCGTCTCCCAGGAAGCAACAAGTGTGACCCGCGTGACAGAACGGGGACTGGGTCATGGACACGGTGATCGTGCAGCTGCCCGACGAACGCCGGCCGCCGGACGGCGAACCGGCCGGCCGGCCGCGGCTGCTGAAGCTGGGCCCCGGCGAGACCGCGCGGTTCGGACGGGGAGCGCCGGGAAGCCCCGTGCCGGTCCGGTTGAGGGACCCCGGGGTGTCGCGGTGCGCGGGGCAGATCACGGCCGCCGAGGACTACTGGCGGCTGTCCAACTACAGCCGCACCGCCACCTATGTGGTGGAGAATCTGGAGGGCGCCGGCGAGCACATCAAGGTGGCTCCCGGGCGCCTGGGCGCGCCCGTCCCCTTCGAGTTCTCCCGGGTGCTGCTGCCCTCGCACGGCGCGGACGTGGGCTTCAAGGTGTTCGCCCCGCAGCACGCCTATCAGGACGACGACCCCGGGACCGGCGGCGAGGGGGGCGAGCGGACGACGACCCCCTTCGCCCTCGATCCGACCGCCAAGTACTTCCTGGTCCTGCTCGCCCTGTGCGAACCGCGGCTGCGCAACGCCTCGACCGGCGCGGTGCCGGGCGTCGGGGACCTGCTGGAGCGGCTGCGCCCGCTGGACTCCTGCCGCGGCCTGACCCGATCCGCCGTCAATTACCACATCGACTATCTCGCCTCGGTGAAACTCCGGCTGCTCGACGGCGCGGCCGGGTGGGACGAGGAGGGCCTGCCCGGCGGCAAGCGCGAGGAGCTCGTCGCCTTCGCGCTGCGCTTCGACCTGGTCAGGGAGGAGCACCTGAGCATGCTGCCCCGCAGAGCGCGGCCCGCCGGCCGGGAGCACTGAGCCGTGGTGCCGCCTGGTCCCGGCCGGCCGCCGCTCGACGTCCCGGCCGGCTATCGCGTCGGCGACTGGACGGTCACCGGGCTGATCGGCTCGGGCAGTTGGGGCAGTGTCTACGCGGCGGAGGGTGCGGAGGGCCGGCCGGCCGCGCTGAAGTTCCTGGGTGTCGGGCCGCTGGCCCCCGGCCACCGGGCGTCGGTGGAGGAACGGGTCCGCCAGGAGGTGCGGTTCAGCCTCGCCGCCCGTCACCCGCACCTGATCCGTACGCACGCGGCCCTGACCGTGGCCGACCCCGGCCGGCCCGATCTGGACGGCTGCGTGGTGCTGGTCATGGACCGCGCCCGGTGCAGCGTCCAGGACGTGCTCGCCGAGGCCGCGCCCGGCCGCGTCCCGGACGCGGTCCGCATTCTCCGGGGCGCCGCCGAGGGCCTGGCCGAGCTGCACGCGGCGGGCTGGGTGCACGGCGACCTCAAGCCCGCCAACATCCTGCTCGGTGAGCGCGGCGAGGTATGGCTCGGGGACTTCGGCCTGGCCGCCGAGCTGGACGGCACCCACGCCTATGTCCCGCCGATGGGCACGCTGGACCACCTGCCGCCCGAATGGTGGTCGGAGCGCACCGGCAGCCGGGGCACGGCGGTCCGGCCCAGCGCGGACGTCTGGGCCTTCGGCGTGGTGGCCCACCAGGTGCTCAGCGGCGGACTGCATCCCTTCCCCGGCGCCGGTGCGCGCGCCCGCGCCCTGGCGGCGCAGTCCTACGCCCGCGGCGGAGCGCCGCTGCGGCTGGACGCGGCGCTCCCGGACGGCTGGCGCCGGCTGATCGGGGAGTGCCTGGCCCCGGATCACGCCGCGCGGGCCGGGCTGACCGCCGCGCATGTGTCCAGCCGGGTGGCCGAGCTGGCCGGCCAGCGGTGGGGGGCCGGCCGGCGCCGGCGCGTCCTGCTGCCGTCCGCGCTGGGCGGCGCGGTGCTCGCCACCGCGATCGGCACCGGTCTGCTGCTGGCGCGTGACAGCGGTCCGCCCCCGCCCGCGGCCCGTCCGTCGACCGTGGCCCGGATCATCACCGCCCGTGACACGCTCCCCGCCCGCTCCGACATCCCCGGCGCGCTGCGCCCCTACATCGAGGAGAGCGCGCGGCGCTGCGTCCAGCCGGAGGTGACCCCCGCGCTGATGGCCGCCGTGCTCAAGGCGGAGAGCGGCTTCGACATCCACGCCCGCAGCCCCGCCACCGACGAGTACGGCATCGCCATGTGGACGCCCAGGGTCTTCACCGCCTGGGCGGTGGACGGCGATCTGAACGGCACCAAGGACTACATGTCGGCCCCCGACGCCATCGCCACCATGGGTGTCTATCTGTGCTGGGCCGACGAGCAGCTCAAACTGCAGGGTGTGCGCGACGACCTGCCCGCGCTGCTCGCCGCGTCGTACCGCACCAGCGTGCGCACCGTGCTGGACGCCGGCGGCGTACCGGAGCGGGTCCGGCCGCATGTGGACCAGGTCCGCCGCTATCTGACGCAGTACTCCCGGGCGTAGGCGGCGCCCGGGGGCCGGGCACGGCCGAGGCCCCGGAGGCGGCGCCTCCGGGGCCTCGCCGTACCGCCCCCGCCGGTTACGGCCTGTCGAGGGTGATCGAGTTGATCGGTGTGAGGTCCGCTCCGGTGTACGCGTAGGCGTTCAGCTGGTAGCCGCAGCCGGCGCCGTCGTAGCCGGTGCACAGGTGGGCGGTCGCGCCGTCCGACTGGTTGTTGAAGACGATGTGCGTCCCGACCTGGTTGCTCAGGTTGTGGGCGCCGTAGCTGTAGTAGACGTTCGACGGGTGGCCGCCGTTCCAGCCCGCGTCCTGCGGGTAGACGCACACCGCCCCGTACGGGCATCCCTGGTAGGTGCCCGCCGCCTGCGCGCCGGTCGCGCCGATGGACGTCACCGCGCCGGCCGCGAGCGCGAGTGCCGCGATGCCCTGAATGATCCTTCGCATGACTTTTCCCTCCGTCTGGACCGTGTTGACCGGTCATCAGTACCGTAGGGACGGAAGGTCCCCCCGCGGTCCTGACGGATGCCAGGGCTCCTGGCGGGCCGCCGGGCCCGGTCGCGGACCCCCGCCTGGTCGCGGCGCCGCCGTGCTCCACGCCGCGGGCGCGTGGGCGGCACCACTCGGCCGGCCCCGCTCCCCGGGCGCCCCGGCCGGAGCGGTCCTACGGTGCAGGGGTAGGCCCCCACCCACAACCCCGGGAGTTCCCATGGGCGACGACGGCGCGATGGACAAGATCAAGGGCAAGGCAAGGGAAATGAAGGGCAAGGCGACCGGCGACCGCAGCGAGCAGGCCAAGGGCAAGGGAGAGCAGATGAAGGGGGGCGCCAAGGAGGCCATGGGCGACATGCGGGACAAGGACGACAACGCCATGGAGTCGGTCCGGCGCGACGACAACCGCGACGACAACCGCGAGTGACGTCCCGCCGCACCTCGGGCCTCGGCCGCTTGCCGGCAGGGGCCCGTCCGTACACCCGGCGGCCGGCGGCGCCTACCCCCTGTACGGGTGAACGCACGCTCCGCCGCCGGCGGCGGCCCCGGCCCCCGGGCGGCCACGACCGAAAGGCACAGCGCGGATGAACGAGCGGGCAGGGCAGGCAGCGGACGCACTGGTGGTCTTCGGGATCACCGGTGACCTGGCGCGCAAGATGACGCTCCGCTCGCTCTACCTCCTGGAGGCGGCGGGCCGGCTGGACTGCCCGGTCATCGGAGTGGCGCGCGAGGACTGGTCCCCGGCCGACCTGAAGCACGCGATCGGGGCCGCGGCCCGGTCCGACGGCGGTGAGGTGGACAGCGCGGCGCTGGGCCGTCTGGAGCGGCGGTTCAGCTATCTGCAGGGGGATTTCGGCGCGCCGTCCACGTATCAGGCGCTGGCCGAGCGGATGAGGGACTCGTCCCGGCCGCTGTTCTACCTGGAGATCCCGCCCTCCCTCTTCTCCGGCATGGTCACCGCGCTGGGGCACGCCGGACTCACCGCGAACAGCCGGGTCCTGATCGAGAAGCCCTTCGGCCACGACCTGGCCTCGGCCCGCGCCCTCAACCAGGAACTGCACCAGGTCCTCAACGAGGACCAGATTCTGCGGATCGATCACTTCCTGGGCAAGCAGCCGGTGCTGGACATCACCACGCTGCGCTTCGCCAACACCCTGCTGGAGCCGGTGTGGAACCGCGACCACGTCGCCGCGGTGCAGATCACCCTGGCGGAGAACTTCGGGGTGGAGGACCGCGGCAGCTTCTACGACAACGTCGGGGCGCTGCGCGATGTCGTGCAGAACCACTTGTTGCAGGTACTCGCGCTGATCGCCATGGAAGCGCCGGCCGACATGGGCCACAACGCGCTGTGGGACCAGCGGGCCACCGTCTTCCGGGCCGTCCCGGACATCGATCCGGTCCAGTGTGTGCGGGGCCAGTACCACGGTTACGACAAGGTGGCCGGCGTCCGGCCCGGCTCGGAGACCGAGACCTATGTGGCGCTGCGCCTGGAGGTGGACAGCCCCCGCTGGAGCGGGGTGCCGTTCTTCATCCGGGCCGGGAAGGCCCTGGCCACCCTGTCCACCGAGGTCAAGGTGATCTTCAAGCAGCGGCCCGCGGCGGCGGTCGTGGGCCGCAACCACCCGGCGCCGAATCTGGCCGTCCTGCGGATCGACCCCGATCCGGGGCTGCGGCTGACCCTGCTCTCCCGGGGCGCGGACGGGACGGGAACGCACGAGGTCCACCTCGACCTGCCCTTCACCACCGAGCTCGGCAGACCGCCCACCCCGTATGAGCGGCTGCTGCACGACGCGCTGACCGGTGACCGCTCGCTGTTCACCCGCGAGGACGCCGTCGAGGAGACCTGGCGCATCCTGCAGCCCCTGCTCGACCGGCCGCCGGCCGTGCTGACCTATCCCCAGGGCTCCTGGGGACCGGCGGCGGCGGACGACCTCCTGCGGGGTCATCTGCCCTGGCTGCCGCCCTGGCGGTCGACGCCGGACGGCACCGCCCGCTGATCCCCGGCGGGCGGGGAATGCGGGGTGCGGGTGACGCGTTACAGCAGGCGAACCGAAAACGAGAACCGTTCCACTGGGAAAGCCGAGTGGGACCCGAAGGAAGGGGGGCAGGACATGGCCCGCAGTGAACTGCGACCGATCGTCAAGCTGCGCTCTTCGGCGGGGACGGGATACGCGTACGTCACCCGCAAGAGCCGCCGTAACGACCCCGACCGCCTGCAGCTGACGAAGTACGACCCGGTCGCCCGCAAGCATGTGCTCTTCCGCGAAGAGCGCTGAGCAGGGCGCCGAGCGCAACGCATGACGTCACACCGCGTCTCAGCAGAGAGCGAGGGCACTCCGTGAAGAACACCATCCACCCCGATTACCATCCTGTCGTCTTCCGCGACAAGGCCGCCGGAATGAGCTTCCTCAGCCGCTCGACCGCCACCGGCAACGGCACGGTCGTGTGGGAGGACGGAGCCACGTACCCGGTCGTGGACGTGGAGATCTCCTCGGCGAGCCACCCCTTCTACACCGGTAACGCCCGCGTCATGGACACCGCCGGCCGTGTCGAGCGGTTCAACCGCCGCTACGGCGGCGGCAGCGAGTCCTGACCGCAGCGACCGAAGACGCCCGCCCCCCGACGATCTGGTCGGGGGGCGGGCGTCTGTCGTACGCGGGTCCGTTGTGCGGGGGTCTGTGGTACGCGGGTCCGCAGCGGGTCCGCCCGGCGGTCAGTGCCCCGGCCGGCCCCGGCCCCCGTGGGCGCCGGCGGTGCGCGCCGTGACGTCCGAGGCGCTGACCAGCACCACCCGGTGGTTGAACTGGACGGTGCGGAGCCGCCCGGCACCGACGACGCGCCGGTCGCCGGCCACGAAGAAGTCGTCGGCGGGGACCGGGGGGCGGGTGGAGACATAGGCCTGGCCCGCCGGGATCGAGTAGACGGTCAGCGGCGCCTCGGCGGAGGGCGACAGCCCCGCCGGATACTCCGACGGGGACGGGTAACCCTCGCCGTAGACGGGCACCGGACCGGCGCCCGCCCCGGTGATGATCTTCACACCGCGGGCCGGGGTGGTGTTCCGGCCGCCGGGGTTGAGGATCCACGCCTTCCGGCCGCCGAACCAGATCGCGGTCCAGTCACCGCTGCGGCCGGCCACCACGAACTGCTGGCCGTCGGAGACGGTGTTCCCCCAGTCGTGGATCGAGTCGGATCCGGCCGGCCCTCCCGGGTGGATCGCCGGGTCCGCGACCAGCGGCGCGGTCGCGCTCGGGGCGGTGCGCGCGTACAGGAAGCCGGAGGCTTCGGTCCGCTCGCCGCAGGCGGTGGTGGCACCGGTCGGGTCGTCCGCCGGGCAGACGCCGACCGTCTGCCGATTGGTACCGAAGCCGGGTGTGATCGTCACCGCCGAGCCGACCGGTCCGACGCCCGGCCGGCCGGCGTCGGTGGGGGCGCCGAGCAGCCGCATGAAGGCGGACCAGTCCCAGTACGGCCCCGGGTCCCAGTGCATGCCGGCCACATCGCCGTCGACCGGTCCGGGGACGTTGTCATGGCCGATGATGTGCTCGCGGTCGAGCGGGACGCCGTACCGCTCGGCCAGGTATCTCACCAGGGCGGCGGTGTCCTCGTACTGCTCCTGGGTGTACCAGGTGGCGCCGTGGGCGGCGAAGCCCTCGTGCTCGATGCCGATCGAGTGCATGTTGAACCAGTAGTTGCCCGCGTGGAACGCGAGGTCCTTGTCCGCCACCATCTGGGTCACCGCGCCGTCCGAGGCCCGCATGACGTAGTGGGCCGCGCTGCCGTTCCCGGGGGTCGCGAAGGCGTTGACAGCCGACTCGTACGACGACTCGGTGTCGTGGATGACGATGTAGGCCACCTTCATGCCGTCGGCCGGCCGGTCGGCGACCTGGTAGTTGGACGCCGCCGCGGGGACGAACCGGCAGTCCAGACCGGCCGGGCACTCGGCCGCCGGGTCCGCGGTCGCCCTCAGCCGCAGCAGGGACAGCTGACCGGTGGCGGGCCGCAGGGCCGGCGCCGCGGCCAGTTCGACCCGCTGTCCCTCGGGGGTGGTCAGCCGGGCCCCGGTCCTCATCCGGGCGAAGACATGGTCGGCGAACGCGCCGGCCGCCTTCCGGTCGGGGGAGCCGCTGTAGCGGGCGACCGCGCCGTACCAGTCCGCCGCTTCCGCCGACGCGCCGCCGGTCAGCGCCTTCTGGTACGAGGCGAGCAGCGCCGCCCCGCCGCGGATGTTGTCCGCGGCGCTGTCGCGCAGCCGGCCGGCCGAGGCGCCGGCCAGCTTCGCCGCGACCGGCAGCGTGTGCAGGGCCGGATCGGCGGCGAGCGCCCCGAGGCCGGCCCGGCCGGCCGCGCCGGCTCCCCCGGCGGAGACCATCCGCGCCGACACCTCGGTGAGGTTCATCGGTCCGTAGCCACCACCGGTGTTGTACGCGCCCGGGTGGGCGGCCCACCGGGATTCCTGGTACGCCACACCGAGCAGCACCGACCGGGGTACGTGGAACTCCGCCGCCGCGGCGGTGAAATCGGCCTGCTCGACGGTCGGGCCGGTAGCCGTGCCGGCGCCGGTGGTCAGGGGGATACGCGGCTGGGCCGCGGCCGGCGGCAGCACGAGGCAGCCCACCGCCACGGCGCCCGCGGCGGCGACGGCGGGCAGCAGGCGCCGGGGCGGTGTCTTCCGCACGATTCCCCTCCAGGTCGGTACCGCCGGCGAGGGGGCGATGCCCCTGGGCCGGTCCGGGCGGTTCTGCTCCGTGCGGGGGTGCGCGTGCCGTGTGCCGGCGCCCCCGCACGGTTCCGGACGGAAGGTCAGTCCCGGGCGAGGAGGGAGCGGGCGGCCGCCTCGATGTGCTCGGCGTCGATGCCGGCCGCGGCCAGCAGCTCGTCCGGGGTGCCGGAACCGGGCAGTTCCCGGACCGACAGGTGGGCCAGCCGCAGCACCTGGTTGTCGCGCGTCCCCACCAGCGCGTCCACGACGGCCGAGCCGAGACCGCCCTCCGGGTGGTGGTCCTCGGCGATCACGATGCGGCCGGCGGTCACCGCGGCGGCGGCGGTGAGCACCCCGACGTCCACCGGCTTGACCGAGTACAGGTCGATCACCCGGGCGTGGATACCGGTCGCGGCCAGCTCGTCCGCTGCGGTGAGGCACTGGTGCAGCGTCACTCCGGCGCCGATGAGCGTCACGGCGTCGTCCGGGCTCGACCGCAGCACCTTGGCGCCACCGATCGGGAAGCTCTCGTCGCCGCCGTAGAGCACCGGGTAGGAGCCGCGGGTGGTGCGCATGTAGCTGACGCCGGGGGTCTGCGCCATGCCCTGGACCAGTGCCGCCGCGCTGGTGGCGTCGGACGGGTAGAGCACGGTCGATCCCTGTACGGCGCGCATCATCGCCAGGTCTTCCAGCGCCATCTGGGAGGGGCCGTCCGCGCCGATCTCCACACCGGCGTGTGAACCGACCAGGCGGATGTCGGCCTGCGAGATGGCCGACATCCGGATGAAGTCGTATGCCCGGGAGAAGAAGGCGGCGAAGGTGGACACGAAGGGGATGTAGCCGCGCACACCGAGCCCGACGGCCGCGGCCACCATCTGCTGCTCGGCGATGAACATCTCGAAGTAGCGGTTGGGATGGGCCTTGGCGAACTCGTCGGCGTGGGTGGAGTTGCTGACCTCGCCGTCGAGGGCCACCACCTCGGGGATGCCCGAGCCGACCGCCACGAGGGCGTCGCCGTAGGCCTTGCGGGTGGCCACGGCCTCGCCGATCGAGTAGCGCGGCAGCGTGATCCGGGCGTTCGACGCGCCGCTCCGCCCGATCTTGGGCTCGCCCGCGGCGGGGAGCGGGCCGCGGACCGTCAGATCGGTGCCGCCGCCCAGTTCGACGATGGCCCGCTCGGCCATGTCCTGGGGCAGAGCCTTGCCGTGCCAGCCCTCGCGGTCCTCGATCTCGGAGAAGCCGCGGCCCTTGATGGTGCGGGCCAGGATCACGGTGGGGCGGTCGCCGTCGCCCTGGGCCGCGGCGGTCAGCGCCTCGTCGATCTCCTGGACGTCGTGCCCGTCGACGGTGAGCACCCGGGCGCCGAACGCCGCCGCGCGGGCGGCGTAGGTGTCCAGGTCCCAGCCGTGCTCGGTCGGGCCGCGCTGGCCCAGCCGGTTGACGTCCACGATGGCGATCAGATTGGACAGCTTGTAGTACGACGCCTTGTCCAGCGCCTCCCAGATGGAGCCCTCGGCCATCTCGCTGTCGCCGCACAGCACCCAGACCCGGTACGGCAGCTCGTCGAGGTACTTGCCGGCCAGCGCCACGCCGACCCCGTCCGGCAGGCCCTGGCCGAGCGAGCCGGTGGCCACGTCGACCCACGGCAGTACGGGGGTGGGGTGGCCCTGGAGCCGCGAGCCGAACTGCCGGTAGCCGGTCATCAGCTCCTTGTCGGTGATCGCGCCCACCGCCTTGAAGACCGAGTACAGCAGCGGCGAGGCGTGCCCCTTGGAGAAGATCAGGTGGTCGTTGCCCGCGGTCCCCGGCTCGTCCCAGTCGTACCGCAGGTGCCGGGAGACCAGGACGGCGAGCACGTCCGCGGCGGACATGCTGGACGTGGGGTGCCCGGAGCCCGCGCTGGTGCTGGACCGGATGGAGTCGATCCGCAGCTGGTCGCCCAGCTGGGCGGCGGTGGCGAGGTCGATCGTGGAGTGCGGCTGGTGGTTGCTGTCCGGGCTGCCCACGGCGGTCACCTTTCCTCTGCGGGGTGGGGTGGGATCGGGGGATCGTCTGTGCGGCGGTGCTGGGCTCGCCCCTGATCTTCGCTCCCGGCCCCCGGATGGCACGCGAGCATCGCGGGCGGTGTCGTACCTTTCGTCCGTTCGCGCGATATTCCGACCGGCCGACGCGACGGACCTGCGACAGCCGTACGACGGACGCCGCCGGGCCGCGTGTGCGCGGCCCGGCGGCGTCCCGGTGGGCAGGTCGGTCGGTCAGCGGCTCCTTACCGCTGTGCGTTGGCGGTGACGGTGGTGCTCAGATTCAGGCTGCCCGTCAGCGGCAGGTTGCGGGAGGAGTCGCCGACCAGGATCTGGTACGTGCCGGCGGCCGCCACCCAGTTGCCGGCGGTGGTGCTCCAGGACGCCAGGTCGTGGCTGGAGACCGTGAAGCTCACCGTCCCGGAGGCGCCCGGATTGAGCGAGATGCGCTTGAATCCCTTCAGCTGGTGGGGCGGCTCCCCCGCCGTGCCGGGATCACCGATGTAGAGCTGGGCCACATCGGCGCCGGCCCGGCTGCCGGTGTTGGTGACCGTGGCGGTGACGGTGGCCTGACCGTTGGCCAGTGCCCCCACCTGCAAGTTGCTGTAGGCGAAGGTGGTGTAGGACAGGCCGAAGCCGAACGGGAAGAGCGGTGCGACGTTCTTGGCGTCGTACCAGCGGTAGCCCACGTCGAGACCCTCCGAGTAGTTCACCACGCCGTTCGCGCCGGGCCACTGGGCGGTGGTGGAGGCCGGGACCTGGGACAGCGAGGTCGGGAAGGTGACCGGCAGGTGCCCGGACGGGTTCACATCGCCGAACAGCAGCGCGGCGATCGCCTCGCCCCATTCCTGGCCGTCGTAGAAGCCCTCGAACACACCCGCGACCTGGTTGAGCCAGGGCATCATGACCGCGGCGTTGTTGTTGAGCACCACGATCGTGCGGGGGTTGGCCGCGGCCACCGCCGCGATGAGCGCGTCCTGGTTGTTCGGCAGGTTGATCGAGGCGTTGTCCGCCTCCTCGTGGCCGTAGTTGTCGCTGGCGAAGACGACCGCCACCCCGGAGGACTTGGCCAGCGCGGCCGCCGCGGCCGGGTCGGAGCCGTCGTTGTAGGTGACCGAGGTGCCGGTGCCGGCCAGCCGGTTCTGGATGCCGATGATCGGTGTGTACGTACCGGTGCTGGTGACGGTCCCGCTGCCGCCGCCGATGGTCTGGGCGCCGGGGCCCGCGTCCACGCCGATCACCGCGACCGACGAGAGGCTGGCGGTGTTCAGCGGCAGGACGCCGTTGTTCTTGAGCAGTACGGTGCCCTCCTCGTCACCCTGGAGCGCGACCTTGGCGTGGTCGGGGGCGGCGACGATGGCGGTGTTGGAGCCTGAGGGCGCCTTGTCGAACATCCCGAAGCGGAACATCTGGGTGAGCACCCGCGAGACCATCGTGTCCAGGGTGGCCTGGCTGACCTGGCCGGCCTGGACCGCCTGGATGAGGTAGTCGGCGTAGTAGTAGCCGCCCGGCATCTCCACGGTCAGGCCGGCGTTCGCCGAGTCGACGGTGGAGTGGATGGCCCCCCAGTCGGAGGTGACGAAGCCGGTGAAGCCCGCCTGCTGGTAGAGGCCCTGGTTGAGGATCTCCGGATTCTGGCAGGACGGGATGTTGTTGACGTTGCTGTACGCGCACATGACCGCGGCCGCGCCGCCCTGCTTGATCGAGGTCTGGAAGGCCGGCAGGTAGATCTCCTGCAAGGTGCGCGGGTCGACCGCCACCGTGCCGGCCGGCTGCTCGATGTTGTAGGCGGCGGCGTGCTTGACCTCGGCCATCACGCCCTGGCTCTGGATGCCCTGGACATCGGCCGCGCCCATCTGGCCCGACAGGTAGGGGTCTTCGCCGAAGGTCTCGTAGGCACGGCCCCAGCGCGGGTCGCGCACGATGTTGACCGTCGGGCCGAGGGCCACGTTCACGCCCTTGCCGGCGAACTCCTGGCCGACCGAGGAGCCGTACTGCTGCTCGTAGGCGGTGTCGAAGGTCGCCGCGGAGACCAGCCCTGACGGCATCTGCGTCACCCCGCCGAGCCCGTCGCCGACCCCGGCCGGACCGTCCTCGAAGTTGACGTCGGGGATGCACAGCGAGGGGATGCCGTAGATCTTGCCGATGTAGTCGGGGGCGTCGGTGCCGTGCAGCATGGAGACCTTCTGGGCCAGTGTCATCTGCCCCATCAGCTGGGCGACCCGGGTGGGGGTGGCCGTGGTGGAGTTGATCCACGGGCAGTTGCCGGGCGCCGGGTGCGAGGGCGGCGGCGGGATGGTCGCGGTGACGCCGCCGACCGTGTAGACCTGGAACTCCCACAGCGCGTAGCCGTAGCCGGTGGCGCGGGTGGTGCCGTACATCCGGATGTAGCGGCCGGTGCCGGACACGTTCAGCGTCTGCTTCCCGCCGGTGCCGGTGGTGGTCGAGTAGATCGGGCTCCAGGTCGTGCCGTTGTCCGAGACCTGGATCTGGAAGGCGGAGGCGTAGGCGTTCTCCCACTGGAGCACCACCTGGCAGACCGGCAGGCTGGCGCCGAGGTCGACCTGGAACCACTGCGGGTCGGTGTACGCGCTGGCCCACCGCGTCACGGTGCTGCCGTCCACGCCGTAGGGGGCGGCGTATCCGAGGTTGCCGTCCTGGACGGAGGACGCGGTGGCCGGGTGGCCGAGCGCCGCGTTGGCCGTACCGCAGTTGCCGCCGGTACCGCCGCCCGTGCCGCCTCCGCTACCGCCACCGGTGCCGCCGCCCGTGCTGCCGCTGCCGCCGGTGTGGACCTGGAACTCCCACAGGGAGTAGCCGTAGCCGGTGGCCCGCGCGGTGCCGTACACCCGGACGTAGCGGCCGGTGCCGGAGACGTTCAGCGTCTGCGTCCCGCCCGTCCCGGTGGTCGTCGTGTAGACGGGGCTCCAGGTGGTGCCGTTGTCCGAGACCTGGATCTGGAAGGCGGTCGCGTACGCGGCCTCCCACTGGAGCCCGACCTGGCAGATCGGCACGCTGGACCCCAGGTCGACCTGGAGCCACTGCGGGTCGGCGACCGCGCTGGACCAGCGGGTGGCGGCGCTGCCGTCGACGGCCGCCGAGGCGGGGGTCCCGGCGTTCTCGGTGGAGGAGGCGGTGGCGGGCTGGTCGAGCGCCGCGTTCGCCGCGTTGCAGGTGGCGCCGCTGCCGCCACCCGTGGTGCCGTAGACCTGGAACTCCCACAGGGAGTAGCCGTAGCCAGTGGCCCGCGCGGTGCCGTAGACGCGCACATAGCGGCCGGTGCCGGAGACGTTCAGCGTCTGCGTCCCGCCCGTCCCGGTGGTCGTCGTGTAGACCGGGGTCCAGGTGGCGGCGTCGTTGGAGACCTGGATCTGGAAGCCGGTCGCGTAGGCGGCCTCCCACTGGAGGACGACCTGGGTGATCGACGCGGAGGCGCCGAGGTCGACCTGGAGCCACTGCGGGTCTGCCGCCGCGCTGGACCAGCGGGTGGCGGCATTGCCGTCGACGGCCGCCGAGGCGGGGGTCCCGGCGTTCTCGGTGGAGGAGGCGGTGGCCGCCTTGCCCTGGGACAGCAGGGTGGCGCCCGCGGCGTGCGTGGGTCCCGCGCCGCAGAACAGCGCGGCGAGCAGGGCCAGGACGGCGGCGCCGGCCAGGGCTATGGAATGCGGACTTCGGGCCCTGCGAATCGTCGTTCGATGGCTGAGGGACATGACTCTCTCTCACGGTGGGGGGTGTGACGACGAGAACGGTCGGGGGGCGGTCGGACCGGGGTCCGGCAGGGGTGGCCGGAAGCACGGTGGTCCGCCGATGCGGTGCCGGCGCGTCGCGGGATCGGGCCGCGGGGCGGTCGGTCAGGCCGGGCGGCCCCGCGAGCGACGCGGACCGGACGGGGACCGGCTCCGGTCCGGACGTACCCGGGCGCGGTGCCCGCGGGGTCGGCCGCGGGGTCGACCGCTCGCATCCCCAACGCCCCTACCGGCTTGCGGAGCTGGACCCGATGCGGCCCCGGCTCCGCCCTCTCGCGCCGGCCGGGGAAGGGGTCTGCGACGGTGCGTCACCTGCGCCCTGCCTTTCTGCGGCGAAGAGCTCGAAGTGCGGTGCGGCGTCGGGCCGGCCGGGCCGGCGGGAAGCCGGGGCCGATACGGCGACCACCCCGGGAGAGCGCTCTCCAACGCGAAAGTGAACACGCGCGCTTCCACGGCGTCAAGGACGAACAGGCCGAAGTTTCCTGTGAGTTCTGCCTGGCGGCGCGGAGGGCCGTCCGCTGCGGCCGGGCCCGGGATGGCGGGGATCGGACCGGTCGCGCGCTCGGCCGGGCGGGCCGCGGGCACCGCGGCCCGCCCGGTGGTTCGCCGGCCCCTCCGGCTCAGGGAATGAGCACGATCTTCCCTCGGGTGTGCCGCTGCTCCAGCTGGCGGAAGGCGTCGGCCACCTGATCGAGCGGATAGGTCGCGGCGATCGGGATCTCGATCGAGCCCGACGCGACCAGGTCGGCCATCTCGGCCAGCACCTCCTTGGTGGAGGCGTCCACGCTGCCCTCGTGCTTGGCGCCCAGCTTCTCCGCCAGTTCGAACGAGATGATCGTCTCGATCCGGTCGCGCGGAATGCCGAGGTCGACGGCGAGTTCGAGGTATTCGGGGCCGAACAGGTCGATGAAGGCGTTGATGCCGTCCGGCGCCGCCGCCGTCAGCCGGTCGGCGAGCCCCTCGCCGTACGGGACCGGGGTGGCGCCGTGCGCGGTGAGCCAGTCGGCGTTGGCGGGTGACGCGATACCGAGGACGCGCGCCCCCCGTACCCGCAGGAGCTGCACGACGACCGAGCCGACGCCGCCGGCCGCGGCGGAGACGGCCACCGTCTCGCCCTGCCGCGGGTTCGCCGCCCGGACGGCGGAGTAGGCGGTGCAGCAGACGACATAGAGGGAGCCGGCCACCGGCCAGCTGAGCTGCGGCGGCTTGGGGATCAGCTGGCCGGTGGGCACCGCGACATGCGTGGCGTGGCTGGAGCGCTGGAAGGAGAAGCCGATGACCTCGTCGCCGACCGCGAACTCCCTGACCCCCTCGCCGACCGCGCTGACCACGCCGGCCAGGTCGCTGCCCTCGCCCGAGGGGAATTCGGTGGATCCCGGCATGAAGGTGCCGGAGCGGATCGACGCCTCCCCCGGGTTGGCGGCCGTGGCCCGTACCTCGACGACGACCTCGCCGGCCGCCGGAACGGGCATGGGCACCTCGGCGACATAGAGCACCTCAGGGCCGCCGTAGCGGTCGAAACGGACTGCTCGCGCGGTGGGTTCGGTCATCTGTCTCTCCTTCGGGGGATGCGACTCGGGTCGGGTGCTACGCGTCGTTCACAGGCCGCACATCCGCGGGCCGCACCTCGGCCGCGCGGAGGGCGGCGAGTGCGGAGCCGAGCCGGTCGAGCTCGCTGTCGTCCAGCGGACCGCGCAGTCGCCGGTCCAGCTCCTGGTCGAAGACGCGCCCGGCCGTCTCGACCAGTTCCCGGCCCACCGGGGTGAGCTCGACCACCGAGGATCGCCGGTCGGCGGGATTGGGACGGCGTACGAGGTTGCCGCGCGCGGATATCCGGTCGACGGCCTGGCTGGCCCCGCCGACGGTGATGGACAGCGCGGCGGCGATGTCGTTCACCCGGCATGACGGCGTGCGCGCGACGACCGACATCACGTCGAGGCTGCCCATGGACAGTCCGCAGTCCTGCTGGAGCCGGGCGTCCACCGCGTTCCACAAGTCGGTTTCGAACCGCACCAGATCGTCGAACAGCCGCCGTAGGTCCATCGCGCTCCCCATCCCGCCCGCCGGTGTATTAGGACTTAGTATATTAGCACTATACTAAATGGCGTCCTGAGCCTCCGCCGGGCGGGAAGGGGTGTGGCGTGGCGCGGTGCCGGCGGGTGACGAGGCGGGGCCGTTCAGACGGGCGCTGGTTTCAGGCGGTGGCCAGCGCGACCACTTCGGCGAGGCCGTCGACGCGCCAGTCGGCCGCCGCGATCACCTCCGGATCGTCCGCCCACAGGTGCCCCCAGGGCCCCCGGCGAAGATGCGCCGCCCGCAGCCCGGCGGCCTTCACCGGGAAGACGTCGTTGACCGGGTGGTCCCCCACGTACACGATCTCGCCCGGCTCGGCCCCGGCCGCCTCGACCACCCGGGCGAAGAACTCCGGGGCCGGCTTGCCGACGCCCCACTCGCCCGAGGTCGCGATCACGTCCGCCGGCAGGTCCAGCGCGCGCAGCAGCCCCGTCACCCTGGCCGACTGGTTCCCCGCGACCACCACCCGGATCCCGGCCGCCCGCAGCGCCGCGAGCGCCGGACGCACATCCGGGTAGAGGTCGCCGTCGTCGAGGTACTCCCCGCGCCCGGCCGCTTCCCTGGCCGCCATCTCGGCCTCGGGATCGAGGCCCGGTCGCAGCAGCCGCAGGGCGTCGTCGCTGGTGCCGCCGCCGGAGACGGTCGCCCCGATCAGCGCGGACAGCGTGTGCAGGGGGACGCCCAGCCAGTCCGCCCAGCCCGCCCAGTAGCGGGTGTCGCCCACCAGGGTCGAACCGATGTCGAAGGCGACAGCTCTGATCACCCGCGGCAGCCTAGTCGCGCCGCGGCCGCGGGTGGTGGGGGCTGGCCGACGGGGAAAGGAAGGAAAGGCGCGTCGCGGGCACCCGGTAAGCTCTCCCCACGTGACTGCCAAGCCCCGTATCCCGAACGTCCTGGCCGGCCGCTACGCCTCGGCGGAGCTCGCCACCCTGTGGTCCCCCGAGCAGAAGGTGGTGCTGGAGCGGCGGCTGTGGCTGGCGGTGCTCCGGGCCCAGCGGGATCTCGGCATCGAGGTGCCGGAGCGGGCGATCGCGGACTACGAGCGGGTGCTGGAGCAGGTCGACCTGGGGTCGATCGCCGAGCGCGAGAAGGTCACCCGGCACGATGTGAAGGCCCGGATCGAGGAGTTCAACGCGCTCGCCGGGCATGAGCAGGTCCACAAGGGCATGACGTCGCGCGATCTGACCGAGAATGTGGAGCAGCTGCAGATCCGGCTGTCCCTGGAGCACGTCAGGGACCGTACGGTCGCGGTGCTGGCCCGGCTCGGGCAGCTGGCGGCGCAGTACGCGGAGCTGGTGATGGCCGGCCGCTCGCACAACGTGGCCGCGCAGGCCACCACGCTGGGCAAGCGCTTCGCGACCACCGCGGACGAGCTGCTGGTGGCGTTCGAACGGGTCGAGGACCTGATCGGCCGCTATCCGCTGCGCGGCATCAAGGGTCCGGTCGGCACCGCCCAGGACATGCTGGACCTGCTCGGCGGCGACAGCGACAGGCTCGCCGAGCTGGAGCGCCGGATCGCCGACCACCTCGGCTTCTCCCGGGCGTTCACCTCGGTCGGCCAGGTCTACCCGCGCTCGCTGGACTACGACGCGGTGACGGCGCTGGTGCAGCTGGCCGCCGGGCCGTCCTCGCTGGCCAGGACGATCCGGCTGATGGCGGGGCACGAGCTGGTCACCGAGGGGTTCAAGCCGGGCCAGGTCGGTTCCTCCGCGATGCCGCACAAGATGAACACCCGGTCCTGCGAGCGGGTCAACGGTCTGATGGTGGTCCTGCGCGGCTATGCCTCGATGACCGGGGAGCTGGCCGGCGACCAGTGGAACGAGGGCGACGTGTCGTGCTCGGTGGTGCGGCGGGTGGCGCTGCCGGACGCGTTCTTCGCCTTCGACGGGCTGCTGGAGACCTTCTTGACGGTGCTCGACGAGTTCGGTGCCTTCCCGGCCGTGGTCGCGCGCGAGCTGGACCGCTATCTGCCGTTCCTGGCCACCACGAAGGTGCTGATGGGCGCGGTACGGGCGGGGGTCGGCCGGGAGGCCGCGCACGAGGCGATCAAGGAGAACGCGGTGGCCTCGGCGCTGGCGATGCGCGAGCAGGGCACCGAGCGCAATGAGCTGCTGGACCGGCTCGCCGCCGACGACCGGATCCCGCTGGACCGGGCGGCGCTCGACGCGCTGATGGCGGACCGGCTGTCCTTCACCGGGGCGGCCGCCGGCCAGGTCGCCGAGGTGGTGCGGCGGATCGAGGACGTCACCAAGGCGCATCCGGTGGCCGCCGCCTATCGCCCGGGGGCGATCCTCTGACACCCGAGCAGCTCGCCGAGGCCCGCGGCCGCACCCTGGAGGACGTGATCGGGGACGGGCTGCGGGTGCTCTTCTGCGGCATCAACCCGGGGCTGATGTCGGCGTGGACCGGGCATCACTTCGCCCGGCCCGGCAACCGCTTCTGGCCCGCGCTGCACGCCTCGGGATTCACCCCGCGCCGCTTCGCGCCCGCCGAGCAGCGGGGCATGCTCGACCTCGGGCTGGGCATCACCAATGTCGCGCGCCGGGCCACCGCCCGGGCCGACGAGCTGGCCGCCGACGAGTTGACGGCCGGCGGCAAGCTGCTGACCGCGAAGGTCGAGGCCCACCGCCCGGCCTGGCTCGCGGTGCTGGGCGTGACCGCGTACCGGGTCGCGTTCGACGACAGGCTCGCCCAGGTGGGACCGCAGGAGCGGACCATCGGCGACACGCGGATCTGGGTGCTGCCGAGCCCCAGCGGACTCAACGCGCACTGGTCGCCGGCCGCGCTGGCGGCGGAGTTCGGCCGGCTGCGGACCGCCTCCCACCAGGCGCCGGCGGCTTGATCGCGGGAACGGCCCGGGCGGTGTGTGCCCGGCCGGGCCGCGGCGCGTCACACCTGGTGGTCCGTCAGGAGAACACCGGCCGTCCCGGCGGGAATCCGCTGGCGGACATGTCACGCAACCGGAACCCGGCGGCACTCGCCGCGCGGCCCCGCGCCGGGTACGATCCGCCACACACAGGTACAGGCTGGGAGGACAAACCTTGGGGCGACTCACCGGCGGGGACCCGTCCCTGCTCCGGCGGATCAACTCCGCGGTCGTCCTCCAGGCGCTCCGCGGGGCGCAGACCCCGACCCTGACCGAGCTGGTGCACAGCACCGGGCTGTCACGGCCGACGGTCGAGGGTGTCATCGAGGGGCTGACGGAGTCCGACCTGGTGGTCGAGGTCGCGCCGGAGCCGGGCGACGCGCGCAAGCAGGGCCGGCCGGCCCGCCGGTTCCGCTTCCATGCCGAGGCCGGGCATCTGCTGGGCATCGAGATAGGCGCGCATCAGATACGGGTGGTGCTCTCCGACCTCAGCGGGCAGGTGCTGGACACGCACGCGCGTGAGGTCGACGAGTCCGCGTCCGCCGACGACCGGCTGGACCGGGTCCGGATCACGGTGGCCGAACTGCTGCGCAAGGCCGGGGTGCCGCGCAGCCTGCTGTGGGCCGTCGGCGTGGGCAGCCCCGGCATCGTGGAGGCGCACGGCGAGGTACGGCTGAGCACCGCGCTGCCGGGCTGGACCGGTCTCGCGCTGGGCGAGCGGTTGCAGCGCTCCTTCCGCTGCCCGGTGCTGGTGGAGAACGACGCGAATGTGGCGGCGGTCGCCGAGCACTGGAAGGGCGCCGCGATGGGCACCGACGACGTGGTGTTCGTGCTGGCGGGGCTGAGTCCGGGCGCCGGCTCGCTGATCGGCGGGCGGCTGCACCGCGGCTTCGGGGGCGCGGCCGGCGAGATCGGGGCGCTGCACCTGCTGGGGCGCGATGTCACCCCGGAGCATCTGCTGTCCACCACCGGTACGCCGCTGCACCCGCTGGACGAGCCCGCCGTTGAGCGGGTGTTCGCGCTGGCGAAGGAGGGCGATGTGCAGGCGAAGGACGCGGTCGAGCGCTTCCTGCAGCGGCTGGTGCACGACGTGGCCGCGCTGGTGCTGGCGATCGACCCGGAGCTGGTGGTGATCGGCGGCTGGGTGGCCGGTCTGGACGGGGTGCTGGAGCCGCTGCGCTCGGAGCTGGCCCGCTACTGCCTGCGCACGCCGAACGTCGTGGTGTCCGCGCTGGGCCAGGAGGCGATCGCGACCGGCGCGCTGCGGCTGGCACTGGACCACGTGGAGGAGCAGTTGTTCGCGGTGGAGCAGACGTCGCTGGCCCGCCGCTGAGGCCCGGCCCGGCTCCCGGTGAGCCGCCACCGTGACCCGGCAGGACGACGGCCCGCCCGCCGGAAGCGGGTGGGCCGTGGTCGGTGGTGTGCGGGTGCGCGCCGGGTGAAGCCGAGGCTCAGGAGGCCTGGCGGCTTTCCGGCTGGTGGTGGGTGACCTCCACCGCTCCCGAGTCGCCGAAGGTGAGCCGGCAGGTGTCGGCGCGGTAGGTGGCCACCGAGGCGGCGGCCACCCGGCCGCCGGCGTAGTAGCGGGTGGTGAGCACCAGCACCGGCGCGCCGGGCAGCCGGTCGAGCTGCTTGGCGTCCTCCGCGCGGGCCGAGCCCAGCTCGACGGCCCGGTCGTCGCCGTCCAGCTCCAGGGTGTGCAGCTCGCGCAGCACCGCCTGGGCGTGGGTCGCCGGCGTGAGCAGCCCGGACAGGTTCGGCACCGAGGCCGGCGGTACGTAGAGCAGCTCGGTGGCGACCGACTGGCCCTGCATCACCCGCTCGCGGCGGATGGTGTGCACGGCGTCGTCCGGACCGGTGCCGAGCAGCGCGGCGACCGGGGCGGGGGCGGGGGCCTCGACACAGCCGATGGTGTTCCACGAGTCGCGGCCCGCGCCCGGCCAGGCGTTGGTCGTGGGGCCGACCGCGACGCCCATCCGGGGCGGCGCGACCGTGGTGCCGACGCCGCGCCGCCGCTGGAGCCGGCCTTCCAGCTCCAGCTGTTCGAGCGCCTGGCGCAAGGTGGCCCGGGCCACGCCGAAGCGGGCGGCCAGGTCACGTTCGTTCGGCAGGATCTCGCCGACCTCGAACTCGGAGTCGAGGGCGTCGTTCAGCACCGTCTTGAGGTGCCAGTACTTCGGCTCCTGCACCGCTTCGAGCTGCGTGGTCCCCACCCTGTCCTCGCATTCACCGGGGCCGCCGCCGGCCGATCGGGCCGGGTCGGGCGGCTTGTTAAGCCTTGTTTCGGAACCTGTGTTTATTAAAGGTCCTTGCACTACTACTAGGGACGATAGAGCCGGTCCCCGAACTTGGTCAAGACCAATACTCGAACCCACCCATGCCCACCGGAACCGGATACATGAGACGTTCACAAGGTGTTGATCAAGTGCTGCGATAGCGTTCGTGATCCGCGTGGGAATACGGCCCGCGGGCGGACGGCGACAGGAGAGCGGCGATGGACCGGGTCACGGTGGTCACCGGGGGCGGGCGCGGGATCGGGGCCGCGGTGGCGCTGCGGCTCGCGGCGGACGGGCACCGGATCGGCATCGGCTACGAGCGGGCGAAGGACGCGGCCGACGAGGTGGCCCGCCAGGTCCGGGCGGCCGGCGCCGAGTGCCTGGTCCACCCGGTGGACACCAGCGACGAGGAGCGGGTGGACGCCTTCTTCGACGCGGTGCGGGCGGGCCTGGGCCCGGTCACCGGGCTGGTGAACAACGCCGGTGTCACCGGACCGCTGGGCCGCTTCACCGAGACCCCGGTGGCGGTGATGCGCCGGGTGGTGGACGTCAATGTGATGGGCGCGCTGATCTGCGCCCGCCGGGCGGCGCTGGAGATGTCCACCCGCTACGGCGGGGAGGGCGGCGCGATCGTGAACATATCCTCGGGCGGCGCCACTTTGGGCAGCCCCGGCGAGTACGTGCACTACGCGGCGAGCAAGGCGGCGGTGGACACCCTCACGCTCGGTCTGTCGAAGGAACTGGCGCAGGAGGGGATCCGGGTCAACTCGGTGCAGCCCGGCATGATCGTCACCGGCATCCACGCGGCGATGGGCGACGCGGAGCGGCCCTGGCGCGCGGCGGACCGGATACCGATGCGGCGGCCGGGGCAGCCGGACGAGGTCGCGGGCGCGGTGGCGTGGCTGCTGTCGCCGGAGGCGTCGTACACCACCGGCGCGGTGCTGCGGGTGGCCGGCGGCCTGTGAGCGGGCCGGTCCCGGCCCGGTCGGTCAGACGACGCCGGTGAGCTTCTCCGGGTTGGTCATCACATAGACGCGGGTGATCCGGCCGTCCACCGTCTCCAGCGAGACGACGGTGTGCGGGCGCCCCCGCGTGGTGAGGAGGATCGCCGGGGCGCCGTTGACCTCGCGGAGGGTGACCTCGGGCGCGGGCGGCATGTTGGGGGCGATGCCGAGCAGGAACCGCGCCACGTTGGAGGCGGTCTCCAGGATCCGCAGCGGCGACTTCTGCACTCCGCCGCCGTCGCCGATGAGGATCACGTCGGGGGCGAGCAGGGCCATCAGCGCGTCCAGCCGGCCGCCGGTGCAGGCGGCCAGGAAGCGTTGGGTGATCTCGGCGCCCACCGCCGGGTCGGTGTCGAAGCGCCGCTCGCCCGCCTCGATGTGCCGGCGGGCCCGGCCGGCGAGCTGGCGCACCGCGGGTTCGGCGCGGTCGAGGATCGCGGCGATCTCCGCGTAGGGGTAGCCGAACGCCTCGCGCAGTACGAAGACGGCGCGTTCCAGCGGGGAGAGCGTCTCCATCAGCAGCAGCAGCGCCAGCGAGATGTTCTCGGCCAGCAGGACGCGCTCCTCGGCGTCGGCCGCGTCGCCGGGCCGGTCGGTGGCGAGCGGTTCCGGCAGCCACTCGCCGACGTACGCCTCGCGCCGGGACCGCACCTGCCGCAGCCGGTCGATGGCGAGCCGGCTCGTGGTGCGGACCAGATAGGCGCGCGGCTCGCGGACCCGCTCCCGGTCGGCGTTCGTCCAGCGCAGCCAGGCCTCCTGCACCACGTCCTCGGCGTCGGCGAACCGGCCGAGCATGCGGTAGGCCACGCCGGTGAGTACGGGCCGGTGCTCCTCGAAGACATCGGCCGCGGTGCGCTCGGTCATCGGTCCATCCCACCGGACCGGCCGGGGCGCTGTCCAGACGTCCGGCCGGCGCCGTACGCCGCACCGCGTGTCACACAGATCACGGACGCCCGCGCCGGGTCCCAGGTGTTGACCGGCGCATGATCGAAACCCGACGGTGTAACGCGACCGAAACCCGCGACCGTGCCCGGCGGGAGCACAATCCCTGTGCCCCGCCCGCTTACACCGTTTGTTGAAACGGCGTCGGTCCGGGCGGCGTTCGTCCGAGCGGCGTCGCCCCGAGCGCCCGCCGCCGCGGTCCCGTCCAGCGCAGCACCCGTCCTGCCCCGTTCGACCTCAGAGGAGTGCCATGTCCGGTTCCACCGTGGAAGCCGAGAAGCCCACGTCCCCACCACCGCCCGCCGGCAACGGGCTGGACCGCTTCTTCCGTATCACCGAACGCGGTTCGACCACGGGACGGGAGATCCGCGGTGGTCTCGCCACGTTCTTCACCATGGCCTACATCCTCGTCCTCAACCCGATCATCCTCGGCAGCGCCACCGACAAGTTCGGGCACCACCTGTCCACCACCCAACTGCTCACCGCGACCGCCCTGGTGGCCGCGGTGATGAGCGCGGTGATGGGCGTCGGCGGCAATCTGCCCCTGGCCATCGCGACCGGCCTGGGTCTCAACGCGGTGGTCGCCTTCCAGCTGGCGCCCAAGATGAGCTGGCCGGACGCGATGGGCCTGGTGGTCCTGGAGGGGCTGCTGATCTGCGTACTGGTCGCCACCGGGCTGCGCGAGGCGATCATGAACGCGATCCCGCAGCCGATCAAGCAGGCGATCAGCGTGGGTATCGGCATGTTCATCGCGTTCATCGGCCTGGTCGACGCCGGGTTCGCCAGCCGGATCCCGGACGCCGCCAACACCACCACCCCGGTCCAGCTCGGCGGCTCCGGCGCGCTCACCGGCTGGCCGGTACTGGTGTTCTGCCTCGGCGTGCTGCTGACGGTGGCGCTGGTGGCCCGGAAGGTCAGGGGCGCGATCCTGATCAGCATCGTGGTGATGACGATCGTGGCGATCGCCGTCAACTCGATAGCGGACATCCCGGACGCCGCCTGGGGCCTGACCGTGCCGAAACTGCCGCACCACGTCGTGGCCAGCCCGGACTTCGGGCTGATCGGGCACTTCAGCCTCTTCGGCGGTTTCCAGCAGGCGGGCGTGGTCACCGCCCTGCTGTTCGTCTTCACCCTGGTGCTGTCGGACTTCTTCGACGCGATGGGCACGATCGTCGGCATCTCCAACGAGGCCGGACTGCTGGACGACCAGGGCCGGGTGCCCAACATCGGGCGGGTGCTGTTCATCGACGGCGCGGCGGCGGTCGCGGGCGGCCTGGCCTCCAGCTCCTCCAACACCGCCTATGTGGAGTCGGCGGCGGGGGTCGGCGAGGGCGCGCGGACCGGCCTGGCGAGCGTGGTGACGGGGCTGCTGTTCGCGGTCGCGCTCTTCCTGTCGCCGCTGGCCGGGGTGGTGCCCTCGCAGGCGGCGGCGCCGGCCCTGGTCGCGGTCGGCTTCCTGCTGATGGCGCAGGTACGGAACATCGACTGGACCGAGTACGACATCGCGATACCGGCCTTCCTCACCATTGTGGTGATGCCGTTCACCTACAGCATCACCAATGGGATCGGCGCCGGATTCCTGTCCTTCGTCGTCATCAAGGCGGCGCTGGGCAAGATCCGCGAGGTGCACCCGCTGGTGTGGGGTGTGTCGGTGTGCTTCCTGGCGTACTTCGCGATCGACCCGCTGCAGCAGGTGCTCGGCGTGAAGTAGCGCCGGCGGGACGGCGGCCGCGGAACAGAGCGCCACGGCCCCGGTCGCTCCCCGCCACTCCCCCGCGGCACCGCCCGCCGTCCGCGGGAGGAGGGGGCCCGCGGACGCGCGGGCGGCTGACGCCTCGACCGGGACGGGGGACCCCGGCCGAGGCAGTTGGCCGGACCGGTGCTCGCACCGGCCCGTACTGAGACAACTTGCCTCATCCCGGCGGAGTTCCCGGCGTCCGCGACTTTTTCGGCGGGGCCGTCGGCGCGGCATAAAGGTTGAAAAGGTAAGTTAACCGGGAGGATCAGGCCTTTACCGTCTGGTCATGACACGTTCGTAGGGGCGCAACAAGCCTTCGGCATGGTGGTTGTATGCGTCACTCGACTCCTGCCCAGACCAGAGCGCGGCACCGTCACCGGGGCCGCGACCTCGCCGAAGTGGCCGCGCTGTGCACGGCGATGGCCGCCCTGGACCTCGTGGCCGGCCTGGTGGACCACGGCCCGGACGGCGGAGTGCTGGTGGCCGCCTCGGCGCTGGGCCTGCTGGGCGCCGCGGCCTTCCACACCTGGTGGACCCGCCGGCACAGCCACGACCACGCGCCGCCGGCCCCGTCCGGGGCCCTACCGGCCGACGGCGCTGCCGACGCCGGCGGCGATGCCGGGATCGACGGCGGGACCACGCTGTGGCGGCTGCGCACGACGGTGCGCGACGTCCCCGGCAGCCTGGGCGCGGTCTGCACCGCGCTGGCCCGCGGCCGGGTCGACATCGTGACCTTGCAGACGCATCCGCTGGCCGACGGCGCGGTGGACGAGTTCCTGCTGCGGGCGCCCGCGACCCTGCCCGCCTCGGCCCTGGTCCGCACCGTCGCCGAGGCGGGCGGCGCCGACACCTGGCTGGAGCGGGCCGACGCCCACGATCTGGTGGACGCGCCGACCCGGATGCTCACCCTCGCCACCAGGACCGCGCTGGACCCGGCCGAACTGCCGCTCGCGCTGCGCCAGTTGTTCGGCCGCTGCACCATCACCTCGATACCCGGGAAGCCCGGCGAGGAAGCGGACCCGGAGCCGTGCGCGGCGTCCGCGCTGGCCGGCGGCGAGCCCGACGCAGCGCAGGCGCCGAACCCCACCGTGATGCGGCTGCGCGACCCGGCCGGCGGCACGATCAGCGTCCGGCGCGACCACCTCCCCTTCACCCCGACCGAGTTCGCCCGGGCCAGGGCCCTGGTGGAGCTCGACGCGCGGCTCGGCGTCCGGACGCCCGCCTGCCGGGACGTCCTCACCCTCCCCGAGGGCGAGGAGATCAGCGTGCGCCGGGCCGGCCCCGAGGACCACCGGGCCGCGCTGGCGATGCACGACCGCAGCTCCCCCGCGACGCTCGCCGCCCGCTACCACGGCCCGGTGGACGACGCCGACCGCTATCTGACCCACCTGCTGAGCCCGCGTTTCGGCCGGACCCTCGCGGTGGAGACCGCGTCCGGGCGGCTGGTGGCGCTCGGCCACCTGCTCTGGGACGGCGACGAGAACGAGGTCGCGCTGATCGTCGAGGACGAGTGGCAGCGGCGCGGCATCGGGGCCGCCCTGCTGCGCCGGCTGGTCGAACTCGCCGCCGAGGCGGGCCGGGACAGCGTCTACGCGGTCACCCGGTCCACCAACACCGGGATGGTGGCGACCATGCGTGAGCTGGGCCTGCCGCTGGACTACCAGGTGGAGGACGGCACCCTGGTGATCACCGCGACCCTGCCGAAGGCGACGGACGCCGATCCGTCACCGGCTCCGCTGCCCTGGGTCACCAGCCGCCACCACTGAGCCGCGGCACCGCACCGGCCGCTCCCGGGGCCCGGCCCGCCGCCGTACCGCGGCGGGCGGACGGGTGCAGCCGGGTAAGGGCCGAAGATTTTTTTGCTGGTGACGCGGACGGGGTCGGCGTACGAGGATGGCGGTATGTCCACACTTACCGGCAGCGCACTGCCCCGCCAGATCGCCGACGCCTATGTCGACGATCTCCTCGAACTCGACCCGATCCTCGGTACGTACCTCGGCGCGCCCGGCAGCGGCCGCCGGCTGCCGGACTTCTCCCCGGCGGGCGCCGACGCGCTGGCCGCCCTGGCCCGTACCACGCTGGACCGGCTGACCGAGGCCGAGGCGCGGCCGGGAGCGCGCGGCGACGCCGAGCGGCGCTGCGCCCGTCTGCTGCGCGAGCGGCTCACCGCCGAGCTGGCGATCCACGCGGCCGACGAGCAGTTGCGGGCGGTGAGCAACATGGGCTCGCCCGCCCACGCCATCCGCGAGGTCTTCACGCTGATGCCCACCGGCACGCCGGAGGACTACGCGGACATCGCCGCCCGGCTGCGGGAGATCCCGGCCGCGCTGGAGGGCTACCGCGCCTCACTCACCGAGGGCCTGGCCCGCGCTCTGCCGGCCGGCCCGCAGCAGGTGGCGACCGTCATCGAGCAGATCACCGAGTGGATCGGGGACGGCGGGTCCGGCAGCTGGTTCGCCGCGCTCACCGCGGACGGGCCGCGGGAGCGGCGGGCCGAGCTGGACGCGGCGGGTGCCGAGGCCACCGCCGCGTACACCGCGCTGCGCGACTGGTTCCGGGACACCTACGCCCCCGCCGTCGCCGGCGCCCCGGACACGGTGGGCCGCGAGCGGTACGCCCGCTGGGCCCGGCTGTGGAACGGCACGGATCTGGACCTGGACGAGGCGTACGCGTACGGCTGGTCCGAGTTCCACCGGTTGCGCGCCGAGATGGTGGCGGAAGCCGGCAAGATCCTGCCGGACGCCACCCCGTGGGAGGTGCTCAAGCACCTGGACGCGCACGGCCAGGCCGTCGAGGGCGTCGAGGAGGTGCGCGACTGGCTCCAGGGCCTGATGGACGAGGCGATCGCGGCGCTGGACGGCACCCACTTCGAACTCGCCGAGCGGGTCCGGCGGGTGGAGTCCCGGATCGCGCCTCCCGGCGGCGCGGCGGCCCCGTACTACACCGGCCCGTCGGAGGACTTCAGCCGCCCGGGACGCACCTGGCTGCCCACCATGGGCAGGACCCGCTTCCCGCTGTTCGACCTGGTGTCCACCTGGTATCACGAAGGGGTGCCCGGCCACCATCTGCAGCTCGCGCAGTGGGCCCATGTCGCGGAGGACCTGTCGCGCTACCAGGCCACCGTCGGCATGGTCAGCGCCAACGCCGAGGGCTGGGCGCTGTACGCGGAGCGGCTGATGGACGAGCTGGGCTTCCTCACCGACCCGGAGCGGCGGCTCGGCTACCTGGACGCCCAGATGATGCGGGCCAACCGGATCATCGTGGACATCGGCATGCACCTGGAGCTGGAGATCCCGGCGGACTCGCCGTTCCACCCCGGTGAGCGCTGGACCCCGGCACTGGCCCGCGAGTTCTTCGGGATGCACAGCGGCCGTCCGAGCGACTTCGTGGACAGCGAGCTGGTCCGCTACCTGGGCATGCCGGCCCAGGCGATCGGCTACAAGCTCGGTGAGCGAGCCTGGCTGACCGGCCGGGCGGCGGCCCGCGCGGCCCACGGCGACGCCTTCGACGCCAAGGCCTGGCACATGGCGGCGCTGTCGCTGGGCTCGCTGGGCCTGGACGACCTGGTGGCGGAGATCTCCGCCCTGTAGCGGCATCCCGCGAGGGAGGGCCGGTACGGGACTCACGCGCCGGACTCGTGTGCCGGACTCGTGTGCCGGACTCCTGTGCGGTCGGCCGGCGCCCCTGCCCGCCGCCCCGGCCCCGGCATGGGGTGCGGGGCAGCGGGTAGGGCACAGCCTGTGAAGCGGGGCCCCGGGCCCGGCGGCCGGTTGTTACTCTGCTGGTCTGCGGTCCGGCCGCGGCAGCGGCTCGCGCCGGGACCCTCTCTTGCGACAAGGCGGTACGGCTGGATGACCCTGCACGCTTCCCGCGACGGCGGACGCCTGGTGCTGACCCAGGGCAGGTTGACCTTGCGCGAGCAGCTTCCCGAGGACGCCCTCCAGCTGGCCGAGGGCAAGCCCGCCGCGCTGGTGTGGATCGACGGCGTGCCGGGCGACGGCACGGTGGGCGCCGCCACGATGACGGTCGCGACCTCCCGGGCCGGGATCTACCGGCCCGGCTGGGGCCTGTTCGCGATCGTCCGGTCCGAGGACGGTACGGCGGTCGGCGGCGCGGGTTTCCACGGCCCGCCCGACCGCGGCTCGGTGGAGATCGGCTACGACCTGTCGGAGTCGGCCCGCGGCGCCGGCTGGGCGACCGAGGCGGCCCGCGCGCTGTGCCAGTGGGCGCTGGCCCAGCCGGACGTCCTGACGGTGCTGGCCACCACCGAGCCGGGCAATCACGCCTCCCAGGCGGTGCTGGAGCGGGTCGGTTTCGTACGGGTCGCGGACCGGGGCGAGCTGTGGGCCTACGAGCTCACCTCGATCCCGGTCTGACCGTCCGGCCCCTGCGCGTTGCAGGCCGGCCGGAGCGCTCTGCTCCGCCAAGCGGGCGGCTCAGCAGCCGCAGTCGGCGGCCGCGACCGGTGCGGTGAGCGGGTCCGGAGCACGCCGGACGGCGCCGCCGGCCGTCTCATGGCCGAAGCCCTCGCGGATCCAGTACTCCATGCCGCCGAGCATCTCCTTGACCTGGTAGCCGAGGGAGGCCAGTACGTGTGCGGCCCGGGTGGCGCCGTCGCAGCCGGGCCCCCAGCAGTGCACGACCACCGGAACAGCGGGGTCGAGCAGGGCCGGGGCGTCCCGCGCCATCCGAGCGGTGGGCAGGTGCAGCGCGCCGGGGATGTGGCCCTGCTCCCAGGACTCGGCGCTGCGGGAGTCGACCAGGGCGAAGCCCGGGCCGTCGGGGGCGGCCAGCGCGGCGGCGACATCGGAGACATCGGTGTGGAAGGCCAGGCGGGCCGCGAAGTAGGCGGCCGCCTCGGCGGGGGCGGCCGGCGGGACGCGCAGGACGGGGTGGCCGGCCAGGGACGGCGGTGCGGCCGTTCGAGCCGGGGCTGACGCCGCCGATGTCGTAGCCGCGGTGGTGGTTGCCGGGGGCGCTGTTGTCATGCCCGGAAATCTACGGTCGCGGCGGGCGGCCCTGAAGTCGGATTCCCCGGCACTTCTCTTGATCGGCCGGGGTTTTCGCTGCTACTCATGGACGATGACCACGATTTCCCTGGACGCCACCGACTGGCGGCTGCTGGACGCCCTGCAACGCGACGGCCGGGCCAGCTACGCGGAGCTGGCGCGCGCCGTGTCGATGTCCCCGAGCGCGGTGACCGAGCGGGTCAGACGGCTGGAGGAGGCCGGGGTGATCAGCGGTTATTCGGCGGTGATCGACCACGAGCGGATCGGGCTGCCGATCCTGGCGATGGTCCGGCTGCGCTATCCCACCGGCAACTACAAGCCCTTCCACGACCTGCTCGGCAGCACTCCCGAGGTGCTGGAGGCCCACCATGTCACCGGGGACGACTGCTTCGTGATGAAGGTCGCGGCCAGGTCCATGCGGCATCTGGAGGAGGTCACCGGCCGGATCTCCGGGCTCGGGGCGGTCACCACCAGCGTCGTCTACTCCTCGCCGCTGGTCCGCCGGCCGCTGGTGCTGTGAGCGCGGCCACCGGCCTCAGCCGCGGGCCCGCGCGCCGGTACGCAGCCGGACGGTGGAGCCGTCCCGGCCCTTGAGCACCCGGAGCTGGGCCGGGATACGGTCGCGCAGGTCGGCGACATGGCTGACGATGCCGACCGCCCGGTCCCGTTCCCGCAGCCCGTCGAGGACGTCCAGCACCTCGTCCAGCGTCTGCTCGTCCAGACTGCCGAAGCCCTCGTCGATGAAGAGGGTGTCGAGCCGGGTGCCGCCCGACTCGTCGGTGACCACGTCGGCGAGGCCGAGGGCCAGGGCGAGGGAGGCGAAGAAGGTCTCGCCGCCGGACAGGGTGGCGGTGTCGCGTTCGGTGCCGGTCCAGGCGTCCACCACCATCAGGCCGAGCCCGGACTTGCCGCGGCCACTGCCGCGGGCGTCGGTGTGGACCAGGGTGTAGCGGCCGGCCGACATCCGCTGGAGCCGTACGCCGGCCGCGGCGGCGACCTGTTCGAGGCGGGCCGCCAGCACATACGTCTCCAGCTCCATCCGGAACCGGTTGTCGGCGCTGGTGGCCGAGGCCAGGTCCGACAGCCGGGCGATCCGGTCGAACTCCGCGCGGGCCGGGGCGAGTTCCCGTACCCGGGTGGTGGCCAGCGCGGACAGCCGGTCGAGGTCCCGGCAGCGGGTCGCGGCGGCGGACTCGGCGGCCGAGGCGGTACGCAGCCGGACGGTGGCGGCGGCGAGCGCCGCCTGCGCCGCGGCGGGATCGGCGGCGGGCCGTGCCGCCGCGGCGGCCGGTCCGGGCGCGGCGAGCTCCGCTTCGAGGGCGGCTTCCTCTCTGGCCCATGCCTCCGCCTGGCGTTCGGCCTGCCACAGCCGCTCGGGGGGCAGCAGCGCGGCCTCGGCCTCGGCGGGCGAGCCGAATCCGGCCCGGGCGGCGGCTTCGGTGAGGGCCGTCTCCGCCTCGGCGAGCCGGGCGGCGCTGTCGGTACGCTCCCGGACCGCGTGCGCGGCGCGCTCCAGCCGCGCGATCAGGTCCGCCAGCCGGGACCGGCGGGCCGCGACGCTCGGGTGGCCGGCCCGGGCCCGGGTCAGCTCGGCCCCCAACCGGTCGTACTGCTCGTCCAGTTCCTCGCGCCGGGAGGTGCGGGCGGCGGTGCGGTTCAGCGCGGTGTGCCGCTGCGCGGTGCGGCGGTCGCTCTCCTCCTCGGCGCGGACCAGCGCCCGGCGGGCGTCGGGCACCCCGGCCGCCTCGCGGGCGGCCGCGGCGTGCTCGGCCTCCAGTACGGCGCAGGCGGCGGCGAGCCGGGCGGCTGGCTCGTCCCCCGCGGTCGCGGTGGCGGCCTCCAGCGCGGCGCCGAGGCGGGCGGCCTCGGCGCGGGCGGTGTCGTGCGCGGCGGCCGCCCGCTGGTAGGCGGCATCGGCCGCCGCCTCGTCGGAGCGGGTGACCCGCCGGGCCGCGGATGGGGCGGGGGCGGGATGCTCGGGCGCGCCGCACACCCGGCACGGCTCGCCGTCCACCAGCCCCTCGGCGAGTTCGGCGGCCATCCCGTCGATCCGGGCCTCCCGCAGGTCCTGCCACGCCTCCCGCGCCTCGGCGGCCAGGTCCCTGGCGTCCCTCGCGGCTTCCTCGGCGAGGCCCGACCGCACGGCCAGCCTGTCCCGCTCACCGGCGGCGTCCCGGCGGCGCCGGGCGGCGTCCAGCTCGGCGCCGAGGCCCCCGGCCCGCGCGCTCGCCTCGATCCCGGCGTCCAGCCGCGACCGCAGCGCGTCCCGCTCGCGCGGCCAGCCGTCGAGCCAGGCCTCCGCCTCCCGGACGACTCCTTCGTCCGCCCGCTCCTCGCGTTCCAGCGCTTCCCGCCGTTCGGCGATCTCCCGGACCCGCGCCTCCACCTCACCGGCCCGCGCCAGCCCCCCGAGCTCCTCGCGCACCTCCCCCACCCGCCGCACGAGCGCCTCACCGACGGCCTCCGGGAGGCCGGACTCCGCGACGGAGGGACTCCCGGCCGTGACATGCCGAGCGCCATCGCCTCCCGGGCCCGTCAACCCCCCAACGAGCGCATTCGGTTGAGCAGGGACCGACGCACCGGGACGCACCGCGAAAGCCCCGCCACCGGCCGTCGCCCCCGGCGGACCGGACTCCGCTTCGGCGGCACCGGCGGGACTCACGGGTGCGGCATACGGGCCGCCACGGCCTTCCCGGTCCGTCGACCCCGCAACGGACGGGTCCTGCCGGGCCGGGACCGACACACCGCGCCGCCCCTCCGAAGACCCGCTGCTCGGCGCGGCGTCGAGGGGGGAGCGGGCGGGCGGGAGGGCGGCGGCGGGAGTCGGCTCGCCGGTCGCGGCGAGGTCTTCGAGGGTGGTCCGCTCCTGGGCGACCGCCTCACGGTGGCGCAGGGCGGCCTTGTGGCGCAGGTCGAGGGCGGGGTCGACGGTGGTGGCGTGCTGGGCGCGGGTCAGGCGGGTGCGGGCGGCGTCGCGGGAGGGGCGTTCCCGGGCGAGGGCGGCGGACCGCTCACGGGCGTCGGTATGACGCTGCTGGAGGCCGTGCAGGTCGCGGGCCTCGTCGAAGGAGTCGGCGGCGGCGCGGTGGGCGCTCTCGGCGTGCCGCACGGCCTCGCGAGCGATGTCGGCGGCCTCGCGGGCGTCGCAGCGCAGGACGGCGGCCCACTCCAGCAGGTCCGCCTCGGCCTCGGGGCCGGGACCTGCGGCCTGCCGGAGCCGGGCGGCCAGGTCGCGCAGCTCCTCGTCGCCCCGGGTGAGCCGCTGCCCGGCCTCCTGCTTGCGGTCGCGCAGCTCCTTCTCGACGCTCCGGAAGCGGCGGGTGTCGAAGAGCCTGCCGAGCAGCGCGGCCCGGTCGGTGGCGCTCGCCCGCAGGAAGGTGGCGAACTCGCCCTGCGGCAGCAGCACGACCTGGCAGAACTGCTCGCAGCTCATCCCGACCAGCTGCCTGATCTCCTCGCCGACCTCCTGATGGGACTTGGACAGCCCCCGCCACTGACCGTCGCCGCCCCCGGTGTGCTCACGCAGCAGCGTGACCGCCTTGTCCAGGGTGGTGCCGCTGCCCCGCTTCTTCGCCCGGAGCTGCTCGGGCCGCCGGGTGATCTCCAACCGCCGCCCGCCGAGGGTCAGTTCGAGGATCACCTCGGTGGCGGTGCCGGCCGCGGCGTGGTCGCTGCGCAGCCGGGTGGCCGGGCGGGCACCGGGCACCTGCCCGTAGAGGGCGTAGCAGACCGCGTCCAGGACGGAGGTCTTGCCGGCGCCGGTGGGGCCGTGCAGCAGGAACAGCCCGGCGGCGGACAGTTCGTCGAAGTCGACGCGCTGGGTGCCGGCGAAGGGTCCGAAAGCGGTGAGTTCGAGCCGGTGCAGTCGCATCGGGGGTCAGTCGCCTTCCGTTCGTGCCGTGTCGGCGCGCACCGCGTCGAACGCCTCCCGCAGCACCGCGCGTTCGCCCCGGTCTACCGGCCGGCCGCGTACGTGCGCCACGAAGTCCTCGGCGATCTCGCCGTCGCTGCGGCCGCGCAGCCGCTGGGCGTAGGAGGCCGTCACGTCCTGGTCGCCGGCGTCCGGTTCGAAGGCCAGGCTGAGGATGTGCGGGAAGCGCTTGGCGAGCGCCGCCATGGGTTCCTGCGGGCGGTAGGGGTCGGTGAGGACGGCTTCGACCCAGGCGTCGGTGTGCCGGTCGTGCGCGGGATCGCCGAGCAGGTCGTCGAACCGGCCGCGCAGCCGGGCGAGCCGCCTGGGCACCGGTGTGTCGAGCCGCCGCGCGTCGATCTCGCCGCTCGCGCCCAGGTCGACCAGCCACATGCTCTTGCGGTGGTGCTCCTCGGAGAAGGAGTAAGCGAGCGGCGAGCCCGAGTACCGGACCCGCTCGCCGACCGTCTGGCAGCCGTGCAGATGGCCGAGCGCCGCGTAGTGCACTCCGTCGAAGACCGCGGCGGGCACCGCCTGCACACCGCCCGCGGTGATGTCGCGTTCGCTGTCGCACGGCGCCGCGCCGGTGACGAAGGCGTGCGCGAGCACCACCGCCCTGGTGCCGGCCGGGCGTTCGGCGAGGTCGGCGCGGACCCGGTCCATCGCCGCGCCGAGCACCGCCGCGTGGTCGGCCGACTCGGCGCCGAACGCCTGCCGGACCAGCGCCGGTTCGAGATAGGGAAGCCCGTAGACGGCGACCTCGCCGTGTTCGTCGGGCAGCAGCACCGGGCGGTGGCAGCCGGCCGGGTCGGTCCGCAGGTGGATGCCCGCCCGGCCCATCAGACCGGCGCCCACGCCGAGGCGCCGGGCGGAGTCGTGGTTGCCGGAGATCATCACGGTGGGGACACCGAGGTCGGCGAGCCGGTTCAGGGCGTCGTCGAAGAGTTCGACCGCCGACAGCGGCGGCACGGCCCGGTCGTAGACGTCCCCGGCGACGAGCACCGCGTCGACGCGCTCGCCGCGGACGGTGGCCACGAGGTGGTCCAGGAAGGCGCGTTGCGCGTCGAGCAGGCTCACCCGGTGGAAGGACCGTCCCAGGTGCCAGTCCGACGTGTGCAGGAATCTCACCCGTTGGCCCCCACCCGCACGTCTGTCCTCACCGTTCCTCGAAGTCGGCCGCCGCCGGCGCGCTCGCGCCGGCCGGCCTCTCGTCCATCGCCCGCGGCGGCGCTCTGCCCGGCCCGGGGGCCGGATGATCGCCGCTGTCCGCAGTGATCTGGATTGTAGGGCGCGCGGGCTGTGCGGCGGGCCGGCAGCACGTACGCTCGAAGGAGCGCCGGGCCGGGGACGGCCCCCTCGGCACGGACGATCGGAGGCGATTGAGCTGCTCACCCTGGATCTGCACCCGATCTTCCGGAACAACCGCGACATCGATCTGGCACTGCGCGAGTTCGTCTTCCGCGCGTCACGGACCGGTGTCGACGTGGTCGAGATCATCCCGGGCAAGGGTTCGGGCCAGTTGAAGAAGCGCGTGATCGCGTTCCTGGCGCAGAAGCACATCAGGAAGCTGTACGTCCGGATGGAGACCGACGCGACCAACTCGGGGCGGGTGCTGGTGCATTTCAGCTAGGCGCTGCGGCCCGGAAGGTCTGCCGGGTTCCCGGCCTCCGGTGCTCTCCCCGGCTACCGCCGGAGGTGCCCCCAGCGGTAGCTGGGGGAAGCCGGCAGCGGGGCTCCCCCGGCCTTCGGCGGGAGGCACCCCAGCACCGAACGCCGCGAAACAGCGAACCTCGCCGGTCACAACACCGAACACCGTGACCCAGAACGCCTGCCGGGTGCGCGGCACGTCCGGTGCTCTCCCCGGCTACCGCCGGGACGGGCCCCAACGGTAGCCGGAGGAGGCCGCCCTCGTACTGGCGTACTCGGACGGCTCCGACACGGCAGCAGAACTCCCCCCGGCCTTCAGCGGGAGGCACCCCAGCACCGAACGCCGCGAAACAGCGAACCTCGCCGGTCACAACACCGAACACCGTGACCCAGAACGCCTGCCGGGTGCGCGGCGCGTCCGGTGCTCTCCCCGGCTACCGCCGGGACGGGCCCCCACCACGGCCTTCGGCGTGGGGGTGACCCGCGTCGCGAGGCGGTGGGGCACCCCCAGCGGGGCTGGGGGAGATCGGACGGCTCCGGCGACGCGACGCGGTGGACCTTTCCGGCCACGGCACCAGGTCCGGTGCGGGTGGTCTTGGCGGGTCGAGCCGTGGCTGCGGATGTCTCCCGCCGCGGCCTTCCGGCGCGGGAGGTTTCCCCGCCACAAGCCCTCGCGCGCGGGGTGCTCACCCTGACCCCCCGGGGCGCGAGTGCCGGTGGCCGCCGGGGGGTTAATCGGTGGTTTCCGCGGGCGTGGGTGCCGATACTGTGCCGGTGTTCACCGACGCCGACGCGGCCGCGCTGTACGACCTGCTGAACCCCTGGGACCCGGAGAATGCGCCCGGGGACCGCTTCTACCACGAGTTGATCATGGCCGCGGACTCGGTCCTGGACGTCGGCTGCGGCACCGGTACCGCGCTGGCCTGCGCCCGGGCGGCCGGGCATCAGGGGCGGCTGGTCGGCCTCGATCCGGACCGGGCCGCGCTGGACCGCGCCCGGCGCTGGGCCGATGTCGAGTGGGTCGACGGCACGGCGGCGGAGATGAGCTGGCAGGCCGGCTTCGACCTCGCGATGATGACCGGCCACGCATTCCAGTGCCTCGTCGGCGATCAGGACGTGCGCGACTCGCTCGCGGCGGTCCGCGCCGCGCTGCGGCCGGGCGGCCGCTTCGTCTTCGAGACCCGGAATCCGCGGGCCCGCGCCTGGGAGGACTGGAATCCCTCGAACGCGGTCGATGTCGTCGGCCTCCTCGACGCGGCCGGCCGGCCGCTGCGGGTCTGGCACGAAGTGGAGTCGGTGGCCGGCGAGCTGGTGAGCTTCTCCGGCACCACCGCCGACCACGACGGCGCCGTGCTGCGGATCGACCGGGCGCGGCTGCGCTTCCTCGATGTCGCGCCGCTCGACGCGTTCCTCGCCGAGGCGGGCTTAGCGGTCGACGGCCGGTACGGCGACTGGGACCGCGGGCCCGTCACCGGTACGAGCCGGGAGATCATCACCATCGCCCGCCGCCGGTAGCCGCGGCGCAAAAGCGGATAGGGGCCCGGGCCCGGGCGGTGTCAGTGGGCCGCCCCCGGGCATCACACCTCGACGTACGCGCTGCCCTCCACCACGCAGCCCGCCGTGCCGGAGGTGGTGTCGGCGAGCCAGGAGCGGAAGGCGGGGAGGTCGGCGTCGGGAATGCCGAGGTGGAAGGTCACCTCGGCGCCGTAGGAGGTCTCGCGCAGGGTGCGGCCGGAGGCGCGGAGTTCGTTCTCCAGGCGGCCTGCCCGCTGGTGGTCGGTGGTGACGGTGACCAGCGTGAGGTGGCGGCGCTCGACGGTGCCGATCAGGTCGAGCGCCGCCGAGACGGCGCCGCCGTAGGCGCGGGCGAGGCCGCCGGCGCCGAGCTGGATGCCGCCGTAGTAGCGGGTGACGACGGCCACGACGTCCCGTACCTCCCGGCCGAGCAGCACCTGGAGCATGGGGGTGCCCGCGGTGCCGCCGGGCTCTCCGTCGTCGCTCGCCCGGTGCAGCCGGCCGTCGGGGCCGATGACGTACGCGAAGCAGTGGTGGCCGGCGGTCGGGTGCGCCTTGCGGATGCGCCGTACGAACTCCTGGGCGGCTTCCTCGGTGTCGGCGGGCGCGAGCGCGCACAGGAAGCGGGAGCGTTTGATCTCGCTCTCGTGGACACCCTCGCGGGTCACCGTCAGATACCGGTCGATCATCCGTTCAGCCTATGCGTGCGGGAATGGCTGCGCCGGTTCGCGGGTTCGACCTGGCGTAATGGGAGCCACGGAAGCGCTGGGAGGACGACATGTACGGCGACGAGGCGACAGTGCGGCGGATTCTGACCGCGACGGGTGACACCTGGGCGGTGGTGGGCCTGTCGAACAACACGACACGGGCGGCCTACGGGGTCGCCTCGGTGCTCCAGCGCTTCGGCAAGCGGGTGGTCCCGGTCCATCCGAAGGCCGAGACGGTGCACGGCGAGCAGGGGTACCCCTCGCTGGCCGCCATCCCCTTCCCGGTGGACGTGGTGGATGTGTTCGTCAACTCCGAGCTGGCGGGCGGGGTCGCCGACGACGCGGTGGCGGCCGGGGCGAAGGCGGTCTGGTTCCAGCTCGGCGTGATCGACGAGAGCGCGTACGAGCGGACCCGGGCGGCCGGTCTCGACATGGTGATGGACCGCTGCCCCGCGATCGAGATCCCCCAGCTGCGCTGACGCGGGGCCGCGGTGGCCCGGCTGTCAGACGCCGAGGCCGCTGAGCACGACCGCGCCCGGCAGCGCTGCGAGGGTCTTGCCGGGCACGATGAGCTTGCCGCGCCGCGCGCCGCTGCCGATCACCACGTGGGGCGTGTCCACCACGGCCGCGTCGATCAGCAGCGGCCAGTGGGACGGGAGTCCGACCGGGGTGATGCCGCCGTACTCCATGCCGGTCTCGCCGACGGCGAGGTCCATGGCGGCGAAGGACGCCTTGCGGACCCCGAGGTGGCGGCGAACCAGGCCGTTGACGTCCACCCGGGTGGTGGACAGGACCAGGCAGGCGGCGAGGGTGACGTCCTGGCCGCGCTTGCCGGCCACCACGACGCAGTTCGCGGACCATTCCAGCAGCTCCGGGCCGTAGGCGGCCACGAAATCCGCGGTGTCGGCCTTCGCCGGGTCGGTGTCCACCAGGATCATCTCGGCGGTCACCGCGGCGGCCACCGGGGGCGGCAGCAGCTCGCGGCGCTCGGTGGCGGGGTTGGCGTCCTCGAAGGTCCCGATCGGTGCGCGCATGGGGCGAACCTAACAAATCCCGGGGCTCCTTCGGGAGCCGGCGGCCGTACGAGCGGTGCGGGCCGGCCGGCCGCGCCGAGACGGCGCGGCGGCAGCGGTCCGGGTGGCGGTCACGCTCCGGCCCGGTCCTCCAACTCGCTGAGCGCCACGAGCTGTTGGGGTGTGATGCCCTTGGGGATCGGCACCGGCGGCGGGGTGCGCAGCGGCGGCTGCCAGCCGGTGTCGGGGTCCCAGCGCCGTACGATCCGGGCCGGGGCGCCCGCGACCACCGCGAAGTCGGGGACCTCGCCGCGGACGACCGCGCCGGCCGCGACCACGACATTGCGGCCGAGCCGGGCGCCGGGCAGGATCACGCAGCCCGAGCCGAGCCAGCTGCCGGCGCCGATCTCGACCGGCGCCGTCCGCGGCCACTGCTTGCCGACGGGCTGCCCGGTGTCGTCGTAGGAGTGGTTGGCGCTGGTGACGTACACATACGGGCCGCAGTAGACGTCGTCGCCGAAGACCACCGGGGCCGAGGCCACCACATGGCTGCCGCGGCCGAGCACCACGCCGTTGCCCAGCCGCAGCACCGGGTGCGGGCCGAGGTCGAGGTCGGGCATCATGCCGGCGGTGAGGGTGACCTGCTCGCCGACGACGCAGTGGTCACCGAGGTGGATCCAGCGTTCGCCGAAGATGGTGCCCTGCGGGAAGGCGAGCCGGGTGCCCTCGCCGATCCGGCCGAAGCGCAGCGGTCCGGGGCGGGCGGCGGTGACCGCGCCGGCGCTCCGCGCCCAGTCCCAGCAGCGGTGCACAAGGCGTGAGGCCGCGCGGCGGCGCCAGGCCGTGACGCTCCGGATCACGGAGAAGAACACGTTCTCATTCTTGCGCACCGGCCCACCGTATACGGTGCCGGTGGAGGGCGGGCTGGACGGCAGGAGGACGGTGGCCATGGCAGAGCGGGCGAACGACGCGGTGCGCGGGGACTCGGCCGGAGCGCTGATCGCGGGGGTCGCCGGGCGCGAGCCGAAAATCGACCCCGCCGCGTACACCGCCCATGGATCGGTGCTGCTGGGCGATGTGACGGTCGCGGCGGGGGCGAGCGTCTGGTACCACGCGGTGCTGCGCGGCGACTGCGAGTCGATCAGCCTCGGCGCCGGCTCCAACATCCAGGACAACTGCACGGTGCACGCGGACTTGGGCTACCCGGTGGTGATCGGCTCGGGTGTCTCGGTCGGGCACAACGCGGTGCTGCACGGCTGCGAGATCCAGGACGACGTACTGATCGGCATGGGCGCGACCGTGCTCAACGGCGCGAACATCGGTGCGGGTTCGCTGATCGCGGCGGCGGCGCTCGTACCGCAGGGGATGCTGGTGCCGCCGGGCTCGCTGGTCGCGGGGGTGCCGGCCACGGTCCGCAGGGAGCTGTCGCGCGAGGAGCGGGCGGCCGTCCGGCTCAACGCCGACCATTACCGGGAACTCGCCGGTCAGCACCGGGACGCGCTCGGCTGAGATCTGCCACCGGGTCACAAAAGTGGATGATGAGGACAAAATGGGCAGACACCCGAACGTCCGCCCGATCGGGGCCTAGTCGCCGCGCCGCGCCCCCGCGACCTCGGGCTCCTCGGCGGCCGCGCGCTCCATCTCCGCCTGCGTCTTGGCCGCGCGCCGCCTGACGTACAGCAGCGAGGCGAGGCCGAAGAGCACGGCGATGCCCAGGCCGATGTAGCCGAAGCGGCTCAGCCAGGGTTCGGCGACGACGCCGACGTAGTAGATGACGGCGGTGATGCCGCCCGCCCAGGCGATGCCGCCGAGCGCGTTCGCCAGCAGAAACTTGCGGTACGGCATCTTCAGCACGCCGGCCATCGGCCCGGCGAAGATCCGCAGCAGCGCCACGAAGCGGCCGAAGAAGACCGCCCACATGCCCCAGCGCTGGAAGGAGCGCTCGGCGGTGGCCACATGTCCGGGCGAGAAATGCCGGGGGAATCTGCGGCCGAGCCGGTCGAGCAGGGGCTGGCCGCCCTTGTGCCCGATCGAATATCCGACCGAGTCCCCGGCGATCGCGCCGATGACGGCCGCGGCGCCGACCAGCCAGGGGTTGACATGGCCCTGCGACGAGAGCAGCGCGGCGGTCATCAGCACGATCTCGCCGGGCAGCGGGATGCCGAGGCTCTCCACGCCGACCACCAGGAACACCGTCAGATAGACGGCGACCGGCGGGATGCCGTCGAGCCAGTTCTGGACATGCACAGCCAGTACCTCCCCACCACGACGACGGCCGGACCGCACGCGCGCGGCGCACCGTCGAAGCCTAACCGACGGGGCGGACGAACCCGTCCGGTCAGCGGTGCGGTCCTGACCGCTCGGCGGCCGGCCGCCGGGCGGATGGACGTGCGGCCTGGCGTGCGGCCGGGGCGGGGGCCGCGGCCGGTGGGCGGACGGTCAGGAGTTCGGCCGCAGGGTCCAGACGACGGTCAACCGGGCGGTCTCGGCGCCGTCGGAGCGGTGGACGGACACCTCGACCGGGAACTCCGGCCGTGCTCCGGCGTCCAGTTCGGCGACGACCTCGGCTGCTGGGCGGCCGAGTCCGGCGACGGCGGTGACCGGGCCCCTGGCCAGCTTGGTGTAGGCGATCTCGGCGCGTACGGCGAGCGGCACCGCGCGGCCGAGCTGGTCACCGAAGGCCGCGAGCACGACGGCGCCGGACGCCGACTCGGCGAGGGTGAACACCGCCCCCGCGTGCGGGCCGCCGACATGGTTGTGGAAGTCGGGCTGGTCGGGCAGCAGCACCACGGCGCGCTCGGCGCCGGTCTCGACGAACTCCAGATTGAGGGTGCGGGCCATCGGCACGGTGGCCAGCAGCATTTCGCCCAGCGAGGGGCCGGCGGAAGGCAAGGTCTCGGACATGAGCGGATGTTACCAGTGGGTAGCAGAGCTGGGGAGTGGCCGCGGGTACGGATCGGCGAGCGGTGGCTGGGTGCCGGCGGCGAGAGGCGGTGCGGGGTGGCAGACGGCCGCCGAGGGGGTGCCGGCGGCCGGGAGCCGGACGCGAGCGGCGTCGTACGAGTCCGGTCGCGGCTGCCGCTCCCGGTCCCGCCGCCGGTCCCGCCGCCGCTCGCCGCCGGAATTCATTTGCGGCGGGCACGCCGCTCGGGGAGAGTCCCCAGGTGACAAGCGACGCTCCGGACCCCCGCCCGCACGGCCCCCGCACATGGGCGCCGGCCATGCCGAGCTGGGCCGGGCGGAATTTCCAGCTGCTCGTCACCGCGTCCTTCGTCACCAACCTCGGCAGTTCGGGCGCCACGATCGCCGCCGCGTACGCCGTCATCGATCTGGGCGGCGACGCCACCGACGTCGGCCTGGTCGCGGCGGCCCGAACCCTGGCCATGGTGGTCTTCCTGCTGATCGGCGGCGCGGTCGCCGACCGGGTGCCGAGGCAGCGGGTGATGGTCCTGGCGAACACCGCCAACGCGCTCTCGCAGGGGCTGTTCGCGCTGCTGGTGCTCACCGGCCATCCGGCGCTGTGGCAGATGGCGCTGCTGACCGCGACCGGCGGCGCCGCCCAGGCGTTCTTCTCCCCGGCTTCCGAGGGTCTGCTGCTGTCCACCGTCGAGTCCTCGCACGCGAGCCAGGCCTTCTCCGTCTTCCGGCTGTCGATGAACGGCGCGACCATCGGCGGCCTGGCGCTGGGCGGCGCCCTGGTGGCCGGTGTCGGCCCCGGCTGGGTGCTCGCGATCGACGCGACCGGTTTCGCGGCGGCCGCGGGCCTGCGGTCACGGCTGAAGGTGGGCACCGCCGCGCGTGCCGAGCCGTCGGGCGGCATCGTGCGTGATCTGCGCGAGGGCTGGCGGGAGTTCGTCTCCCGGTCCTGGCTGTGGGGCATCGTGGTGCAGTTCGCGGTCGTCAACGGCGTCCTCGACGCCAGCGAGGCGGTCTACGGTCCGCTGGTCGCCCGCGAGCATCTGGGCGGCGCGGGGCCGTGGGGCCTGGCCCTGGCGGCGAGCGGGGTCGGCACGGTGGGCGGCGGGCTGCTGATGATGCGCTGGAAGCCGCGCCGCATCCTGCTGGTCGGCACGCTGGGCGTCTTCCCGCTGGCGCTGCCGCCCGCCGCCCTGGCGTTCGCGCCCCGGTTGTGGGTGCTCACGGTGGTGATGTTCGCGGCGGGGGTCGCCATCGAGGTGTTCGCGGTCGGCTGGATGCTGGCGCTGCACCAGGAGATCCCGGAGGAGAAGATGTCCCGGGTCTCGGCGTACGACTGGTTCGGCTCGGTGGCCATGACGCCGCTGGCGCTGGCCGCGGCCGGTCCGGCGAGCGACGCCTTCGGACGTACCGGGGCGCTGTGGGGTTCGGCGGCCCTGGTGGTGGTGCTGACCGGGGCGGTGCTGGCACTGCCGGAGGTACGCCGCCTGGAACGGCGGACGGTCGCCCAGCCGGTGGTGACGGCGAAGCCGGCGGCGGAACCGCTCGCGGCGCCGGTGACGCCGCCGGTCTGACCGGGCCCGCGGCCCGCCCCGCCGGCCGGGCGCTCGGTGGGCCCGGCGCTCAGCCCTCGGCTCGACTGCGGCTCGACCTGCGGCTCAATCCGCGGCTCAGCCCGTGACTCAGCCCACCGTGAACGCGCCGTCCGGCGGCTCCGGCGAAGGGGTGGCGGACGCGTCGCGCACCGCCGTCCCGGTGAGGTCGCGCAGCGCGCGGCCCGTCACCACCCGGGCCGGGAACGCGTCCGCCGCGCACAGCCGGGCCAGCGTGTCGAGCGGCAGCGGGCGCCGGGCGGCGACCAGGACCGCGTTGCCGAAGCGGCGCCCGCGCAGCACGCCGGGCTCGGCCAGCAGGCACAGTTCGGCGTCCGGCCCGAAGGCCGCGCGGACGGTGCCGAGTTGGGAGCCCAGAAAGGTGAAGGGTGCGGCGTCGGCGATGTTCGCCACATAGACGCCGCGCGGGCGCAGCACCCGTACCGCTTCGCGCAGGAATTCGACGGAGGTGAGGTGCGCGGGGACCCGGGAGCCGCCGAAGACATCGACGACGATCGCGTCCGCGCCACCGTCGGCGGCGGCCGTCAGCCACTCGCGGGCGTCGGCGGTGTCCACGGTGACGCCGGGATCGCGCAGCGGCAGGAGTTCGGCCACCAGGGCGGCCAGCGCGCGGTCGGCCTCCACGACCCGCTGCCGCGAACCCGGCCGGGTGCTCGCCAGCCGGCGGGGCAGTGTCAGCGCGCCGCCGCCGAGGTGGACGACGTCCATCGGCGTGTCGAAGGCCGACTCCAGGACGTGCGCGATCCGCCGGGTGTACTCGAACTCCAGGTGCTCGGGTTCGTCCAGGTCCACGTACGACTGCGGGGCGCCGTCCACGGTGAGCAGCCAGGCACGCGGCCGGTCCAGGTCGGGCAGCAGTCTGGCGACGCCGAAGTCGACGGTCCTGCTGACGGGGACGGGTTCCTGGGTCACCGGCCGATTCTCCCAGTCGCGGCGGGGGCCGGCGTATGGCGGGGTCGGGCCGCCGGAGCCGTCCGGTCCGGGCGTGTCGTCCGCCTGCCGGGCCGGGACACGACACGCCGGTGGCGGCAGCCACGGGCGGAGGGCCGCCCGACCGGCCGGGTGGCTCCCCCGGCTCCCTCCGGGTCGCTGCGCCCGGCCTGACCGGGCGTCAGCCCGGGGTCGGTCCCGGGTGGCGGGTACTGGGGCTGGGGCCGGTGCGGACGATGGTCGGCGCGACTTCACCCGCTGGTGACGTACGGGAATCACCGGGGTGAGAGAATTTGTTCCGGCCATGAACTTAAACAACCGCATCAGCGGCCGCCGCACCCGCGGCCGCGCCCGGCTCCGCACCCCGTCCCCGCACCCTCCCCGTACCGCGAAGGAATCCCCATGCCTCTGGCCATACTCGCCCTGGCGATAAGCGCCTTCGGCATCGGCACCACCGAATTCGTGATGATGGGCCTGCTGCCCAACGTCGCCGACGACCTCGGCACCTCGGTGCCGACCGCCGGCTATCTCGTCTCGGCGTACGCGCTCGGCGTGGTGGTGGGCGCGCCGCTGCTCACCGCGCTCGGCTCGCGTGTGCCGCGCAAGCGGATGCTCCTGCTGCTGATGGGGCTGTTCACGGTGGGCAACCTGGCCTCCGCCGTCGCCCCCGGATACGGCACCCTGCTCGCCGGGCGCTTCCTGGCCGGGCTGCCGCACGGCGCCTTCTTCGGCGTCGGCGCGGTGGTGGCGGCGCGCATGGTCTCGGAGGAGCGCAGGGCGCGGGCGGTCGCCGCGATGTTCCTCGGTCTGACCGTCGCCAACATCGTGGGCGTGCCCGCGGCGACCGCGCTCGGCCAGAGTCTGGGCTGGCGCGCCACCTTCCTGGTCGTCTCGGTGGTCGGCCTGCTGGCGCTGGCCTCGCTGGCGCTGCTCGTCCCGCTGCTGCCGGAGGAGGAACACAGCGGCCTGGCCCAGGAGTTCACCGCGCTGCGCGATCCGCAGGTGCTGCTCGGCCTGCTCACCGCGGTGTTCGGCTTCGCCGGGGTGTTCGCCGTCTACAGCTACCTCGCCTCGATGATGACCGAGGTCACCGGCTTCGCCGATTCCACCGTCACCCTGCTGCTGGCCCTGTTCGGTATCGGGATGACGCTGGGCGCGCTCGCCGCGGGACCGCTCACCGACCGGGCGCTGCGGCCCACCCTCTACGGCTCGCTGGCCGCGCTCGCCGTCGTCCTGGTGGCCTTCCACTACGCGGCCCGCTCCAAGGAACTGGCCCCGGTGGCGGTGGTGGTCCTGGGCATGGTCGGCTTCCTCACCACCACACCGCTGCAGATGCTGGTCATGAACAAGGCGCGCCGGGCTCCCACACTGGCCTCCGCCTCCAACCACTCGGCCTTCAACCTCGCCAACGCCGGGGGCGCCTGGCTGGGCGGGATCGCGATCGGGGCCGGCTGGGGGTGGACCTCTCCCGCGCTGGTCGGAGCGGTCCTCGCGGTGATCGGCCTCGGCATCGCGATCACCGCGGGCGTCCTCGACCACCGCGCGCCGGGCACCGCCTCCGCGGTGGTGGCGACGGGGCAACCGCGGCCGAGTGGGGTGACGGACGGGGTGGGGGCGTAGCGCCGGGGGGGTTACGCTCGCCGGGTGGTCGACCCCGCCGTCTCCGGTTCCGCTCCCCCGCCCGCCGCCGCGCCCGCCCTGTCGGACACGCCGGACCGGTCGGACCGCCCCGCACCCGGCTTCGCGGCCCGGTGCGCCCGGATGGCGCTCTCACCGTGGGCCCGGTTCGCCCTGCTGGTGCTGGTGCTGGCCGCGGCGATCGCGGTCGCCCTCGTCTCGCAGCCGCAGCGGCTGCTGACGCACGGCTGGCCGCTGCGGACGTCGTCGGGCCCCGGCGCGGTGCTGCTGTTCGCCCTCGCCTACGGGCTCGCCACCGTCGCCTTCGTGCCGCGTCCGCTGCTCAACGCGGCGGCCGGCGCCCTGTACGGCATCCACGCGGGACTGCCCGCGGCGATCGTGGGTACGGTGCTGGGCGCGGGACTGGCCTTCCTGCTCGGCCGTTTCCTCGGACGCGACGCCGTACGGCCGCTGCTGCGCGGTCGGTTCGTCCTGTCCCTGGACCGGCAGTTGAGCCGGCACGGCTTCCGCAGCACCCTGGCGCTGCGGCTGTTCCCCGGTGTGCCGTTCGCGGCGGCCAACTACGCCGCGGCGATGTCCCGTATCCGGCTGCTCCCCTTCCTCACCGCGACCGCGGCGGGCAGCGCGGCCAACACCGCGGCGTACGTGGTCGCTGGCTCTCGCGCCGCCTCCCCCACCTCGCCGGTCTTCCTGCTGTCCCTGGGCTTCCTCGGCCTGACAGCGGTGGCCGCGGCGGTGGTGGCCCGGCGCGGCCGCGACCGTGCTCCCGGCTTCGGACCCGGCTCCGCGTCAGGTCTCGCCGCCGGCGCCGAACCCGGCCCCGGCGGCGGCCCCAGCGGCGGCCCTGGCGGTGATCCCGCCCCCGAACCGCCGGCCTCGCGTACGGCGCTCGGTGCCGGCGGGCGCGACTAGGGGGTGCCGTTCGGATCTCCGCGGCGTCGCCGTGCCCGGGCGCGCCGTCCCGGTGGCCCGGCCCGGGGCCGGCCGGAGATTCCCCAGTCCTCGGGAACAGTTCCCCTATCGACGGGGAAGCGCCGATATCTAGCCTCAGGACGTCGCAAGCCCGGGATGCCCGAGCGGCGGTTCGACCGTCGCGGCAGACCCGGACACCGGCTGCCGTGCCGCTATGTCCGCCTCAGCCGGTCCCCGACTACAGCACTCTCCGCAGGCCCCGCCGCACCCCACCCAAGGAGCGCCCGATGGTCCGCACGCTGGTGATCGCCCCCGGTCCGACCGCGAACGGCGATCTGCACCTCGGCCACCTGGCCGGTCCCTTTCTGAGCGCGGATGTCTACGCGCGCCACGCCCGCGCGACCGGCGGCGACGTCCTGTTCGGTACGGGCGTCCACTTCACGCAGAACTACATCGTGACCACCGCCCGCCGACTGGGCCTGCCGCCGGAGGAGTTGCGCGAGCGCTCGGCCGGACAGGTGGAGCGCACGCTGGCCGCGGTGGGCATCGCGCCCGACGGGTTCGTCCCCTTCGACGACCGCTACATCAAGACAGTGCGGACCTTCTTCGAGCGCCTGCACAGCGCGGGCCGGCTGCGGCTGAAAGGGGTCGCTTTCCCCTATCTGCCCGGGACCGGGGAGTATCTCACCGACGCGTACGTACGGGGCGGATGCCCGGTGTGCCTGGCCGACGGGTGCGCCGGGCTGTGCGAAGGGTGCGGGCACTGGATCGCCTCCGGCGAGCTGGTCGACCCCCACTCCACCCTGAACCCGGACGAGCCGGTCGAACTGCGGGAGTGCGAAGTGCTCGTCCTGCCGCTGGAGGAGCACCGCGAGGCGCTGGTGGCCTACTTCGCGGCGATCGGCGGCCGACTGCGGCCCCGGCTGGCCCAGATGGTCGAGGAGATGCTGGCCGGGCCGCTGCCGGACTACCCGATCACGCTGCCGATCTCCTGGGGCATCCCCGCCCCCTTCCCCGAGGTCGCCGGGCAGGTGCTCTACGCCGACACCGAGACGATCGCCTGGAGCATGCACGCATCGGCCCTGGCCGCCGAACGGCGCGGCGAGGTGCTGTCCGCCGACGACGAGCTGTGGTTCGCCGAGGCGGAGCCCAGGGTGGTCTACTTCTTCGGCTCCGACGCCGGCTTCGCCTTCGCGGTGGCCGGCGTGGCGATGCTGATCGCGCTGGGCGGCTACGCGCTGCCCGAGCACTTCGTCACCAACGAGTTCTACGAGCTGGACAACGACAAGTTCTCCAGCAGCCGCGGCCATGTCGTCACCGGGCAGGAGCTGGCCGCCGAGGTGCCGCGGGACCTGATCCGCTACTACCTGGCGGCCACCGCGCCGGACTTCCAGCGCACCAACTTCACCCGCGAGGCGATGACCAAGGTGGTCGGCTCGCGGCTGGTGGGCCCCTGGAACCGGGTGGCGGAGAAGGCCGGCGCCTTCGCGGGGCGCGGGGCGCTGCCGGTCTCCGAGCGGTCGCGTACGGCGGCGGCCCGGATGCTGGCGCGGTTCGCCGCCTCCTACGATCCGCGCCGCTTCAGCCTGACCGGGGCGGCCTTCACGCTCACCGAGCAACTGGCCCGGCTGGACGCGTGGGAGGTGACGGACGCGGACGCCGGCGACTTCTGCCACGAGACGGACCTGTTCCTGCGCTGCGCCGCGCCGCTGCTGGTCGACCTGGCCGAGAAGGGCCTGCCCGACGCCTCCGTCCCGGCGGCGCCGCACGCCACCGAATTCACTCCCCGGAAGCTGCCGCGACTGGCCGAGACCCCGCGGTGACGCCGGTGACGGCCACCGCGCGGGTCGTCGTCGTGGGTGCGGGTGTCACCGGGCTGCTGGCCGCCGTTGAGTGCGCGCTGGCCGGGCACCGGGTGACCGTGTTCGACCGTGGACCGATCCCCAACCCGCGCTCGACGTCGTACGACCAGCACCGGGCGATCCGCACCCTGGTGGTCGGCGACCCGGCGGCCACCGGGCGGCTGCTCGCCGCCCACCGGCGCTGGCTGGAGTTGGAGGCGGTGCTCGGGGCCGCCTTCTACCGGCGGGTCGGTGTGGTGACCGCCTGGCCGGCCGAGCGGCTGCCCGAGGTGGCCGCCGAGGCCGCGGCGGCCGGCGTCACGGTCCGGCGGGTCGAGCCGCCGCGGCTGCCGCAGCTCGGCTTCCCGGCCGGGACCGCCGGGGTGTGGGAGGAGGCGGCCGGTGTGCTGCTGGCCGACCGGGTGCTGGCCGCGGCGGCCCGCTGGCTGGCCGCCCACCCGGCGGTGGAGCTGCGGCCGGGCACGGCGGTGAGCGCGGTCGACGCCGGCACGGGCCGGGTCGCGCTCGCCGGCGGCGGTACGGCCGGCGCCGATCTGGTGCTGGTCGGCGCCGGGCCGTGGACCCGTGACCTGGTGCCGCACCCGGTGGTCCTCAACCGCCAGACGATGCTCTACCTGCGGCCCCCGGAGGAGTCGGCCTCCTGGTGGCGGGACGTGCCCGCCGTCGGGGGCCTCGGGCTGGACGGCCAGGGGTGGATGGTGCCCCCGGGCGACGGAACACTGCTGAAGATCAGTTCCAACGCGGTGTGCCGCACGGTGGACAGCGCCGACGCCGACGACGAGGACCAGGCGCCCTGGGCCGAGCAGTTGGCCGGGGCGGGGGTTCTTCACGGAATCGACCGCTACACCGTCGCCGCGGTGAAAGCATGCCACTACGCGACCGACACGCGTACGGGCGGAGCTCATCTCGCCCGGGTGAGTCGTGCCGTCTGGTCGCGTGCGGCCTGCGGCGGCAATGGGTTCGCGGCGGCTCCGCTGGTCGGACAGCGGATCGCCGAGGCTGCCAGGGAGGCTGCGGTATGACCGAGAACGACCGGACGAGCGTGATCGACACGCTCCGGGCCACCCCGACACCGGTGCGCTATCTGCTGGGCGGCGTGCTGATCAATCAGCTCGGCGCGTTCGTCCAGACCTTCCTCGTTCTCTATCTGACGCATCGTGACCTGACGATCCGTGACGCCGGTCTGGGGCTGGTCGCCTACAGCGCGGGCACGATCTTCGGCACCATGCTCGGCGGCGAGGCCACCCAGCGGTTCGGACCGCGGACCACGATCATGGTGGCCATGGCCGGGTCGGCGCCGCTGGTGGCGGTGATCCCGTGGCTGAGCCGGCCGGGGCGGCTGGGGTGGCTGCTGGTGGTCATCGCGCTGGCCGGGCTGCTCGCCCAGGCGTACCGCCCGGCCGCCGCGGTGCTGCTCAGCGACCTGATGCCGGAGCGCTACCACGTCATGGCCTTCTCCATGATGCGGATCGCGCTCAACACCGGGGCCGCGGTGGCGCCGCTGATCGCCGCGGGGCTGATCCTGGTCGACTGGAACGCCCTGTTCTGGGTCGACGGCGCCACCACGCTGGTGTACTCGGCGCTGGCCTTCGTCCTGCTGCCGCGGCGGACCGCGGCGCCCGAGGAAGCGCCGCGGGACTCGCAGGACGCCGCGGAGCAGGCGCCGCCGCCCGTCACCGGACGGGCGGCCTATGTCGCGATGCTGCACGACCGCAGGTACATGTTCTACCTGTTCGCGGTGCTGCTCGGCACGATCTGCTACGTGCAGTCGGCGATGGCGCTGCCGCTGGAGGTGGTCGCCGACCACTACCCGACCAGCCTCTACAGCGGCGTGCTGACCGTCTCGTCCCTGGTGCTGATCACCTGCGAGCTGAAGATCACCACTTACATCACCAGGCTGCCCACGCACATCGCGGTGGCGGGGGGCCACCTGGTCAACTCGGCCGGCTTCGCCGTCTACGCGCTGGCCGTGCACTCCCCGGTGTTCGTGCTGGTCGGCGCGGTGCTGGCGGTGAGCGGGCTGATGATCGCCGGGCCCAGCATGTTCGCCCATCCGGCGACGTTCCCGGCGGCGCTCAAGGCCCGCTACATCGGGACGATGCAGGCGGTGGCCGGGCTGGCGTCCGCGCTCGGGCCGCTGTTCGGCGTGTTCGTGTGGACCCGGCTCGGCGGCGGGTTCTGGCTCCTGGTGGCGGGCATCAACGTGGCGGCCGGCCTGCTGGCGATGGCCGGGCTGAGCCGGCCGGCCGAAGCGAAGGCCGGCGCCGAACCGCGTCCCGGAGCGGAGACCGGGCCGGGCGCCGAAGCGGATACCGGTCCCGGTTCCGTGCCTGGTTCCGGTCCTGGTTCCGGGCCGGACGCAAACACCAAAGGCGGTCAAGAAGTCGTGGGAGGCACTGCATGAGCGAGCGACCCCTGCCCGAGGGACCCGCCGGGCCCGTGGTGATCGTCGGGTTCGTCGGCCTGACGCTGGAGGCGATCGGAGCGTTCCAGCCGGCCGACTCGGTGATCTACGTCGAGGAGCCGGACGTCGCGGCCAAGCGGCAGCTGGACCAGAAGATGGCTGACCTGTCCTTCGCGCGCGCCCTGATCGAGTGGGAGTACCACCTGCCCGGCACCGCCGACGAGTTCCACCAGGCGTACCCGGACCTGGCCCCGTCGGCGATCGTCCCCGCCATCGAGTACGCCGTGCCGTTCGCGGCCCGGCTCGCCGAGCGCTACGGCTTACCCGGCGCGAGCCTGGGGGCCGCCCAGATCCTGCGGGACAAGGCGCTGCTGCGCCGGGTGACCGCGGCGGCCGGCATCGCCAACCCGGCCTCGGTCCGGGTGGACAGCCCCGCCGATGTGCTGGCCTTCCTGCGGGAGCGGTCCGGGCCGATCGTCCTGAAGCCGGCCAACCGGCAGGCGTCGGTGGGCGTCCAGGTCGTCCGGGATCCGGGCGAGGTCGAGACCGCCTGGCAGCACTGCCTGGTGCAGGACGAGGGCATCTTCGTGCCCGACCGGCCCATCGAGGTGTCCATGCTCGCCGAGCAGTTCGTGGAGGGCGCGGAGTTCAGCGTCGAGATGCTGGTCCGGGAGGGCGAGCCGCTGTTCACCAATGTCACCGGCAAGCGGCTGTTCCCCGGTCCGTATCCGGTGGAACTCGCCCATGTGGTGCCGGCCGACACCACCGACGACCTGTCCCGGCTGCTCGGGGAGCGCACAGCGCGGCTGGTGGCCGCGACCGGCTTCCGTACCGGGGTCGTGCACTGCGAGTGGATCGTCTCGGACGGTGTGCCGTATCTGGTGGAGTGCGCGGGCCGGATGCCCGGCGACGCCATCCCGGACATCATCGAGATGGCCTACCCGATCGAGCTGTTCCGCTCCTACTACGCGGTGATGCGGGGTGAGGAGCCGCCCGCCCCGCTGCCCGCGCGGGCCGCCCGGGCGGCCGCGGTGCGCTTCGTGGCTCCCCAGCAGACCGGCACCGTGGAGGCCGTGCACGGCTTGGAGGACGCCGCGCGGAGCGAGGGGGTGGTGCACGTCGACATGGGCGGTGCGCCGGTCGGCCGCCGCTTCACCGGCCTGCGCAACTCCTGGGACCGGGCCGGCATCGTGATGACCCTCGCGGACGGCCCGGCGCTGGCGCTGCGGCAGGGCGAGGCGGCCGCCGCCCTGATCCGTGTCGACCTCGCTCCGGACCCGAGGCCGCCGGCCGGGGAGTAGGCCCGGCGTTCCGTCAGGGGGCTGTCGGTGACCCCGTTTGGGGCGCCGCCAGGGGTGTCCGTCCTACCCGTACGCCGGCCGGGCAGCGGCGTACGGGAATTCGGGCCGCCCGATTCCCGGTTGCGGAGGATTTCGGCAGCCGTGTTCGGCCCCATCCCGGTTCTTCCCTGCCGCTCCGGCCGGGCGGCCCAGATTCCCGGGCGGCAGGGAATGTTTCCCCTATGACTCGGGAATCCCGACTCCCTAGTCTTGTGGAGCCGTCCGGTGGGATCCCGAAAATTATCGGAACGGCGACAGCACCATCGATGAACCGTGCGGCACTGACCATCCGTCGAGTGGAATGACCGTCATCGAGGGGTAAATATGGCTGACCGCGAAGTTGGTGTTCTGGCAATTGGTGCGGGGCCGGCGAATCTGGCTCTCGCCGCGGCCGTCGAGGAGTGCGGCTCGGCCGAACTGGCCGGCAGCACCCTGCTGCTGGAGCAGGCACCGGACATCAAGTGGCAACGCGACCTGCTGATGCCCTGGGCGCGCAGTCAGGTCTCCTTCCTGAAGGACCTCGTCACGCTGCGCAACCCGCGCAGCAAGTTCTCCTTCCTGAACTTCCTGCACGACCAGGGCCGGCTGGACCACTTCATCAACCTGGGCTCCTTCCACCCGTTCCGCTGGGAGATCTCCGACTACCTGCAGTGGGTGGCCGCGTCGCTGGAGCAGGTGGAGATCCGCTACCGGGCCCGCGCCGCCAGTGTCGACCCGGTCCGCGCGGCCGACGGGACGCTCGACGGCTGGACGGTGAAGCTCACCGACGGCGACACCATCCGCTGCCGCGACCTGGTGGTCGGCGGCGGTCGCGACCCGCGCGTCCCCGAGGTCTTCTCCGGACTGCCGGCCGACCGCGTCGTGCACAGCGCCCATTACAAGAGCCGTATCGCGGAAATTCCCCGCGACAAACCGCTGCACGCGGTCGTCGTAGGTGGCGCGCAAAGCGCGGCGGAGATGTTCTACGCGCTCCACGAGAATCTCCCGGAAAGCCGCATCACGATGGTCGTGCGTTCCATCGGCCTGCAGAACTACCAGACCAGTAAATTCGTCAACGAACTCTTCTTCCCGTCCTTCATCGATGAGTTCTACGACAGTCCGAGCGAAGTACGCGCGCAGGTACTGGACGAAATGCGGTTCACCAACTACGCGGGTCTGGCGCCGCCGTTCCTGGACGAGATCTACATGATGCTGTATCAGCAGCGCATGCAGGGCACACAGCGCTCCGAGGTACGGGCGATGACCGAGGTGGTCGGCGCGCGGACCGACGGCGACGAGGTGGTGCTGGACGTGCGGGACCGCAAGACCGGCAAGGTCGAGCCGCTGCGCTGCGACCTGGTCCTGCTCGGCACCGGTTACGACCCCCGGATGCCCGCCCTGGTGCGCGACCTGGCCTCCCAGGCCGGTCTGGACGAGATCACCGTGGGCCGCAACTACCGGCTGGACCTCGGGGAGACCGCGTGGGGCGCGGTCTACCTCCAGGGCGTCAACGAGGCCACCCACGGCATCGCCGACTCCCTGATCAGCGTGCTGGGCCACCGCGCCCACGACATCACCACCGATCTGCTGTCCCGCCGGGCCGGCGCCGAGCAGAGGAGCGCGTGATGACCCGGCCGGCCGAGACCCGGAAGGACCGCCCATGACAGCGAGCAATGGAACGCTGCTGGTCATCGGCAGCGGGCTGAAGGTCTACCGCGAGTACCTGGTCGCGCCGATCAGCCGCCGGGCCCGCGCGGCCGGCCTGGAGCTGGTGCTGCTGAACAACCTCAACCCCACCTGGCAGCGGGAGTACTTCGACGAGGTGGTGGTGGCCAACGTCTTCGACTCCGAGGTGATGGGGGCCGCCGCCCGCGAGGTCGCGGCCCGCCGCAACCTGGTCGGACTGATCTGCTGGGACGAGCCGCTGGTGCTGGACGCCGGTCTGCTCGCCGCCGAGTTCGGGCTGCCGGGCCTGTCCGCCCGCGGGGTGCGCGGCTGCCGCGACAAGGAGCTCACCCGTACCGAACTCACCGCCGCCGGGCTGCACCAGCCCCGCTTCGCGCTCACCACCACGGTCGAGCAGGCGCGTGCGGCGGCCGAGCGGATCGGCTATCCCGTGGTGCTCAAACCGCGCGCCATGGGAGCGAGCATCGGCGTCGTCTTCGCGGCCGACCGCGCAGAGCTGGACGCTGCGTTCGACATCGCGCTCAGCGCCAGCCATGTCGACCCGGGCCCCTACCGGGCCAGCGCGGTGGTGGAGGAGTACGCGCCCGGTCCGGAGATCAGCGTGGACGGCGCGGTGCACAAGGGCGAGTACCTGCCGCTGTTCCTGGCCCGCAAGTACAGCAGCGACCAGCCGTACTTCGAGGAGGTCGGGCATGTCGTGGACGGCGCCGACCCGCTGCTGTCGGACCCGGAGCTGCTGCACACCCTGGCGCGGGCCCACACCGCCCTCGGCATCGAGGACGGCATCACCCACACCGAGGTCAGGCTCACCGACCGCGGCCCGCTGATCATCGAGGTCAACGGCCGGCTCGGCGGGGACCTCATCCCCTTCCTCGGCCGTATCGCCACCGGCGTCGAACCGGGCGAGGTACTCTTCGACGTCTCCATCGGCCAGCGCCCGGACACCGCCGGAACGCGCGGCTCGGTGGCCGGCATCCGCTTCGGCTATCCCGAACAGGACTGCCTGCTGAGGTCGCTGACCGTACCGACCGAAGCGCCGGGACTGGTCACCGCCGCTCCGATGGCGGAGGCCGGCACCACGCTGCGGCTGCCGCCGCGCGGCTATCTGGCCCGGCACTCCTTCGTGGTCTGCGAGGCCGACGACACCGCCACCTGCCAGGAACGGCTCGCCGCGGCGGCCGCCCTGGTGGAGCTGGACACCGAGCCGGTCGGACCGCCGGCGGCGGACGCGCCGTTCGCCATGCCGGCCGGGCTGCTGGACGTGGACGTATGAGCGACACGAACGATCATCCGGAGGGCGGCTCCATGACGACCACACCGACAGCGCGGACGACGGCGACCGGGACGGCCGGACCGCCGCAGGACGCCGCCGAGGTGCTGGCCCGGGCGCGGGCGCTGGCGCCGCTGCTGCGCGAGCGCGCGGCCGAGGTCGAGCAGGCCCGCCGGCTGCCCGCCGACATCGTGGAACTGCTGCGCGGCACCGGTGTGTTCCGCATGTGCTTCGGCCCGGAATGGGGCGGGCCCGCGCTGACCTCGATGGAGCAGACCGGCGTCATCGAGGCGCTGGCGTACGGCGACGCCTCGGCCGCGTGGTGCGGGGTGATCGGGGCGAACACGGGTCTCATCGCGAACTTCCTGGACCCGGGCGTGGTCAAGGAGATCTACCCGAGCCTGGACCTGATCACCGCCGGGGTGCTCGCCCCGGCCGGCCGGGCGGAGAAGGTGCCCGGCGGCTTCCGGCTCTCCGGCCGGTGGTCCTTCGGCAGCGGCATCACCCACAGCGAGTGGGTCACCTCCGGCGCCTTCGTCTATCTCGACGGCGAGCCCTACGCCAGTCCGGACGGCAGCAACCCGCACGAGTCCCGCCAGTTCATGGTCCCCCAGGACCAGGTCGAGATCATCGACAACTGGAACACCACCGGACTGCGCGGCAGCGGCAGCTGCGACTACACCATCACCGACGTCTTCGTACCCGAGGCGCGGACCTTCACCTTCTACGAGCCGCGCGGCCGGCTGAGCCCGCTCTCCCAGCCGGAGTCCTTCATGCGGGCGCTGTGCGGGGTGCCGCTGGGGGTGGCGCGGGCCGCCCTGGACCACGCCCGCACCCAGGCCCGCGCCCGCACCGACCGCATGACCGGCACCGACTGGTCCGACAGCTTCCGCGCCCAGACCACCATCGCCGCCTGCGAAGCCGACTTCAACGCCACCCGCAACGGCGTCTACGGCGCCATGACCCGCCAATGGGAAGTCCTCGCTGCCGGCGGCACCCTCGACGACCTCACCGAAACCGAACGCGCCGCCTCACCGCTGGCCTGGCTCCATGCCTTCCGCACCTCCCGCAGCATCGTCACCCGCCTCTACGACCTCCACCAGACCTGGTCCATCAACCGCGACGCACCCATGGACCGCTGGCTGCGCGACACCACCACCATGTGCCAGAACCTCACGGCCCAGGACGCGGTACTGGAGTCGGTCGGCGCCTATCTGCTCGGCGGCACCCCCAAGTTCCGCATCAGTCTCGGCCTGACCTCGTAGGACGACCTGTCACGCGTGGCGTGCGGGCGAGCAGGCATTCGGCGCGACCAACAGTTAAGGGGCGATACATGACGGTGACCCACACCCCGGTGGCGGCCGGGGTTCCGGACAGCGCGGAAGGGCTCCTGGCCCGGGCGCGGGCGCTGGCGCCGGTGCTGCGCGAGCGGGCACCGGAGATCGAGCAGGCCCGCCGGCTGCCCGCCGACGTGGTGGAACTGCTGCGCGGCACCGGTGTGTTCGGCATGTGCTTCGGCCGGGAATGGGGCGGCCTCGAACTCACCTCGATGGAGCAGACCCGCGTCGTCGAGGCGCTGGCGTACGGCGACGCCTCCGCCGCGTGGTGCGCGGTGATCGGCGCCAACACCGGCATCTACTGCAACTACATCGACCCGGCGACCGCCAAGGAGATGTTCGCGGGTCCGGACACCATCACCGCCGGTCTGCTCCAGCCCTCGGGCCGGGCGGAGAAGGTGCCCGGCGGCTTCCGGCTCTCCGGCCGCTGGTCCTTCGGCAGCGGCATCACCCACGCCGACTGGGTCACCTCCGGCGCCTTCGTCTACCTCGACGGCGAGCCCTACGCGAGCCCGGACGGCAGCAACCCGCACGAGTCCCGCCAGTTCATGGTCCCCCAGGACCAGGTCGAGATCATCGACAACTGGAACACCACCGGACTGCGCGGCAGCGGCAGCTGCGACTACACCATCACCGACGTCTTCGTACCCGAAGCGCACAGTTACACCTTCGGTGTCGTCCTCGGGCGGCCCGGACCACTGGCCCAGCCGGACGCGTTCACCCGCGCCATGTGCGGGGTGCCACTGGGGGTGGCGCGGGCCGCCCTGGACCACGCCCGCACCCAGGCCCGCGACCGCACCGACCGCATGACCGGCACCGACTGGTCCGACAGCTTCCGCGCCCAGACCACCATCGCCGCCTGCGAAGCCGACTTCAACGCCACCCGCAACGGCGTCTACGGCGCCATGACCCGCCAATGGGAAGTCCTCGCCGCCGGCGGCACCCTCGACGACCTCACCGAAACCGAACGCGCCGCCTCGCCCCTGTCCTGGGTGCACGCCTTCCGCACCTCCCGCAGCATCGTCACCCGCCTCTACGACCTCCACCAGACCTGGTCCATCAACCGCGACGCACCCATGGACCGCTGGCTGCGCGACACCACCACCATGTGCCAGCACCTGATCGCGCAGGACCGCATCCTGCAGTCGGCCGGCGCCTACCTGCTCGGCGGGAAGCCCGAGTTCGCGATCAGCCTGGGCATCATCTAGCATCGCGCGACCGCGCGCCACCGCCTCCGGAACCCGGCCCGGAACCCGCCCCGGACCGTACCGGGCGCGGTCCCGGGCGCATTCCACCGCACCGTCCCCAGCGCCGGACCGGCACCGCCCCGACCGTCCCACCGCTACCGGCGGGGGACGCGGCGCGGCCCGCCCGCCCCGCGCGCCTTCGCCGCGCGTCCGTACCGGCAGCGTGCGCCTGCGACCCCGCACGCCGTAGCCGCCGGCCGGATCCGCCGCGGCCATCCCGCACGCCCGAAAGCCACGGGAGGAGACCAAATGAGCACGACGAGCAGAGGTCTTGTGCTGCTGGTCAACCCCAACAAGGTGCACCCGCCGATCGCCCCCTACGCGCTCGACGTGCTCACCACCTCGTTGGAGGCGGCCGGATTCGACGTCGAGGTGCTGGACCTCACCTTCCACCGGGAAGACTGGAAGTCCTACCTCGCCGAGTACTTCGCGGTGCGCGACCCGATGCTCGTCGGCGTCACCGTCCGCAACACCGACACCGTCTACGCCCTTGAGCAGCGCCCGTTCGTGGGCGAGCACAAGGAGATCATCACCGAGATCAAGCGGCTGACCGACGCTCCCCTGATCTGCGGGGGCATCGGCTTCTCCACCATGCCCTTCGCGCTGGTCGACTGGTTCGGCGTCGACTACGGCGTCAAGGGACCGGGCGAGGTGATCATCTGCGACCTGGCCGACGCGCTGGTCACCGGACGCGACACCGCCACCGTCCCCGGCCTGATCCGCAACACCCCCGAGGGGGTCACCCGGGTGCCGCCGACCGTGCTGACCCTCCGGCACGGCCAGGCCGTGGAGCCCTCACCCACCGGCAAGTTCGAGCCCCGGGTGTGGCAGACCGACGGAGTCGCCACGTACGTACGCCGCTCGGGCACGCCGTACAAGGTCGACAACCTGCTCTACTACCAGCGCGGCGGGCTCGGCGGCATCCTCACCAAGAACGGGTGCAGCTACCGCTGCTCGCACTGCGTCGAGCCCGACGCGAAGGGCACCCGGTTCGGCCGGCGGGACGTCAGCGCGGTCGTGGACGAGATGGAGTCGCTCACCGCCCAGGGTGTGCTCGACCAGCACACCACCGACAGCGAGTTCAACTTGTCGATCAACCACGCCAAGAACCTGCTGCGCGAGATCGTCCGCCGCAAGCACGCCGATCCGGCCAACCCCCTCAACGAGCTGCGGCTGTGGGTGTACTGCCAACCCCGGCCGTTCGACGAGGAGTTCGCGGAACTGCTGGCGGCCGCCGGCTGCCGCGGGGTGAACGTCGGCTCCGACCATGTCCGCGACGACATCCTGCGCGGCTGGAAGGTCACCGAGAAGGGCACCTCCTACTACGACTTCGCCGACACCGAGAACCTGGTGCGGCTGTGCCACGCCAACGGAATGCTCACCATGGTCGAGGCACTGTTCGGCATGCCGGGGGAAACGCCGGAGTCCATGCGGGCCTGCGTGGACGCCTTCATGGCGCTGGACGCCACGGTGACGGGCTTCTCGCTCGGCCTGCGGCTGTTCCCCTACACGCCGATGGGCGCCGCCATGGCGGAGCGGTGCGACGGGGTGCGGACGATACCGGGGCTCCAGTCCGAGACCGCGACCGGGCCGATCGTGCTCAAGCCGCTGGCGAAGTGCTCCGGACCGGTGGAGTACGAGCGGCAGTTCATGTTCGACGAGCACGGCGACTTCCGCCTGGTCTGCTACTTCTCGCCCGAGCTGCTGGAGGACCCGGCGGACGCCGCCGATCCGACCACGCGGTGGATCCGGCCGGTGCAGCAGCTGTGGGACCTCGTCGACCCGGCCGAGCACTACCGGGTGATGCTCCCCACCCTGGCCGGTTCCAGCGAGTACGACAACAACTACGCGGACAACCCTTTCCTCACCAGTCTCAGCGGCCACGGTTACACCGGGGCGTTCTGGTCGCACTGGCGGGAGCGGGAGTCGATCATGCGGCAGACGAGTCCGATCGGCGCGGCCGGGTCGTGAGGGCGGGGGAAAGCGGCGCGGCGCTTTCCCCCGGAGTCCGGGCGAATGAATAGAACGACGACGGCGGTAAACCATTTGGCGGGCACCGCGTTATCCATCCGTGCGCGTGTCACGCCGAACGGATCAGCCCGTCGTCGCACCCGGCGTACCCCACCGGGATCGCGGCGGCCTTGCGGAAGGATGATCCTTGCAGCATCCTGACACCTAGCCCGGGCCGTACCACGCAAAAGACCGACTTGTGGGAACTACTTTTTCGAGGGGTAGATGGATCACAAGGAAGGCACCAATACTTTACAACGGTCACTGCCGTCACATGGCGCTACTCGAAGCGAGTTTACGGGCCCGCGATCCGACGCCGAACCGCGGCCGGCCGGCGTGCGCGACCCGGCCGCGCCGCTCACCGTGGTGCTGGCCGACGCCCAGCCGGCGATCCGCCACGGCGTGCGCTCGGTGCTGGAACACTTCGGCGGCATCTCGGTGGTCGGGGAGGCCGCCGCGGCCGACGAGGTGCTCACCGAGACCTCCCGGTGCCGGCCCGACGTCCTGATGGTGGACCCGCTGATGGACGAACTGGCAGGCGCGCGGGTCATTACGCAGGTGTTACGTGCCTTGCCGAACACCGGAGTCCTGGTCTTCAGCACGGTGGACGACGACCGGGCCATCGTCGCGGCCTTCCGCTCCGGGGCGCGGGGCTACCTCGGCAAGACGGCCACCGCGGACCAGATCGTGCTGGGCATCCAGGCGGTGGCGGCCGGCGAGGCGATCGTCGACCGGTCGATCGCCGGGCGGCTGAGCGCGCTCATCCGGCCGGCTTCGGGACAGCATTTCTATCCGTTCCCCCAGCTGACCAACAGGGAACGCGATGTCCTCGAACATATCGCGGCCGGTAAATCCAACTCCACCATTGCCCGTGAACTCGCCCTCGCCTCCAAGACCATCAGCAACCGGGTTTCGGTGATCTTCGGAAAGCTCGGTGTCGCCGACCGGTCCCAAGCCATTGTGCTGGCGCGGGACGCGGGTCTCGGCCGCGTTTGACGAACCGAATTCCGGATCGGCGGTCGCGGCCCCGCCAATCCCCGCAGATTCCCGAGTGGAAGGGAAAAACTCCCCTGTCGAAAGGGAGCGGCCCGATTCTAGGATGATCCCGGGGAAAAACCATGGGATGCCGATCGGAGTGGGACTGTGACCGACCAGGAAACCGACCGGACGAACGGCCGGGACGCCGAGCTGACCATCCGCGCGCTGGAGTCGGAGCACCTGACCCGGGCGCACGGCCTGGATCTGAAGTTGCTCCACCCGTGGCCGGGGCTGAACGCACCATTCCGCGGCGCCTGGTGCGTATTGCGCCCCGGTGATGTCTCGGAGCCCCACGCGCACAGCGAACGGGAGATCTTCATCTGCATGTCCGGCCGCGCCACGGTGCTCGCGGGTGACACCCGCAAGGAGTTCGCGGCCGGGGACATCGCCCACCTACTGCCCGGGGTGCAGCACAGCATCACCAACGAGCACGACGAGGACTTCGCCTACTACGCGATCTGGTGGGGCGAGGAGATGGCGGCGGAATTCCTGACGACCCTCGCCGACGCCGAACAGTCCCGCCGTGACGGCGGCCGAGTCGGGGAGACCGCGTGATCGACTACGACGGGCGGAGATTTCGCGCGCCGGACGGGGACACCGAGACGATCGCCGTCTATCACCAGCAGGACGACTTCGTCTGGGGCGAGGTGGCCGGCGGCGGGGTGCGGCGCGGATGGACGGCCGGCACCCGCGAACCGGACGGCACCTTGCGCATGGGCTACACCATCGTCTTCACCTCCGGCGAGGTCGTCTGCGGCCGGACCGTCAACACTCCCGATCTCACCGCGGACGGCCGTCTGCGGCTGCACGAGAGCTGGGAGCGCTACGGGGACAACGCGGCGACCGGAGTCTCCTACATCGAAGAGGTGAGCTGAGCGGTGGCGGCTGTCGCAGGCGGCGGGGCGGGCGGTTCGGCCGGCGCGTCCGAGGCGGACTGGGGGCGGCTGGCGAAAAGCGTCACGGGCCGGCTGCTGCGCCCGGGCGACGCCGGATTCCAGGACGGGAGCGCGCCGTTCAACCGGCGGTACACGCGAACCGTGCCGACCGGTGTGCTCAACGCCGCCGATGTCGCCGACGTGCGGCAGGCGGTGCGGTGGGCACGTGAGACGGGCGTGCCGATCGTGCCGCGCGGCGGCGGCCACAGCTACGGCGGCTACTCGGTGAACTCCGGCCTGGTGCTGAACCTCCAGGCGCTCGGCTCGGTGACCGTCGACGGCTCCACCGGACTGGTCGTCACCGGCGGGGGCGCGCTGACGGAAGCGGTCTACACCGCCGTCGCCCCGCACCAGGCCGTCTTCCCGCTCGGCAACGGAGCGACGGTGGGCGTCGCCGGGCTCGCCCTCGGCGGCGGCTCGGCCGCCACCTCGCGCGCCCTCGGGCTCACCGCGGACACCATGGTCCGCACCGAGATCATCACCGCCGACGGGGAGTCGCTGGTCTGCGACGCCGAGCACAACACCGACCTGTTCTGGGCCTGCCGGGGCGGCGGCGGCGGCAACTTCGGCGTCAACGTCTCCTTCACCTTCCAGGCGGTGCCGATCGCCGACGTCTCCACCTTCCTGCTGCTGTGGGAGGGCCCCGACGCGCTCAAGGTGTTCGAGGTGGCGCAGGAGGTCATGCGCCGGGCGCCGGACGCCTTCTCGGCCCGGCTCGGTGCCAGCAGGTCGGCCGGCACCGGGATCACGGTCTCCGCGATCGGCCTGCACCTGGGCCCCTCCGCCGAACTGCGCGAACTCCTCGATCCGCTGCTGGCGGTGGCCCGGCCGTTCCGCGAGGACATCGCCGACCGCACCTTCTGGGAGGGCAAGGACTACCTGGCGCACGAGACGTCGGCCGGCGCGTTCGCCGTCCGGACCCACTTCGCGGCCGAGCCGCTGCCCCCGCAGGCGGTCGCCACGGCCCTGGAGCAGCTCGACCGCTGGCCCGGCGGCGGCAATCCGGACGGCTGCGGTATGGCGCTGTTCGGGTGGGGCGGCGCGATCAACCGCGTCGACCCCGGGAGCACCGCCTTCCCCCACCGCGACGCGCACTACCTGGTCAGTCTCGACACCTCCTGGGGCGAGCAGGACAGCCCGGCTCTGGTCGAGGCCAATCTGCGCTGGCTGACCGACCTCCACGACTCCCTGACCCCTTGGACGACCGGCGGCTCCTACCTCAACTTCGCCGACCCCGACCTCGCCGACTGGCGCACCGCCTACTACGGCGCCAACTACGACCGCCTGCTGGCCGTCAAGCGCCGCGTCGACCCGGACGGCCTGTTCACCTTTCCCCAAGGAATCGGCGCCTAGCGCGAGTCCAGCCCCCTGCTCCCGACGGAGCGGGGGGCACGGTGGACACCGATGACCGGCGGGGCCGGCCCGCCCCGCCGCGGGCAAGTCGGCGGAAAGCGGGCTCCGCCCGGGAATCCGGCCGCTGGACGGCCCTTGACAGGGTGAACCCCGGTCGCTTTACTTCCCGCAACGCCGGATCGAACACTCGGCGCAGAGGTACGCCTAGCCGGTGGCCGGCCCAGCGCCGCAAGCCCGGACTGAGTCGCCAGGATGGCTGTCAGCTTCCGAGGCGGGGACGTATCCCCCATCATCCGGAGTCCGATGATGCGCACCGATCAGCTCCGCACCTCCCGAGGCCGATGGATCGCGGCGGTCGCGGCGACCGCCGCGGCGATGGCCCTGCCCCTGCTCAGCCCGGCACCGGCCGGAGCCGCCGGCCCGGTGACACCGCCGCCGGCCCACGCCGGTTTCGACTACCAGATCGGCGGCGCGTACACCCCGCCGGCCGGGGTCTCCGTGGTCAGCCGCGACCACGACGCCTCGCCGGCCGCCGGGCTCTACACCATCTGCTACGTCAACGCCTTCCAGACCCAGGAGGGCGCCGAGGGCGAGTGGGACGCCGACCTGCTGCTGCACAACGCCAAGGGCAAGGTCGTCAAGGACCCCGACTGGGACGAGGCGGTGCTCGACATCCGCACCGCGGGCAACCGGCAGCGGATCGCCGACACGGTGGACGGCTGGATCGACGGCTGCGCCGCCAAGGGCTTCCAGGCCGTCGAGCCGGACAACTTCGACACCTTCGACCGCTTCCCCGGTTACCTCACCCAGGCCGAGGCCGAGGCGTACATCCGGTTGCTGTCGGCGCACGCGCACAGCAAGGGCCTGGCGATCGCGCAGAAGAACACCGCCGAGTTGTCCGGCGACCACGCCGCCAACGGGCTGGACTTCGCCATTGCCGAGGAGTGCGCGGACTACAGCGAGTGCGGCTCCTACACCGCCGCGTACGGCAACGAGGTCATCGTCATCGAGTACACGGCCAAGGGCCTGACGAAGGCGTGCGGCGGCTACGGCGGCACGCTGAGCATCGTGCGCCGCGACGTGGACGTCGTTCCCCTCGGCACCGGCGGATACGTCCGTCAGACCTGCTGACCCCCGGCGGGGCGGCTCCGGCCGGTGATCCGCCCCGGGCCGCGTCCGCCCGCCGACCGGAATCCACCCCTCCGGTTGTGTTCCCCTTCTGCCCCCCTGGAGGTCCGATGGCTCTCGGCCGTTCCCTTCCCGCCGGGCCGTCGCGCCGCCGCGTCCTGCGCCGGGGTTCGGGCGCCGCGCTCGGCGCCGCGGCCGGCGCCGCGCTGACCGCGTGCGGCGCGGGCACGGGCGACGGCGTCGGCGCGGACGGCCGCGTCACCATCGAGCTGTGGCACGGCCAGACCGACACCGGCCGAGCCGCGATCGAAGCCCTGGTCCAGGCGTTCAACCGCGCCCATCCCAAGATCCGGGTCAACCCGGGCGCGGGAGTGCTGTCCGACGCGATGCTGCAGAAGGTGACCGCCGCGCTCGCCTCCGGCTCGTACCCGGACATCGCCTACGTCTTCGGTTCCGATCTGGCCGGCGTCGCCCGCAGCCCGCGCGTGGTGGATCTGACCGACATGGTCGGCCACCTGCCGGTGCCCTGGTCCGACTACTGGCGGCCGGCCCGCGAGGCGGTCACCGTCAACGGGCGGGTGCGGGCCGCACCCGCGCTGCTCGACTCGCTGGCCGTGGTGTGCAACACGAAGCTGTTCCGCGCCGCCGGGCTGCCGCTGCCGCGGGCGGGCTGGACCTGGGACGAGTTCCAGGACACCGCCGCCCGCCTCACCGACGCCGGCCGCGGTGTGTTCGGCACCGGCTGGCCCGGCGTCGGCGACGAGGACACGGTGTGGCGGCTGTGGCCGATGGTGTGGGACCTGGGCGGGGACGTGATCTCCGCCAACGGGAAGGGCATCGGCTTCGCGGACGCGGGGGTGCGGGCGCTGGAGACCGTCCAGGGGCTCGCCCGGGCCAAGAGCGTCTACATCGACCCCAAGCCCGGCACCGAGCAGATGTACCAGGTCTTCAACTCCGGGCGGATGGGCATGGTCGTCACCGGGCCCTGGGGGCTGCCGGACATCATCACGGCGAAGGTCGACCACCACGTGGTGCCGCTGCCCAGCTACAGCGGCAGGCCGATGACGATCTCCGGACCCGACACCTGGACGGTCTTCGACAACGGCGCCGCCCGGGCCGAGGCCGCGCGCACGTTCGTGAGTTGGCTGATGCAGCCCGCCCAGGACGTGCGCTGGGACATCGAGGACGGCAGCCTGCCGCTGAGCCGGAGCACCGAGAAGCTGGCCGCCTGGCAGGCCCGGGAGTCCGCCACCCAGGGGCTGCCGGTGTTCACCCGGTCCCTGGAGTACGCCCGGGTCCGGCCGGCGCACCCCGCGTACGCGCGGATCTCGGAGTCGCTCGGACAGGCGATCGTGTCGGTGCTGCTCGGCCGCAGCAGTCCCGCCAAAGCCTTGCGCCGCTGCGCCGACGAGGCCAACGCCGCCCTGCTCATCCCGCGTTGAGGAGCCCGCCTTGCCACCGCTGCCCGCCCCGCTGACCCTCTCCGACACCGAACGCGACCGGCTGCGGGCCCGGCGCCGGGGCCGCCGCCGTGAGTCGGCCGCCGCCTGGGCCTTCATCTCGCCCTCGGTCGTGGTCATCCTCGGGCTCGGCGTGGTGCCCGTGGTCTGGTCGCTGCTGCTGTCCTTCAAGGCCGACGACCTGGTGACCCCCAGCCGCTGGGTCGGCCTGGACAACTACCGCGCGCTCGGCCACGATCCGCACTTCAGCCAGGCGGTCGGCAACACCTTGGTGTACACGGCGCTGTATGTGCCGCTCAGCATGGCCCTCGGGCTGGCGCTCGCGCTCGCCCTGAACCGGCGGATCCGGCTGGTCGGCCTCTACCGCACCTTGATCTTCGTCCCGTTCATCATCTCCGACACCGCCCAGGGCGTGCTCTTCTCCTTCATCCTCGACCCGCAGTTCGGCGCGGCCAACTCCGTCCTGCACGCGCTGCACCTGTCCGCGCAGGGCTTCCTCACCGACCCCGGGCAGGCGCTGTACGTCCTGGTGGGCATCTCGCTGTGGAGCAGCACGGGCTTGTGCGTGGTGATCTATCTGGCCGCGCTCCAGGACGTGCCGCCGACCCTGATCGAGGCGGCCAGGCTGGACGGCGCGGGCCGCCGGCACCTGCTGCGCCATGTCGTGCTGCCGGCGCTCACCCCGGTCACGGTGTTCCTGCTGCTGTGGCAGACCGTCAACGCCCTGCAGGTCTTCGACCTGGTCTACGTGACCACCAAGGGCGGCCCGATCGGCTCCACCACCGTGGTCGTGTACTTCGTCTGGCAGCAGGCCTTCCAGAACTTCACCGCCGGCTACGGGGCGGCGGCCGCGTACGTACTCGCGGTGGCCCTGCTCGTCGTCGCCGCCGCGACGCGCCTGACACGGCGCCGCGGGACCACCCCTGTCGAAGGAGCCGCACGATGACGGCGACATCCGCCTCGGGGCGCCGCTCGAAGGGGCTGCCGTTCAGTCCCTGGCACCTGCTGCTCGCGCCGCTCGCCCTGCTCTTCGCCGTACCGCTGATCTGGCTGCTGCTCAGCTCGGTGATGAGCGACGCGGAGATCAACCGCTTCCCGCCGTCCCTGTGGCCGCACGGCATCCATCTGAGCGGCTACCGGTATGTGCTGGGCAACGCCATGTTCCCGCGCTGGTTCGCCAACTCGCTGATCGTGTCGTCGGTGGCGGTGGTGTCCAATCTGCTGTTCGGCGCGTTCGGCGGCTACGCCTTCGCCCGGATGCGGTTCGCCGGCTCCCGTACGCTGCTGACGCTGATGCTGGCGACGATGGCGGTCCCCTTCCAGCTCACGATGATCCCGACCTTCCTGGTGATGAGGAAGCTCGGGCTGATCGACACCCTCGGGGCCCTCGTCGTCCCCTCGCTGGTCACGCCGTTCGCGGTGTTCCTGCTGCGGCAGTTCTTCCTGTCGCTGCCCAGGGAGCTGGAGGAGGCCGCCTGGATCGACGGCTGCTCACGGCTGCGGGTGCTGTTCCTGATCGTGCTGCCGCTGTCGCGCCCGGCGCTGAGCACGGTGGCGGTGCTGACCTTCCTCACCACCTGGAACGATCTGACCTGGCCGCTGATCGCGATCAACCACGACGTCCACTACACCCTGCAACTGGGCCTGACCACCTTCCAGGGCCAGCACCACACCAAGTGGTCGGCGGTCATGGCGGGCAACGCCATCACCGTCGCGCCGGTGCTGCTCGCCTTCCTGGCCGCGCAGAAGTCCTTCCTGCAGTCCATCACCTCCACCGGTCTCAAGGGCTGAGCCGCCCCGCCGAGCCCGGCGCCCCACCGACCACGACCGCCTCCACCACCACGGGACACCGGATGCCGCACCACTTCGACCTGCTCGTCATCGGGGACGCCAACCCCGATGTCGTCCTCGGACCGCTCGACGCCCCGCTTGCCTTCGGCCAGCGCGAACAACTCGTCGACACCGGTCTGCTCACCCTGGGCGGCTCGGCCGCGATCATGGCCTGCGGCGCCGCCCGGCTCGGCCTGCGCACCGCCTTCGCCGGCCGGGTCGGCGACGACGACGCCGGGCGCTTCGTCCGCGACGCGCTGGCCGCGCGCGGCGTGGACACCGGGGCGCTCCGGCTCGACCCCGACCTGCCCACCCCGCTGACGGTGGTGCTCAACCGGCACGACGACCGCGCCGTCCTCACCGCGGCCGGCACGCTGAGCGCCACCTGCGCCGAGGACGTACCCGCCGCGCTGCTCACCGGCTGCCGGCACGTGCACGCGGCCTCGTACTTCCTGATGCCCGAACTGGCCGCGGCGCTGCCGACGTTGTTCGGCGCCGCGCGCGAGGCGGGGGCCACCACCTCGCTCGACACCAACGACGACCCGAGCGGGCGGTGGGCGCCGCCGGACTTCGGCGCGGTGCTGGCCGCCACCGACATCCTGCTGCCCAACGCGGCCGAGGCGTGCGCCCTGGCCGGTCCCGGGGCCCGGACGCCGCAGGAGGCCGCCGCCGAACTCGCCGCGCGCGGGCCGCTGGTCGTGGTCAAGGACGGCGCCGACGGCGCGCTGGCCCACGACGGCCGCACCCTGACCCGCACCCGGGGCGTCCCGGCCGAACCCCGCGACACGGTCGGCGCCGGCGACAGCTTCGACGCCGGATTCGTCGCCGCCCAACTGTCCGGCCTGCCGCTGGCGCGGGCCCTCGATCTGGCGGCCGCCTGCGGCGCGCTGTCCACCCGGGCCTTCGGCGGCACCGCCGCCCAGCCCACCTGGGCCGAAGCTCTCGCAGCGGTCTCCCGCAACGGAAAGAACCAGTGATGACTCCCACGAGGATCGCCTTCATCGGCGCCGGAAGCGTCGTGTTCACCCAGGGGCTGCTGGCGGACCTGTTCGCCTTCCCCGAGCTGAAGGACGCGCACATCGCGCTGCACGACATCGACCCGGAACGCCTGGCCACCGCCGAGGGCGCCGCCCGCCGGATCGCCGAGGTGCGCGGCGCGTCACCGCGGATCACCGCGCACGCCGAGCGGCGCGCGGCGCTGGCGGACGCGCACTTCGTGATCAACATCATCCAGGTCGGTATGCGCGCCTCCACCCGCACCGACTTCGAGGTCCCCGCCGGCTACGGCCTGCGCCAGACGATCGGCGACACCCTCGGCGTCGGCGGCATCTTCCGCGCGCTGCGCACCTTCCCGGTGCTCAAGGCGCTCGGCCGGGACATCGCCGAGGTCTGCCCCGACGCCTGGCTGCTGAACTACACCAACCCGATGGCGATGAACGTGCAGTACCTGACGCAGGCCACCGGGCTGACCCGGGTGGTCGGGCTGTGCCACTCGGTGTACTGGACCGTGCGGGACCTGTCCGAGCTGCTGCGGGTGCCCTACGAAGAGATCCGGTACCGGGCGGCGGGCGTCAACCACCAGGCCTGGCTGCTGCGTTTCGAGCACGACGGCGCCGACCTCTACCCCCGGCTCGACGCCCTGATCGCCGGTGATCCCCAACTGCGCCGCCGGGTCCGGGTCGACATGTACCGCCGCCTGGGCTACTACCCGACCGAGACCAGCGAGCACTCGGCGGAGTACGTCCCCTGGTATCTGCACCACGACGGCGAACTCGACCGGCTGCGGCTGCCGGTGGGCGCCTACCTCGGCATCGTGGACGAGAACGAGGCCAGTTACGAGCGGACCCGTGCGGCGCTCGCCAGCGGCGAACGGCTGCCGGTCGAGGGGACGATGGAGTACGCGCCGCAGGTCGTCCACAGTGTAACCACCGGCACGCCGCGCACCGTCTACGGCAATGTGCCCAACCGCGGTCTGATCGACAACCTGCCCGCCACCGGTACGGTCGAAGTCCCCTGCCTGGTGGACGCGTCGGGTGTGCAGCCGACCCGGGTGGGAGCGCTGCCCGCGCAGTGCGCGGCGCTCAACCGCGCCTATCTGAGCATGAACGACCTCGTCGTCCGCGCCGCCCTCCAGGACGACCCGCGCTCGATCCGGCAGGCCGCCATGACCGACCCGGCGACCGCGGCGGCGCTGCCCGTCGAGCGGATCTGGGACCTCTGCGACGACATGGTGCGCGCCCACGCGGAGCTGCTCCAGCCCGGACTGCGGGCGACGCTGGGCCACTGACGCTGGGCCACTGAGGCAGGTCCGCACCGGCATGCCCGTGACCGGGCGTGGCCCGGCCGCCACCCGGCGTGCGGCGGTCCCGCATGCGGCGGTCCCGGCGGGATGGGACGATGGGAGGCAGCCGGGCGGGCCCGCGACAGCGCCCGGGCGGCCGTCCCGCGGCGGGTGGCGCACACACCACGGAGGGCGGGTCACCGATGAGCGCGACAGACGACGTAGCGGTCCGCAGCGCCCAGCGGCTGCTGGAGACGCTGGACGCCCAGGGCGTCCGCTTCATCTTCGGTGTCCCGGGCGCCAAGATCGACGCGGTCTACGACGCGCTGGCCGACAGCGGCCCGCGGCTGGTGGTGTGCCGGCACGAGCAGAACGCGGCCTTCATGGCCGCCGCCGTCGGCCGGCTGACCGGCGAACCGGGGGTCGTCCTGGTCACCTCGGGGCCGGGGACCACGAATCTGGCGACCGGCCTGCTCACCGCGAACACCGAGCAGGACCCGGTGGTGGCGCTGTGCGGCGCGGTGGCGCGCGAGGACCGGCTCAAACGCACCCACCAGTCGATGGACGCGGCGGCGATGCTGGAGACCGTCACCAAGTTCACCGGTGAGGTCGGCGATCCGGACAACGTGCCGGAGACGCTGATGAACGCCTTCCGGGCCGCCGTCACCGAACCGCGCGGTTCGGCCGCCGTGGTGCTGCCGATGGACGTGCTCGCGGCGAGCACCGAGGCGACGGTCACCCGGCCGCTGCCGGTCGGCCGGCTGGGCCCGGCGCCGGCCGACGCGATCCGGCGCGCCGCCCGGCTCGTCCGCGGCGCCGAGCGGCCGGTGCTGCTGGTCGGGGCGCGCGGGTCCGATCCCGCCAGCTGCGCGGCGCTCCGCGCCCTGATCGCCGACACCGAACTGCCGGTGGTGGAGACCTTCCAGGCCGCCGGCACCGTGTCCCGCGCGCTGGAGGACCACTACGTCGGCCGGGTCGGCCTGTTCCGCAACCAGCCGGGCGATGTCGTCGTCAGCCGCGCGGACGTGCTGCTCACGGTCGGCTACGACGCCGTGGAGTACGACCCGGAGCTGTGGAACACCGATGTCGGCCGCACCGTCGTGCACGTCGACGCGATCCCCGCGGGCATCGACAACCACTACCAGCCCGCGCTCGAACTGCGCGGCGAGGTGGCGGGCACCGTGGCGGAACTGGCGAAGGAGCTGTCCGGGCTCCGGGTGTCCGACAGCTTCCGGGCCGAGACCGACCGGCAGCGCGCCGCCCTGGCGCGGATCGACGACACCGCCCGGGCCGGCGCTCACACCTCCCGGGGCCTCAACCCGGCCTCGGTGGTGCTGAGACTGCGGGAGGAACTCGACGACGGGGCGACGATCGCCTGCGACATCGGGTCGGTCTACATCTATGTCGCGCGGCACCTGCGCGCGTACGAACCGCGCCGTCTGCTGTTCAGCGACGGCCAGCAGACGCTCGGTGTGGCGCTGCCGTGGGCGATGGCCGCCAGCATGCTGCGGCCGGGCACCCAGGTCGTCTCGGTCTCCGGGGACGGCGGATTCCTCTTCTCCGCCCAGGAGTTGGAGACCGCGAACCGTCTCGGGCTGAGCTTCACGCATGTGATCATGCGCGACAACACCTATGACATGGTCGGCTTCCAGGAAGTGCTCAAGTACGGCCGGAAGTCGGGCGTCCAGCTGGGCGACTACGACGCGACGGGTTACGCGGCCTCGTTCGGGGCGCACGGGCACCGGGCCACCACCGAGGACGAGTTCGTCACCGCCTTGCGGCGGGCGCTGGCCGAGGAGGGCCCCTCCGTCATCGATGTGCCGGTGGACTACAGCCGCAACACCGACCTGGCCGCCCAGCTGCACGAGGACCCCTTCGAGTAGCCGCGGGCGGCGGACAGCCGGGGACGAGGAGGAGACGTGAGCCGTTCCGAGACCGCGTTCGAACGCTTCGACCGGTGGGCGAGGACGATGCTGGCGCACCGCTCGGCCTCCGGCGGGGCCGGCCACGACGACGCCCGCGCCCGGGAGGTCTACCAGACCAGCACCATGGGGGCGCTGCTCGACGGTGTCTACGACGGGGACGTGACGGTCGCCGAACTGCTGTCCCACGGCGACTTCGGCCTGGGCACCTTCAACCGGCTCGACGGCGAGATGGTCGTCCTCGACGGTGTCTGCCACCATGTGCGCGCCGACGGCAGCGCGGAGCGGGCCGCTCCCACCGATCTGACCCCGTTCGCCGCGGTCACCCGCTTCTCGCCGAGTGTGACGCTGCCGGCGCCGTCGGGCGCCGGCCGTAAGGAGACGTTCGCGCTGATCGACCGGGCCATCCCGAGCGCGAACCTCGTCTACGGCGTCCGGATCACCGGGGAGTTCGCCTCGGTGCGCACCCGGACCGTCGCCCGGCAGACCCCTCCCTATCCGCCGCTGACCGAGGCCACCCGCGGCCAGGCCGAGACCGACTTCACCGAGGTGACGGGCACCCTGGCCGGTTTCCGGACCCCTGACTACGAGCAGGGCGTCTCGGTGGCCGGCTACCACCTGCACTTCCTCGACGACACGCACACCCGCGGCGGGCACGCGCTGGACTTCCGGCTGGCCCGGGGCGAGATCGCGATCAGTACCTCCTCCGAGCTCCATCTGAGCCTGCCCACATCCGGCCCCTTCCTCGACTCGGACCTGTCGCCCGCCGACAGCCGGGCCCAGATCCGCGAGGCGGAGGGCGGTTGACCCGGCCGGCCCGGCGGCGGGTCAGCCGCGGGCGCCGGTCCGGCGCAGTGCGTAGCCGGCCGCGCCGAGTGCCAGCACCCCGGCTCCCGACAGCACCGCGGCGGACGGCAGCGCGAAGGCGAGCAGCAGGCAGCCCGCCAGGCCGAGGACCGGCACGATCCGCGCGGGCCGGCCCTCGGCGGCGGTGAGGGTCCAGGCGGCGGCGTTCGCGATGGCGTAGTAGACCAGCACGCCGAAGGAGGAGAAGCCGATCGCGCCGCGCAGGTCGGCGGTGGCGGCCAGTACGGCGACCACGGCGCCGACCGCGAGTTCGGCGCGGTGCGGCACCGCGAAGCGCGGGTGCACGGCGGCCAGCGCGTGCGGCAGGTGGCGGTCACGGGCCATGGCCAGTGTCGTACGGGAGACGCCGAGGATCAGCGCGAGCAGCGAGCCCAGCGCGGCGACCGCCGCACCCGCCCGCACCACCGGCACCAGGCCGGGGGCTCCGGCCGCCCGTACCGCGTCGGCCAGCGGCGCCACGGCCCGGGCCAGGTGCCCGGGGCCGAGCACCGCCAGCACGGCGAGCGCCACCGCCGCGTACACCACCAGCGTGATGCCCAGCGCCAGCGGGATCGCCCGCGGAATGGTCCGCCGCGGATCGCGGACCTCCTCGCCCAGGGTGGCGACGCGGGCGTAGCCGGCGAAGGCGAAGAACAGCAGGCCGGCCGCCCGGAGCACCCCGCCGAAGCCGGTGTCCGGGCCGATGCCGAGGCGGGCGGCGTCGGCGGCGCCGCTGGTGGCGCAGGCCACCACCACCGCGGCCAGGGCCAGCAGCACCAGGGCGACGATCACCCGGCTGAGCCAGGCCGCCTTCCGCACTCCCAGGTAGTTCACCGCGGTCAGCGCGATCACCGCGGCCACCGCCACCACATGCTCCCGCCCCGGCCATACGTACGAGCCGACGGTCAGCGCCATCGCCGCGCAGGAGGCGGTCTTGCCCACCACGAAACCCCAGCCGGCCAGATAACCCCAGAAGGGGCCGAGCCGTTCGCGGCCGTAGACGTAGGTGCCGCCCGACGACGGGTAGCGGGCGGCCAGCCGGGCCGACGAGGTGGCGTTGCAGTACGCGACCAGGGCCGCGGCCGCCAGGGCCGGCAGCAGCCCGGACCCGGCCGCCGACGCCGCCGGGGCCAGGGCGGCGAAGACCCCGGCGCCGATCATCGAACCGAGCCCGATCACCACGGCGTCGAACACACCGAGCCGGCGGCTCAGTTCGCCGGGCCGTACGGGACCCGCCGACGTGCCCATCCCTCGCTCCTCCGCCGTGGCCGCGACCCGTCCTGGACCGCGGTTCGGGGGCACCCTACCCGCCGGCCCGCCGGCTGCCGTCGTGTCCCCCCGTCCCAAGACGCGAAAGGGCCGGACGCGGCGTGTCGACCGCCGTACCGTGAACGCATGGGAACGCATCATCACAACGACGATCCCTGGCGTGTGAGAGTGGACGACGGCGACGGGACACCCTGCGGCGCGGGCGTGCTGCTGGACGAGCGGCATGTCCTCACCTGTGCGCATGTCGTCAGATACGCGGGCGCGTCACCGGGCGGGACCGCGTCGCATGTACGGATCAAGAGTGTGGCGTGCACCCCGGAGTGGAGTGTCACCGCGCGGGTGGCGCCCGAGTCGTGGGTGCACAGGAACGGGACGCGGCGCGGGGACGTGGCGCTGCTCAGGCTCGACGAGCCCGTCGGCTGCCGGGGCCACGCGAGTCTGTGGCGCGCGCCGATCTCCGGCGGCCGGGTGCGCGTGTACGGATTCCCGCCGGCCGAGCCCTACGGCATCGGGACCGACGCCGAACTGGCCGGCTCCGGCGGCCGGGAGGGCGAGTGGGGGCTGCTCAACCAGATCCGGTCCGGCAGTCCGTGGATCGAGAAGGGCTACTCCGGCGCCGGGGTGGTCGCGCTCAGCGGGGAGTTCACCGGCCGGGTCATCGGCATCGTGGTGGCGGACTACGTCAACTCCGGTGCCCGGGCCGCCTGGATGCTGCCGACCGAGACCGTGCTCGCCTATCTGCCGCAGGTCGGGCGCTATGTCGCCGGCGGTCTGGCCAACCATCTGAGGCTGTCGGACGACATGTCGCCGGCCGACATACTGAGCGACACGCTGCGGCTCGCGCTGACCAGGGAACTGACCAGGCTGCTCGCCGGCCAGTGGTCGGGCACCGTCGTCGTGCGCACCGGCGGCGGCACCGGGGCGGGCAGTTCCTGGCTGGTGCGCCTGGTGCGCACCGCCGACCCGGCGGCCCGGGCCACCGTCTCGGACGCCGAACTCACCGGCGCGCCCGGGGACACGGTGCTCGGCCTCGGCGCGATCGACGCGGCGTACGACGCCCGCAGCAAGTCGATCGCCGAGGTCAGGGGCTATCTCGCCGACCGGTTCGGCCTGCGCGCCGACGACCCCGACCTCGTACGCCGTCTGCTGCGCCTCAAGCCGCCGGTGTGCCTGGTCGTCAGCGGGGTCGACCGGGCGGGCGACCCGGAGGCGCTGGTGGGCGAACTGCTCGGCCCGCTGGCGGTGCGGGCCCGCTCGCGCGGCATCCGCCTGGTGCTCGGATTCGACGGGCGGCCGCCGGCCGGGCTGGCCCACGAGGTGCTGCTCGACCCGGCGCCGCTGGTCGGCGGCGGCGCCGCGACCGCGACCGGCGCGGAGGCACAGCACCGGGTCGAGCTGCTGGCGGCCGACGAGGAGGCCGCGTGGCGGCTGCAGGCGCGGCGCGGACTGCACTTCTTCCAGCCGCCGCCGCTGCCGCCGGCCGCGGCCCCGCGGCTGCGGGTGCGGCTCGCGGTGGCCCGCGGCACCGAACCGAACGCCGAACTGGCCGCGATCCGCGCCGAGGCGGTCGCGGCCGGCGCCGCCGTCGAGCGGTTCGACCGCGAGATGCGGCGGCTGATCACCGACTGCGAGGACCTGCGCAGCACCCTGGAGCTGAACCGGCTGCGCGCCGAACGGTACTTCGGCGCCGAGGACGGCCGGCTCGCGGAGCTGCACGCCCCGGCCGCCCGGGAGCTGCGGACGCCGCCGATCGACCTGGTGTCCGCCCGGGTGCTGGTCAAGCGGTATGTGGACGAGGTCAATCGCCGTATCGACGAGGAGTGAGCCGTGGCCCGGTGCAATCGTCCCGACTGCGGTCGCGGGGTGATCGACGAGCAGGGGTTCTGCGCGGAGTGCGACCGGCGGCCGGTGGCGGAGCCGGCCGCCGCGGCGCCGCCCGCCGACAGCGCCGGCCGGACCGGAGCGGCCGTCGGCGTGGCGAATGTGCGCCCGGACCCCTGGTGGGGGCTCGAACTGGTGGGTATCGGCGCCGTACCGGACACCGCCGAGGTGCCGGCCGAGGCGTACGAGTACATCGGCGAGGAGCACCGCTTCTGCGCCGATCCCGCCTGCCGGCGGCCGGTCGGGCGCGGGCACGGCGGTACGCCGGGCCGGGCCGCCGGCTACTGCCCGAGCTGCGGCGCCGCCTTCGACTTCGCCCAGCCGCGCGGCGGCGAGACCATCGCCGGGCGCTACGAGGTCAAGCGCGCGCTCGGCTCCGGTTCGTACGGCACGGCGTATCTCGTCCACGACCGCAATCTCGGCACGGACGTAGTCCTCAAGGCCCTGAAGCGGCAGTCGGTCGCCAAGACCGCCGAGGAGGAGCGCGACGCGCTGGTCGGGCTGCGGCACGACAGCATCGTGCGCATCTTGAGCTACGAGCCCGAGGGGTCCTACCTGGTGCTCGAATACGTTCCGGGCGCACCGCTGTCGGCGCGGGCCGACACCCCTTTGGAAGTGGTGCTCGCGCACGGTCTGCAGATCCTCCAGGCACTGGACTATCTGCACGCGCGCGGCCTGCTGCACTGCGATGTGAAGCCCTCGAACATCATCCGCTTCAAGGAGGAGAGCGCGGTCGGGCCGCGCGACCGGGTGCGGCTGATCGACTTCGGGTCGGTGCGGACCGTGCGCGACACGGGTCCGGTCGCCGAATACACCGAGGCCTACGCGCCCCCGAAGCACCGCGCGCCGCGACCGGACCCGGAACACCTGCGGCCGACCGCCGGCTTCGACCTGTACTGCCTCGGCATGACACTGACCGAGCTGTGCCGGGCGCAGCTGCGCGACCGCACCGCGCCCGGTGTCGACAGCCTGCACCTGCTGCTGGCGCGCGCCACGGACAGCGCGGTGCCGGAGCGCAGATTCGTCTCCGCGCGGCAGTTCGCCGAGCAGCTCAGCGGGGTGATCCGGCAGGTGGTGACGGCCGTGCCGGGACGACGCCCGGTGCAGCGGGCCTCGGCGCTGTTCGGTTCGATGACCGAGCCGCTGCACGGCGGGCTCGGCGCCCCCCGGCCGTTCGACCACTGGCTCACGGCCGGCCCGAGCGCGGACTCCTTCCTCACGCTGTCCGCGCCGTTCGCCGCGCCGGCCCCCGGCGAGGTCGCGAAGGCGCTTCCGGCTCCGCTGGCCGATCCCGATCACCCGCCGGCCCAGGGCGCGGCCGCTGGGGCCCTCGCCGCGTGCCGGATCTCGCTCCGGCGCGGCGACGCGGAGGCGGCGCGCGAGGCCCTGGCGGCGGCGGACCTGCCGCCGGGGCACTGGCTGCGCTCCTGGTACCGCGGTCTGATCGAGCTGGCCCGTGGTGACGCCACCCGGGCGACCGAGCAGTTCACGGGCGTGCGCCGCGCGCTGCCGGGCGAACTGATCCCGCGGCTGGCGCTCGGGCTCTGCGCCGAGCTGCGCGGCGACCTCCAGGTGGCCCAACTGCACTACGGGACGGTCTTCGACACCGCTCCGGCGCTCGGCGCGGCGGGCTTCGGCCTGGCCCGGGTGCATCTGCTGGCCGGGCGGCGCGCGGAGGCGGTGGCCGTCGCCGAGCGGCTGGCGGCGGAGTTCCGCTTCGAGCGCGAGGCGCGGATCGCGGTGGTACGCCTGCTGACCGCCGTGCTGCCGATCCCGGGCTCCGACGCGCCGGCCGCCGCGGACCTGGACCGGGCCAGGGGATGGGTGGCCGGACTGGAGGTGGACGCGGCCTCGGGCGCCGGGCTGCGGGCGGAGATCGAGTACGCGCAGTTCGTCGTCGCGGGTGACCGGCTCAAGCTGTCCGAGGTGGTCCGCGAGGTCGCCGGGCAGGCCGGCACCGAGCGGGATCACACCGCGCTGGTCGATCTCGCGAACCGGCTGCGTCCCCCGGTGGTGTGGGGGCGCGGGAGACGCCGGCGGCGCGGGCGGCGCGCGGTCACGGGAGCGGCGGCCAATCCGCGCAACCACCCCTCGGGACAACGCCGGGCGGGATAAACTCATGATCCCACTGGATGATGTGGTCGGGTGGTGCGACTGGTGAACGCGTCCGCGGTCGGACTGAGTTTCGATGTCGAGGTCGACGCGCCCTGGGATCTGGCGTTCGACGACACCCGCGCGGACGCCCTCGTCACGATCAGCGCGCGCTCCGCCGCGGAAGCCGCCCCTCGGACCGGCGTCGCGGAGATCCTCATCATGGACCGGTCGCTGTCCATGGCCGGCCGGGGCAAACTCGCCGAGGCCAAACGGGCGATGTGCGCGGCCATCGACACCCTGCACGACGGTGCGTACCTCGGCGTCATCGCCGGGAACCACCGGGCCGAGGTCGTCTATCCGCCCGGCGGCGGCCTGGCCCGGGTCGACGACGAGACCAGGGCGGCGGCCAGGCGCCAGGTCGCCGACCAGCTGCCGGAGGGCGGTACGGCGATCGGCAGCTGGCTGACCTGCGCCGAGCGGCTCTTCTCCTCGGCGGCGCCGGGCGGCACCGTACGGCACGCGGTGCTGTACACCGACGGCAGGGACGAGCACGAGACCGGCGAGCAGCTCACCGCGGCACTCACCGCCTGTACGGACCGCTTCGTGTGCGACGCGCGCGGGCTCGGGGACGACTGGGACTACGCCGAACTGCTGCGGATCACCGAGGCGTTGCACGGCGGCGCCGAGGCGGTCATCGATGTCGCCGACCTCACCGGGGACTTCACCCGGCTCATGCGCAAGGCGCACGGACTGGTCGTGCCCCGGGTCTATCTGACGCTGCGGCTCAACGACCGCTTCCGGGTCGGTTTCGTCCGGCAGACGCGTCCGACCGAGGCCGATCTGACGGCCCAGCAGCAGCCGCGCGGCGGTGAGATCCATGTCCCGCTCGGCGCCTGGCCGCCGGAGGTGCGCCAGTACCAGCTGTCACTGAGCTTCGACGCCGACGCCCTGCCCGTCGACGAGGACCTGCGCGCCGCCCGCGTCGGCCTGCACGCCGAGACGCCCGGCGGCTCGCGCGAGCCGTGCGCGGAGACCAGGGCGATGGTCGTACGGCGCAGCGGCACTCCGGGGCTGGCCACCGTGCGCCCCGCCAGCCTCACCCGGGTGGAGAACGAGCGCGAACTGGGCATGGCGATGCGCGCCTGCGCCGACGCCCAGCGCGGCGGGGATCCGGCCACGGCGAACCGCGAGTTGCGGGTCGCCCTCGAACTCGCCGAACGCCTGGGCGACGCGGTACGCCTCCGGCTGCTGCGCAGGGTGTCGGCTCCCGGCCGGGACGGTGTGCCCGCACTGCGCCCGGACGTGACCCGCGGGGAGATGCAGCAGCTCGGACTCGATTCGGCCAAGACCGGCACCGCCCCGGCCGACTTGATCGATCCCGCGCCGCCCGCCGACCGGACGCGGGTGTGCCGGCACTGCGGGGCGACGACCTCCGCCCGCGTGCTCCGGCACTGCGAGAGCTGCGGCCGGCCGTTCGACGACGAGGTGGCGGACAGCCCGTGAACGCGCTCGCGCCGGCCCGGCGGACGCCGAGGTGGAGCCCGGCCCGGCCGTACGCCCGGCTGCGCGCGACGCATCCGGTCAGGGTGCTGCGCTGGCTCAGGACCGGTGTGCTGATCACCGTCGTCGCCACCGCGCTGCTGTATCCGCTGGTGGCGACCCAGGCCCACCGCGAGATCACCGCCGCCCGGCGCACCCGGGCCGGGATCCAGGACATCACCCACGCGCTGTCGGCGGCCCGCAGCGCGAGCCTCGCTCTGCGCACCACCTTCGGCAACGGGGACGTCCTGCTGACCCATACGGGTTCGGAGTTCGCCAACGACATGGCCGAGGTGAGCACCGATGTCACCTCGGCGGCCCAGGGGAACGCGGCCGGAGTGGAGGGATCGACACAGATCCAGTTCGTGCAGGGTCAGCTGACGAACTGCGACGACCTGGCCGCGGAAGCGGTCAGCGCGTATCAGACCTACCGGAAGCCTGTCGTGGTCAGCGACGCCCTGGCAGCGTTGACCGCACCCGACGAGAGGGATCCCGTGACGAACGAACCGATCCCGGACACCGGCGGCCTGATCGCGACGCTGGGGGATCTGCGGGACCTCCAGCGGGCCGCGCTGGAGCGGCAGCGCGGCTCGCGGTGGCTGGACCCGCTCTCCTTCTGGTGGCCGCTCGTCGTGCCGGCCGCCGTGATGCTGCTGCTGGCCGCCGCCACCGGTCGTCTGGTGGCGACGCACTTCCGGCGGATCGTCAGCCCGCTGCTCGGGGCCGCGCTGCTGACCGTCGCGACGGTGGCGGTCACGGTCGGCGTACTGAGCACGGAGGACGAACGGCACCTGTCCGCCGATCCGCTGGCGAGCCATCCGGTGACCCTGGCGGTCGCGCTGTCCCTGCTCTCCGGCGCCGCGGTGCTGGCGTATCTGGCCTACCGTCCCCGGCTCAACGAATACCGGTTCCAGCGGACATGAGGACTCTGCTGGCGCGGCTCGCGCGCTGCGCCCTCGCGTTCGGGCTGCTCGTCGCCTGCGCCGCGTGCGCCGGCGGACCGGCCGGCGGCCGCACGGTCACGATCATGATCCCGTGGAGCGGGGCGGAGTTCAGGGCCTTCTACTCCGTGATCAAGGACTTCGAGAAGCAGACCGGCGTCCGGGTGAACGTGGAGGTCACCCGCGCCACGACCCAGCAGCTCGACGCCGCCGTCAACGCGGGGGTCCCACCGGACCTGGCGGTGCTGCCCAGCGTGGGCGCGGTGACCCGCTACGCGGACGAGAAACTGCGGGACCGGCGGCTCCAGCCGCTCCAGGACATCGGTCCGGCGGGCTTCGTCCAGCCCTTCAGCGGGCTGATGACGGTGCGCGGGCAGGTGTTCGCGGTCCCGGTGAAGGCCGATGTGAAGACGCTGATCTGGTTCGACCCCTCGGTCACGCCTCGTCCGCCGACCACACGCGCCGCGCAACTGGCGCTGTCCGAACGCGGCGGCAGGACCTGGTGCCTGGGGCTGGCGTCCGGCCCGACCTCCGGCTGGCCGGGCGCGGACTGGATCGCGGACCTGCTGCTGGGCGGGCCCGACGGTGTCGGCACCTACGAGAGATGGATCACCGGTCAGCAGCGCTGGACCTCGGCCGAGGTCCGGGACGCCTGGACCGTCTGGCGCCGGTTCGTCGACGGCAGCCTCGGCGACGCCTCGGTCACCGAGTTCGGCGCCGCGGCCGAAGGTATGACCGCCGACCCGCCCACCTGCCGGCTCGATCACGGCGCGCTGTCCGCGATGGGCTTCGACAGCGGGAAGCGGCAGGGCGAGGACTACCGCTTCGTGCCGCCCGCCGCGGGCGCCCCGCTCCAGGTCTCCGCCGACTTCGTGGGGATGTTCGCCACCCGCAATCCGAGCGCCACGGCGCTGATCGAGTATCTGGCGGGCAAGGAGGCGCAGACCGCGTGGGTCGGGCAGAGCGGCGGCTACGCGTTCTCGGCCAGCCGCGACGTGCCGCGGTCCGCCTACCCGGCGGGGGTCGAGCAGGAGATCGCCGCGCTGCTCCAGCCGGGCGCCGGGCACATCCTGTGCTTCACCGCCGCCGACATGATGCAGCCGGACCTGTCGGCGGCCTTCTACCAGGCGGTCCTCAACTACGTAGCCGACAAAGCCCAGTTGACCACGCTGCTCGGCCAGCTCGATCAGGTCGGCGCCCACCTCGACAAAGACGACACACCCGGTGGCAAGGCCTGCGCCACCCCGCGCTGAGATCCCGGCACGACCCCAGGAGAGGACCCCATGTCTGACGCGGTCGAATTCCGGCTGGCCGACGGAACCGTCGTCCTGGTGGCTCCTCCCGGGCGGGCGGGCAGTGGCGCCGTCGGCCTGGGCGCCCGGCTGGAAAGCGCGCGGCAGACGCTGCGCGAGGCACTGGCGCCGGTGACCGCCGCCGCGTCCGAGGCGATGGACGAATTCCGGCAGCTCGCCCACCGGCCCGACGAGGTGGAGATCAGCTTCGGTGTCGTGCTGGACGGCAAGCTGGGCGGGATCATCGCGACCGCCAACGCCAGCGCCCACCTGGACATAACGCTCCGCTGGCACGCGTCCGCGACTCCCGAGGCGTCCTCGGCAACCGAGCCGCCCGAGGCTCCGGCCCGGCCGGGCGGTGACTGACCCGCCCGCCGGACCGGACCGGGCGCGCGGTTCAGCCGGCCGGGACGTCGACGGTCTCGAATTCGACGGTCCGGACTTCTTCGAGGTGGACGCGTCCGCCGATGTCGATCGTGCCGTCCGCCCCTGGGGCGGTGAGGATCTGGGAGCCCCTGCCCTGGGTGATGTTGAGGGCGCGGCCGAGCCGGTGGGTGAGCAGGAGCGCGGCGGCGCCGGTCGCCTCGTCCTCGTCGACGCCGTCGCCGCGTCCAGGGAACGCGCGGGCGCGGACCCGGCCCGCGGCTTCGTCCTGCCAGCTCCACGCGTACACCCACTCACCCGGCGGCGGCACCTCCAGGGCGTCGATCCCGGCGGGCGATCCGTACTGCCGCAAGGTGCGCGGCGGCGCCCACTCGGCGCGCGCGGTGATCCAGCTGAACTCACCGTCGTCGCGCGCGAAGACGTCCCCCACCTCCAGTTCGAGGACCTCCACGTCGAGCAGCCAGGCGGCGCCGACCAGTGGATGGCCGGCGAACGGCAGCCGCAGTCCCGGGGTGAAGATGTCCAGCACGCCACGCTCCGGATCGTCGACGAACACCGTCTCGCTGAAGCCGAGCTGCCGGGCGAGCGCCTGCCGGGACGCCCGGTCGGGCACGAGTGCGCCGTCACGCACCACGCCGAGGGTGTTGCCGTGGGCGCCGCCGGGGCCGCGGAAGACCCGGAGGACGTCGATGTCGATGCGCGCTGTGGTCACGGGGGAATTGAAACAGGCCCCGGTCCGGGCCGTGCCGGGGTGTCGCCCCCGCGGGCGGGCACGGTGTCACCCGTACGCTCTGCGGGGACGGGCCCGATCCCACGGGGCCGCCCCATGGCGTGGAGCGCCGCGGGCCGACCGGCTCCCCGGACGCACCCGCCGCCGGCGAACACGAGAGCGGAGCACAGGGCAGTGAATATCGACCTTTCCGGGAAAACCGCGCTGGTCACCGGGTCGTCGCAGGGCATCGGGCTCGCCATCGCCGAAGGGCTGGCCGCCTCCGGGGCCCGGGTCGTCCTCACCGGCCGTGACGAGGAGCGGCTCGCCGGGGCCGCCGAGCGGGTGGGCGCCGCCGGGCCGGACACCGAACCGGTCGCGGTGGCCGCCGACATCACCACCGACGAGGGCACCGCGCGGCTCCTGTCGGCCGCGCCCGACGCGGACATCCTCATCAACAACCTCGGTGTCTTCGCCTCCCGCCCCGCGCTGGAGATCACCGACGACGAATGGCGCCGCTACTTCGAGACCAACGTCCTGACCGCGATCCGGCTGACCCGCCACTACCTGCCCGGTATGACCGAGCGCGGCTGGGGCCGGGTGCAGTACATCGCCAGCGACTCGGCGGTGGTCACCCCGATCGAGATGATCCACTACGGCATGAGCAAGACCGCCCTGCTCGCGGTGAGCCGCGGCTTCGCCAAGGCGGCGGCCGGCACCGGGGTCACCGTCAACAGCGTGATCGCCGGCCCGACCCACACCGGCGGTGTCGAGGACTTCGTACGCGAGCTGGTGCCCGGGGACCTGTCGTGGGACGAGGCCCAGCGGACCTTCATGCGCGAGCACCGGCCGAATTCCTTGATCCAGCGGCTGATCGAGCCGGAGGAGATCGCCCATATGGTGGTCTATCTCAGCTCTCCGCAGGCCTCGGCCACCACCGGTGGCGCGCTGCGCGTCGACGGCGGGTATGTCGACGCGATCCTTCCGTAGCGGCTTTCCCCGGTGCCCGCCCCGGGGCGGGCCCGGCGTTCGGCGACGTGATCCTCGTTACACAATCGGGACACAACACCTCTTCGGCCGAGCGTCTTCGAGCAGTCGGAGCATGCGGCGGCCTGCCCGGACGCGTCGATGAAGCACCAGGTCAGAGCGGTCCACCGGTGCTCGGGCCGGGCGGACCCGGGGCGCCGTGCGGCCCGCCGCCGGGCCATGCGGCCGGTCCGCCCGGTGGTGCGACGGCGCGGGCGGAGCGCGCGGACAGGCGTGTAAGGAGCGCGCCGGGGGCAGGCAACTTATGCAGCCGTGGATGCACGGCGAGCGGCTGCGCCGAGGAGGAGGCAGTCATGATGTGGGCCAATCCCGCTGTCCTGCGGGAGCTGATCGAACGTTACGAACGCCTGAGCGCGGAGGTCGACGACGACACCGCGACGCCGCAGGTGAGCAGTCAGTTGCGGGACACCGCCTACACGCTGTGCGTGTCCACCGGCACCCGCGACATCGAAGCGGCACTGGACGCCGCACGCGACCGGATCGGCGCGATCGCCGGACCCGGCGCGGTCTGAGCACTTTCCCGGTGGCCGCCGCCGACAGCGCTGTGGCGGTCGGCGGCGGTCCGGGCGAGCCGGGGCTCAGGGGGCCTCGGCGCCGGCGGTGGGGGCGGAGGCGGTGACCGGGTCGGGCGCCGGGTCGGGCGCCGAAGAGGCCCTGCCTCTGGCCAGCAGCCAGGACAGGGTCCAGGTGCCGGGACCGACGACGGCGATCAGCAGGAAGCTCCAGCAGAACAGGACGGACAGTTCGCCGCCGTTCTGGATCGGCCACAGCGAGTTCTTCTGGTGGACCGAGAAGTAGGCGTAGGCCATGGAGCCGGAACTGACCACGGCGGCCACGCGGGTGCCGACCTCACCCACTCCGATGAACACCAGCACACCGCCGGTGAGTTGGATGAGACCGGCCCACCAGCCGGGCCAGGTGCCCACGGAGACCCGGCCGCCGCCGGTCCCGGCGAACAGGCCCAGGACGGTCACCGAGCCGTGGCAGACGAAGAGCAGGCTGATGACCATCCGGTACAACGACAGGACGGGGGCGTTGGCGTCGTCGAGTCTTTTGCCGATGTCTAACACGGGATCTCCTACGAGTCAGGTGCAGAGCCGGGCGGACGGACGACCGGCCCGGAGGGCGTACCGCGGACGTACCGCGTCCTCCGGGTGACGGTCAGTGCGACGACTCGTACGCACGGGCGACCCGTAGCGTTCAAAGGGTGGGCGAAGTTGCCGGTGTGGCCACCGGGGCCCGCTGGGCGGGGAGTTGCTGGAGCGGTCCCCGACCGGCTGTGCCCGGTCCGTGGCTTAGGACGCGGTCCCGGTCAGTTCCCCGGCCGCGGCGGGGACTTCGGCGCGGCTCTGGGCGATACGGTTGCGGGCCACCGCGAGCGCCAGGCCGGCGTCGCGGGTCCCGGTGGTGACGCACAGGGTGTAAGCGGTGTCGCGCAGCTTCGCCTGGAGTTGGGCATCCGTCTGACCGGCGAGTTCGAGTTGGCGGAGCCGCTCGTAGCGCTCGACGAGCGTCTGCAAGGTGGTCGGGTGGGCCCAGATCATCACTGCCTCCAATGCGCGGCCGCTCACCGGGTCGTACGCGGCCAGGAACGCGTCTGCCCCGCCGCCGCGCGTCCATGCGCACGGGGACGGCCGGTGTGTCCGGGGCCGCCGGCGGTCCCGGCGGGCTCCGCGACGACGTCAGGCCTCCATTGGCGCCCACCTTCATGTCCGGGGCCGTAACGCAACGCAGCTTTCGGACAGATGGGGCCGGACCGGCGGATGACGACGGTCCCGGCACACTCACGTCGTGTGAGGACAGGCACATGGGTGCGAGCTGAGGCATGATGACCGCATGGCAAGCGACGGGGGAGAAACGGCCCCCTCCTCACCGCCGCGGGACATGATCGCCGATCGGTACCGCATCACCGACAGGCTCGGGCGCGGCGGTATGGGCACCGTATGGCGGGCCACCGACGAACTGCTGCGGCGGCAGGTCGCGGTCAAGGAACTCCATCTGCCCGACGAGGGGTTGTCGGCCCGCCAGGCGGCGCTGCGCCGGGAGCGGGCGCTGCGCGAGGCGCGTACGGCCGCGCTGATCCGGCATCCGCATGTCGTGGTCGTGCATGACGTGGTGGAGCATCAGGGGCACCCGTGGATCGTGATGGAGCTGATCGACGGCAGTTCGCTGGCGCGCGTGCTGGAGCGGGACGGTCCGCTGCCGCCGCGTGAGGCGGCCAGGGTGGGTGCCGCCGTGGCGGGCGCGCTGCGGGCGGCGCACGAACGCGAGATCCAGCACCGGGACGTGAAGCCGGCCAACATCCTGATCGAGCACGAGTCCGGCCGGGTGGTGCTGACCGACTTCGGTATCGCCCGGGTGCCGGGCGCCGGCACCATCAGCGAGACCGGCGGCTTCGTCGGCTCGCCCGAGTACACCGCCCCGGAGCGGATGTCCGGGCGCGGGGCGGGCCCGGCCTCGGATCTGTGGTCGCTGGGCGCGCTGCTGTGTGCCGCCGTGCACGGTGAGTCACCGTTCCGCCGTGACTCGATCGGCGAGATCGTGCACGCCGTCGCGATCGACGAGCTCACGCCGCCGGCGGAGTTGGGACCGCTGCTGCCGGTGGTCCTGGCGCTGCTGGACCGCGATCCGGTCAGCCGGATGGGCGCCGTCGAGGCGCAGCGGCTGCTGCGGGCGTTCGCGGAGACCGGCGAGGAGCCGGCGCCGCGGGCCCGGGAAGCGGCGGCGCGGCCCGAGCCGGGGCCGGGACCGGCGGCGGACGCGGCCTCGCAGGCGGTGTCCACGCCCGGGCCGGAGCCGCGGCTGCCGCCGGCCGTCGATCCGCTCACGGCGGCGCCCGCCGAGGAGGAGTCCGCCGGGTCAGCGGCGACCGGGGCGGCCCGGGAGGCGTCGGACGCCGCGGCGTCCGCCGGCGACCGCGCCGAAGCGTCCCGCTTACCCGCCGCCGGCAGGCCGTCGTCGCACCGCGCCCGGGGCCGCAAGCGCAAGGGCGGGATCCAGGTGGTCGCCGTCGGCGCCCTGGTCGTGCTGGCCGTGAGCACCGGCACGGTCGCGACGTTCCTGGTGAGCCAGCGGGGATCGGACAGCGGCGCGGGAGCGGCGCCGGCGACGCCTCCCCCGTCCGGGGGCGCCTTCGCCCCGCCGACCGGCCGCTATCCCGCGCCCGGAGACGGATTCGCCCCGCCCGGCGACGGATTCCCGCCGCTGGGCGGCGACGGCCCGTTCAGTCCGCCGCCGGACGGCCAGGGACCGCCGCCCGGCGCTCCGGGGACCCCGCCGCTCCCGCCGGGCTTCCACCGCGTCTCCGACCCGGCGGGCTTCTCGGTGGTCCTGCCGCCGGCCTTCGTCCGCGAGGCCCAGCCGCCGCATACGTACTACTGGTCGCCCGACCACATCGTGCGCTTCGGCGAGCGCGAGCGGCGGCCGTATCCCGGCGGCGCGTACGCGGCGCTGAAGGCGGAGAAGGCGGCCGGACCGAGGACGTACCCGGGCTACCGGGACGGGTCGCTCACCAGCACTCAGGAGCACGGGCTGCCCGCCGTGTTGTGGGAGTTCGGCTACGAACAGGGCGGGGCGCGCGTCGCCTTCGAGCTGTGCTGGACGGAGAACGGCCGGATGTTCGACATCTCGCTGTCCGCGCCGGCGAGCTGGACGGAGCGGGCCCGCGGCACCTTCGAGATCGCCCGGGGCAGCTTCCGGACGGGCTGATCCGGTCGGCCGTTCCGACGGGCTGATCCGTCGGGCTGATCCGGGGGGGCTGGACGGCGGTCGCCGGACGGGGTGGGCGCGTTGTCAGTGGTCGGCGGTAGCTTTGCGACCAGTGATCCGGGGAGGGAACATGGGTTTTTCCGGCGACTTCGTGCTGGCCCGCAGCGAGCGGCCGTTGATGGAGCTTCCGCAGTTCGGCGCGGGCGCCTCATGCGGGACGTGCGAGGGCGGCTGCTTCCGCCCCTGCGCGGAGCTGACGGACGGCTGGCAGACGGTGCGATCCCGGCACGGCTCCCCGATCGACGGCATAAGGGACTGGCTGCGCCGGCTGGTGGCGGAGACCGGCGCGCCCGCGCTGCTCGCGAGGGTGATGGACAGCGACATCTGCCAGGTGTGGGGCCTCGCGCCGTCGGGTGCGGCCTGGACCGCGTTCCTCGATCCGGTCATGGCCGCGGACTACGACATACCGGTCCCCGGCCCGGAGGAGGTCCGCGCCACCGCCGGCCGCGTCGCCGGCTGGGCGGCCGAGGCGGGATTCCGCGCCGAGCGGGCGGCCCTGCTCTCGGTGCTGACCAAGCGCGCGGACCCGTTCGTGGAGGACCTGTTCTTCGAGCTGATCGAGGCCTGCGGTCTGCCGCCGGTCGATCCGGCGGCGGCGGGCGACGAGCCGGACCCTCCGGCGCACCCGGGCCACCGTCCGGACGCGAACTGTCCGAGCGGCGCCGAGCTGGAGGCGGCGGTGCTCGATCTGGCGCGCGACCGGCACCTGGTGCTGGAGTGCGCCGGCGACGACCAGTGCTACGCCCAGGTCTGGCTGCGGCCGGACGGAACATATCAGCTGGAGTACCGCGACCGCGGTCCCGCCGAGCACTACTGGACACGGACGGCGTCGGTGGCGCAGGTGATCACCGCCCTGACCGGCTGGGTGGCCGGGGAGGTGGCCTGGCGGGAGTCCTTCGACTGGACGTCGCTCGCCTCGTGGTTCACCGAACCGACGGCGTGAGGCCGGCCCTTCGTACCGTCACCCCGGCGGCGGCCAGCGCCTCGGTCTCCTCGCGCGGCGCCGCCTCGTCGGTCACGACCGTGTGCAGGGCGGACGCCGGGGCGACGAAGGCGAGCGCGGTACGGGAGAGCTTGGCGGCGTCGGCGACGGCGATCACCCGGCGGGCGGAGCTGATGGCGGCGCGCTTGGTGGCGGCCTCGGCGAGGTCGTAGGCGGTCAGGCCGTCGGCGGCGGTCAGCCCGCAGCAGCCGAGCACGGCGGTGTCGAAGCGGACCGCGGCCAGCGACGCCTCGGTGAGCGGCCCGGTCAGGGCGAGCTCGCCCGGGCGGGGCTCGCCGCCGGGGACCAGCAGCCGCAGCCGCGGCGCGCCGGTCAGGGCGTTCAGCGCGTGCAGCGACAGCGGCATGACGGTCAGCCGGCGCTGTTCGAGCGCGCGGGCGACCTCCAGGCAGGTGGTGCCGCTGTCGATCAGGACGGTCTCGCCGTCGGTGATCAGCCCGGCCACCTCGGCGGCGATCCGCCGTTTGACGTCGAGCCCCTCGGTGGCCCGCAGCGCGAAGGGCGGTTCCTCGCCGCGCAGCATCAGGCTCCGGGCGCCGCCGCGATAGCGCTCCAGGACGCCCTGCTCGGCCAGGATCTCCAGATCGCGGCGGACGGTCATCTCCGAGGCGCCGGTCACGGCGGCCAGCTCGCTGACGCTGAGCCGGCCGGCCTCGCCCACCGCCTCGGCGATCCGCCGGTGTCGTTCGCTACTCACCATGCCCTTATTCAACCACCGAACAGCTATGTTGTTCAAAAGTGGCCCTTCCGAACAGCATCAGCGTTTGTTATGTTCACGGTCATGCAGAGATCCCTCCGCGCCGCGCGGATCGCCACCTTCGTCTACTTCGCCCTGAACGGCTTCGTCCTCGGTATGTGGGTGGTGCACATCCCGGCGATCGAGCACCGGGCCGGCATCAGCCACGCGGTGCTCGGCTCGCTCCTGCTGCTGCTCGGCGGCGGGGCCTTCGCGGGGATGCAGCTGGCCGGCCCGCTGGCCGACCGCTTCGGTGCCCGGGCGCTGGTCCCGCTCGGCGGCGCGCTGTGCGCCGCCGCCGTCGTCCTGCCCGGACTCGCGCGCGGCGGCTGGACGCTGGGCGCCGCCCTGCTCGCCCTCGGCCTGGGCAACGGCTGCCTGGACGTCAGCATGAACGCGCACGCGGTCCAGGTCGAGCGCGGCTACCGGCGGCCGGTGATGTCCGCCTTCCACGCGGTCTTCTCGCTCGGCGCGGTGGCCGCCTCGCTCATCGGAGCCCGGACGCTGAGCTGGGGCTGGAGCGCGCCCGCCACGCTGGGCGGCACCGCGCTGGTGGGCGTGGCCGTCGCGCTGGCGACGGCGCCGGCCCTGCTGCCGCGCGAGCCGGTCCCCGCGCCCGCCGACGGCGCGCCCGAGCCGGGCCGGCGCCGTACGCCGCCGCGGATCTGGGGACTGGCCGCCGTCGCCCTGATGGTCATGCTGTGCGAGGGGGTCGCCAACGACTGGAGCGTGCTGTCGGTACGGGACGTGCTGCACGCGTCGGCGGCGACCGCCGCGCTCGCCTACGGCGCCTTCTCCACCGCCATGACCGCGGGCCGGCTGGTCACCGACCGGGTGTCGGCGCGGTTCGGCCCGGTCGCGGTGGTGCGCGGCGGCGCCTCGACAGCGGCGGTGGGCATGACCGCGGTGGTGTTCGCCCCCTGGATACCGCTCGCGCTGGCCGGCTGGGCCGTTTTCGGCATCGGCCTGTCGGGATGCGTGCCCCAGCTGTTCAGCGCGGCCGGGCACATCGACAAGGACGCCGCCGGCGCCAATGTCTCCCGGGTCGCGGGCCTGGGCTACCTCGGCATGCTGGCCGGCCCCGCCGTCATCGGCGGCCTGACCCGCCTGGTCCCGCTGAATCTGGCCTTCGTGCTCCCACTGGCCTTCTGCGTGATCGCCGCGGCGGCGGCCGGTCTGCTGGGCGAGCCCTCCCCCGAAACCACCGCGCGGGCCGGCGCCACCGATCCGGCGGCGCCGGCCTCCGCGCGTACACCCGCGTCCTGACGGTCGGTGCGCCGCCGCCGGCCGGATCAGCCGGCGAGGGGCGCCGCCTTGGCCGCCTCCACCGTCGGATAGATCGTCAGCACCTGGTCCATGCCCACCATCCTGATGAGGCGTTCCAGCACCGGCCGCGGCGCCGCGATCCGCAGATCGGTCTGCCGGCGGATCGCGAGCAGCACCCGCAGGAAGCTCGAATCGCCGAAGGTGATGCCGCTGGCGTCCAGGACCACCGCGGGGCCGTTCAGCGCGGCGCGCTCCAGCTGGAGGGTCAGCGGGAGGAGATTGTCCAGGTCCAGCTCGCCCTGCGGGACCACGACCTCGATGTCGGAGCCGGTGGCCGGCGCTGCGGGAGCGCTCTCGTTGATCGTCATGCGCGGGAGTATGCCCCGGGGTCCGGAGTTCAAAATCGCTCACCCGGACGGGTGAGCCGCGCCTCTCGGCCCCACCCGCTCCCCCGGCCCCGTCGCCCGCCCCCGGCGCGGCTGCTGGTGTGCGGCCCCGGTGCGGGGGTACGCGCCAGGACGTCGGCGGAGGCACCGCGGGCAGGGGGCCGGCAGGACAGGACACAGCGTGGCCGGCCGGCGGGCGCCGCCCGCCGGCCGGGCGGCCCTTGGGAGGCGACGATCGTGCGGATCAGTGAGGTCTACGGCAGCGAGACGACGGCCATAGCCGAGGCCAGAAGACTGGCCTCAGGCTTCTTCGGCCGCGTCCACACCGAACGCGCCCTGGCGGTCTCGGCGCACGCCGTCGAGACCACGCAGCTCGTGGTGAGCGAGCTGGTCACCAACGCGATCCGGCACACCACCGGGCCGTGCCGGCTGGACCTGGAGCTGATCGACCACGCGGTGGACATCACCGTGTGGGACACCTCCCCGGCCGTGCCGGACGTCCCGGCCCCCGACCCGGCCAGGGTCGGCCGGCACGGCATCGAAGTGGTCCTGGCGCTGTGCGGCGCCCTCCAGGTCACCCAGCAGGCCTCGGGCAAGCAGATCAGCGTCCGCATCGCCCTGGAACCGCTCCCGGCCTGACCGGAGTCCGGCCGCCGCGGGCGGGCCCGCGCCGCCTCGATGCGCGCCCCGGCGCGGGTGGCGTGACGATGGAGGTGGCGGGGGGCCGCCGGAGACGGGATCACGCGATGAATCGAGTCGGAGCCGAGTACCTGGTCGGAGAGGACTACCTGCCCGTCGCCGAACACGGGCTCATCGGCGATCTGCGGACCGTGGCGCTGGTCGGCACCGACGGCCGGATCGACTGGTTCTGCGCGCCCCGCTTCGACTCCCCCAGCGTCTTCGGCTCGCTGCTGGACGCGCGCAAGGGCGGCCACTGGACCATCCGCCCGGACTGCGAGCAGGCCAGCAGGCAGCAATTCTACTTCCCGGAGACCACCATCCTGATCACCCGGATGCTCACCGAGGACGGCATCGTGGAGATCCAGGACTTCATGCCGGTGGTCCGCGCCCATGACGAGGGGCACCGGCAGCGGCTGGTGCGGCGGGTGGTCGGCATCCGCGGCCGGATGCGGATGGCCGTGGAGATCGCGCCGCGCCTGGACTACGGCCGCGCCAGGCACCGCACCGCCCTGCTGCCGACCGGGGTGCGGTTCACCGGGGACGAGCTGAGCGTCACCGTGCACAGCGATGTGGAGCTGCGGGCGGAGGGCGACGACGCGCGCGGCCGGTTCACCATCGAGGAGGGCCAGACCGTCCTGTTCGTGCTGCACACCGCGGACCCGGTCGATCCGGCGGCCGGTGACCCGGGCACGGCGGACGCGGACGGCGTGGACGAGGAAGCCGTGGACGCGCTGTTCCGCGCCACCACCGCCTTCTGGCACGGCTGGCTGCGGCAGAGCACGTACCACGGGCGGTGGCGGGAGATGGTGCACCGCTCGGCCCTCACCTTGAAGCTGCTCACCCATGAACCCACCGGAGCGGTGGTGGCCGCCCCGACGCTCGGACTGCCCGAGCACATCGGCGGCGAGCGCAACTGGGACTACCGCTACGTATGGATCCGCGACGCGGCCTTCTCCCTCTACGCGCTGCTGCGGCTGGGCTTCACCGACGAGGCGAAGGCCTTCATCCAGTGGCTCACCGCCTGTCTGCACAACGCCGACGGGGCGGAGAACGGGCCGCTGCGGGTGCTGTACTCCATCGACGGGCACGCCCGGCTGCCCGAGACGACACTGGACCATCTGGAGGGCTACCGCGGCTCGCGGCCGGTGCGGATCGGCAACGACGCGGCCGGCCAGCTCCAGTTGGACATCTACGGCGAACTCATCGACTCCATCTATCTGTTCAACAAGTACAGCGTGGGGATCTCGCACGACAGCTGGATGGACCTGTGCGGGATCGTGGACTGGCTGATCGACCACTGGTCCGCGCCCGACGAGGGGATCTGGGAGACCAGGGCCGGGCCGCAGGACCACACCTACTCCCGGCTGATGTGCTGGGTGGCCGTCGAGCGGATGATCAGGATGGCCCGCCAGCGCGGGCTGCCCGGCGACCTGGTGCGGTGGTCGCAGGCCCGGGACCGGATCTACCACCAGATCATCGACCGCGGCTGGCACGAGGAGGCCGGCACCTTCGTGCAGCGCTTCCGCGACGGGCCCGGCGGGCCCCATCCGCCGGTGGTGGACGCCGCGCTGCTGCTGATGCCGATGGTGAAGTTCCTCTCCCCCGACGATCCGCGCTTCCGCTCCACGATGGACGCGATCGAGGACCAGCTGGTGATGGACAGCCTGGTCTACCGCTACGACCCGTCGATGAGCCCGGACGGGCTGACCGGGCCGGAGGGCACCTTCTCGATCTGCTCCTTCTGGTGGGTCGAGTCGCTGACCCGCACCGGCCAGATCGAACGCGCCCGGCTGGCACTGGAGAAGACCTTCACCTACGCCAACCACCTGGGCCTGTACGCCGAGCAGATCGGTATGACCGGCGAGCACCTGGGCAACTTCCCGCAGGCCTTCACCCATCTCGCCCTGATCAGCGCGACCACCAACCTGGACCGGGCCATGCGCTGACCGGGCCGCCGGCATGCGATCACGTACAGCGGGAAGGTCACGTCGTGGCGCCATCGGATCGCGCCACGACAGGAGATCTGACTGATGACGCGAAGCCGCGCCGACGCGCCGACCCGGCACCCCCGGCACGAGCGGCGGGGGGAGCCGCGGCTGCCGGCCGTCGTCGCGACGCTGGTGGCGGTCGGGTTGTACGTGGCCCTGCCGCAGCGGCTGCTGATAGCGCCGCGCTACATCCTCCCGGCCCTGGAACTCCTGCTCCTGATACCGCTGGTGGCTTTCAACCCCCGCCGGCTGACCCGCCAGACCCGTGCCACCAGGGCGCTGTCCCTGGGGCTGGTGTTCGTCATCGCGGCCAGCAACCTGGTCGCGCTGGGACTGCTGGTCCGCGATCTGGTGTCGGCCGGCTCCTCGGACGGCAAGTCCCTGCTGCTGGCGGCCCTGCAGGTGTGGCTGACGAATGTGATCGTCTTCGGGCTGGCCTACTGGGAGCTGGACCGGGGCGGACCGGTCAGCAGGACCCAGGCCCCGCGGGCCGAGCTGCCGCTGGCCGACTTCCGCTTCTCCCAGGACGAGAACCACGACGCGGTGCAGGAGGTCGCCGACGGCGCGAGCGTCAAGTCCGACTGGGTGCCCACGCTGGTGGACTATCTGTATGTGTCCGTCACCAACTCGACCGCTTTCAGCCCGACCGACACCATGCCGCTGTCCAGCCGGATGAAGCTGCTGATGTCGGTGGAGAGCGTGTCGGCGCTGGTGACGTCGCTGCTGGTCGTCGCCCGCGCGGTCAGCGTGCTCCACTAGGAAGGAACCGCCGGATGCGGCTGCTGCTCACCACCGACACGCATCTGCCCGGGCGGGCACGGGAGTTGCCCGCCGAACTGCTGGCGGAGGTGGACCGGGCCGATGTGGTGTTCCACGCGGGCGACTGGGTGGACACCGCGACCCTCGATCTGCTGGAGTCCCGGGCCCGGCGGCTGGTCGCGGTCTTCGGCAACAACGACGGCGCGCCACTGCGCGCCCGGCTGCCCGAGGTGGCGGCGGTCGGGCTGGGCGGGCTGCGCTTCGCGGTCGTGCACGAGACCGGGCCCGCGCGGGGCCGGGAGGAGCGCTGCGCCGAACGCTTCCCGGGCGTGGACGTCCTGGTGTTCGGCCACAGCCACATCCCGTGGGACACCACGGCGCCCGGGGGCCTGCGGCTGCTCAATCCGGGCTCGCCGACCGACCGGCGACGCCAGCCGAACTGTACGTATATGACGGCCGAGGTGGCCGGCGGCCGGCTGTCCGCGGTGCGGCTGCACGGCCTTCCCCCGCGGCGGCCCGCCGCGGGGGACGATGCGGCGGGAGGTCCCCCCGGACGCCCGCGCGCCCGGGAGGACCGGTGACTCACGGGTTGAGCGGGTGGCCGCCGTCCCCTTCGACCACGACGCGTCCGGTCGCGTCTTCCTCGTCACGGTCGGCGATGGTCACGTCGATCTCGCCGTCACCGGTGGTGTCGAACTGATAGAGATCGGCCTTGCCGTCGCCGTCGGTGTCCGTCATCCACACATCGGGTTTGCCGTCCCCGTTGGTGTCCGCGCTGAGCAGCACATGGTGCTCGTCCCCGCGGGTCTCGACTGCGTCTGCTTCAGTGTTCATGAGGGCCTGTTGCCCGAGGGGCCCGGCCGGAAACCGACAAGGAGGCACCCGCGTCTTCGTTTCGGGGGCCATCCTTCGGCAAGGCGCAGGATAGGCCGGAACATTCGACCCGCGGAAGAACCGGATGAGCCAACAGCGGTCCGGGCCGACGCGGGCGGCCGTACCGGCACGGTGAACCGCCAGGACCCGACCAGTCTCAGCGCACCGTCCCGTGAAGACAGAGCTGTTCGAAGCCATCCGAGTCATGGGGGAAGCGATGAGCGCATACCGGCGCGGCGTCGGCGGGCCGCCCGCGGTCGAGCTGTCCGTGGTATCCGGCGCGGACCTGCTTCCGGTCGCGGCGGCGGATGTACGTCAGCGGGTCCGGCGGGCCCTGCTGGACAGTGGTGAACGCTGCGACCCGATTCCCACCGAGGACGCGCTGTTGGTCGCCTCCGAACTCGCCACCAACGCCATCGTGCACGGCGGCGGTATCACCGGCTTCCAGGCCGAGGTGCTCGACGGTGTCCTCGTGCTGGCCATCAGCGACAGCGCCGATGTCGTCCCCACCATGACCCGCCGCCTTCCCGGCGACTCCCGGCCGGGCGGCTACGGCTGGCCGATCATCCAGCGTCTTGCCCACCGCGTGGTGGTCGAGCCGCGCCGGAGGGCCGCCGGGGAGGGGCCTTCCGGCGCCGGGCCGGTGGGCAAGACCATCACCGTGACGCTGCCGCTGCGCTGAGGACAAGGCCCCGGCCCGGCACAGCGGTGGCCGCCCCGGACCCGGGGCGGCCACCGCTTCCGTCCGACCCGCGCCGGGTCCTCAGCGGAGCAGGACGATGAGCGCGGCGGCCAGGATGACCAGGATCGTCGCCGAGAGCATCATGATCCGGCCGACCCTGACGGCGCCGGACACGGCCGCGTGCTCGGCCCGCGCGTGGTGGTGATGGGTCCGCCCGCCGGCGCCGCCTCGGGCGTGGGCGCTGTCGCTGCTTGTCTCCGTAGGCCACATGCAGACCGTCTGACCGCTCAGCGCGATTCCACCTCTCCCGGGGCGAAAAATCAGACGGGCGTACGGTCGCGGGAGCCGGCCGGTCCGGCCCAGCGGCGGCGCCGCCACCCGGGGTCCGGCAGTACCCCCCAGCGGCGGGGCGGCCGGAGCCGGTCCGTCGTAGCGTGGAAGACATGACGGACGAGGGCTCCACTGCGGGCGACAAGGGCGAACTGCGGGAGTTCCTGCGCACCCGCCGGGCCCGGATCACCCCCGAGGAGGCCGGGCTGACCCCCGCGCCGGGAGTCCGGCGGGTGCCGGGGCTGCGGCGGGAGGAGGTAGCCCAGCTCGCCGGGGTGAGCGTCGACTACTACGTGCGCCTGGAGCGCGGGCGCGGCAGCAATGTGTCCGAGGCGGTCCTGGACGCCATCGCGCGGGCGCTGCGGCTCAACGACGACGAGCGCGGCCATCTGTTCGCGGTGGCCCGGCCGGCCCGCACCCGGCCCCGCCCGCTGCCGCCGCAGCGGGTCAGGCCCGGTCTGTACCGGGTGCTGGAGACCATGACCGAGGTGCCCGCGATCGTCGTCGGGCGCCGTACCGACGTGCTGGCCACCAACCGGCTGGCCCGGGCGCTCTACACGGACTTCGACGCGCTGCCCTACCGCGAGCGCAACATGTCCCGCTTCATCTTCCTGGACGAGGCCGCCCGGGGGCTCTACCCGGACTGGGAGGAGGTGGCCCGCTCCAGCGTCGCCACCCTCCACCTCTACGCCGGGCAGCATCCGCACGACCCCCGGCTGGCGGAGCTGATCGGTGAGCTGTCGGTGCGCGACCCCGACTTCCGCCGCTGGTGGGCGGACCACGATGTGCACCGCCGCACCTTCGGCTCCAAGCGCTTCCACCACCCGGTGGTCGGCGACCTCACCCTGGACTACGAGGCCCTGACCGTCACCGGTGACCCGGACCAGGTGCTGGGCCTCTACACCGCCGAACCGGGCAGCCCGTCCGAGGAGGCGCTGCGCCTGCTGGCCAGCTGGAGCGGCGAGGTCGCCACCGGCGACCGGCCGCACCTGCCGCTGCCGGGCTGAGGCACCCGGACCGGCCGGCCGGGTCAGGCGCCGGGACCGGCCTCGGTCCGCGGACCGGCCTCGGGCCGGAGCACGGGTCCGCTGAGGGCCACCGGAGGCTTCGACCACCGGTCACCGGGGGCCCGGTAGGCGGGCTTCCCGCTGAGGACGCGCTGGATGAGGAAGCCCAGCGCCAAGGTGAGCGCGCCGCCCGCCGCGTCGGCGATGAAGTGATTGCCGGTGGAGAGGATGACGACGAAGGTGGCCACCGGGTAGAGCGCGCCCAGCACCCTGATCCAGGTGTGGCGGGCCAGGAAGGCCACGGTGATCCCGCTCCACGCGGCCCAGACGATGTGGACGGACGGCATCGCCGCGTACTGGTTCGACACCGTCGAGACCGCTTCCGAGCCGATCGAGCCCCAGGTGTGGTGTTCGACCACGGTGTCGATGAACCCCTGGTCGGACAGGAAGCGCGGCGGGGCCAGCGCGAAGAAGGCGAAGCCGAACAGGGCGAGCAGCGTCGCGGTGTACAGCGCGGTGCGTCCGGCCCGGTACTGGGCGGGCCGGAAGGTGTACAGCCAGATCAGCACGAGCGGCGTCACGAGGAAGTGCAGGCTGGCGTAGTAGTAGTTCATGCTGACGACCAGCCACGAGACCTTGTCCACCGCGTGGTTGAGCGTCAGTTCCAGGTCGATGTGCAGCAGGCGCTCGGTGTGCAGGATCTCCCGCGCCCGGTGCATGGCGGCCGTGCGGTGGGAGGGCACATAGCGGCGGGTCCGGCTGTAGGCCAGATACAGCCCGACCGTGAAGACCAGCTCCACCAGCAGATGGGGTCTGCCTCTGCGTCGCATCCGGTCCGGCAGCAGGGGTCCGAACTTCCGTCCGGCTTCCGGTTGCGCGGAACTCTCCGCCACGGTCTCGACCGGGCGCGTCGCGGTCACAAACGCTCCCCTCCTCGCACGGTTCATGGCTCACGGCTGGTCGGCGCCGGCCCTCCTGCGGATGCCGCGCGCGGGGCGCGTCGCTCTTTCCGGCGGGCGTCCCGACGACCCGCAAGACAATACATCGGACACCTGGGCTTCCCGCCGGTGCCCCATCGCCGTTCACCTGCCGCCGCTACACCGGTCCGGGGGTCCGCCGGACGCGATTGCCGTTGTCCCGCCTGCGCTGTACGGCCGTCGGGGTACGCCCGCGGGCGGCCGGCCGTGATCCTTCCCGGCCGGCGTCGCCGCCGGAGGAATTCACCCGTCCGGCACGTGTTCGCGCCCACGGGGACGCGAAGGCGGGCGGCCGGAGTCGCCGCTGAAGAGGGTGCGGGCGGTGCCGACCGGCTCGGCTCAGCCCGGCAGCAGGCGGCAGGCCGCCCAGGCGACGCCGGCGGCGGTGGCGTCCTCGGCGAGGGCGGCCGGCCAGTCGGGGAAGCCGCGGTCCGACACCCGCTGCCGCCAGCGGGCCCCGGCGTGCGCGCCGGCGAAGGCCGCGCAGGCGCCGACGGCCGCAGCGGCGGGCACCGGGATCGCCGGCCGGCCGGGGCTACCGGCCCGGGCGGCGAGCGCGACCCCGGCGAAGGCGCCGAGCGTGAGCCGCGAGAACAGGCCGGTCGCGCCCAGGCGGCTGGGCGTTCGGGGAAGCTTGTCCCCCACGAGTTCGCCGGCCGCGGCGGTCACCGATACGGCGGTGGCCCGGGGGTCGGCCAGCAGCGAGCCCGGACGCGTTCTGGTGGCCGGGTCGGTGGTGAGCGCGATCGCGGCCACACCGAGCTGGCTGCGCATCCCGGAGACCACGCCGATGAGCACGGTGCCCGCGATCGCCCTCACGACGTCCTCGTCGACGCTCCCCGCGCACTGCGCGACGGCGGCGGACGACCGGGGCATCCGTGATCCGACCATGCCCTCCTGATGCCCGCCCGTCCCCGCGCCTAACGGCGGACCGCCCGGAAGCACCCGGTCGGCCCCCGGCTCCGGGTCGCCGCACAGCGCAGCGCCCCCCGGACGACGAAGCGTTCGGGGGGCGCTGCGGTCACGCCGAGGCGTGGACGGGTCAGTTGCCCGCGGTGCGGTTGCGGCGCCGGGTGAAGTAGACGGCTCCGCCGCCGATCACCAGGAGGGCCGCGCCGCCGCCGGCGAAGGCGACGGTCTGCGAGCCGTTGCCGCCGGTCTCGGCGAGGTTGCCGGTCGGCGTGGTGGAGACCGGCGAGACGACCGGCGAACCGGTGGGAGGCGTGGTGCTGCCACCGCCGGAAGCCGCCGAGGTGGTCGGCGCGGGCGACGGGGACGAGGAGTCCGACACGCTCGGCGACGGGGTCGGGGTGCCGGTGTCGCTCGGGGTCGGGGTGGGGGTGGGCGTGTCCGTACCGGTCGGCGTCGGAGTCGGCGTCGGGGTACCGGTGTCGGTCGGCGTCGGGGTCGGGGTCGGCGTGTCCGTACCGGTCGGCGTCGGAGTCGGCGTCGGGGTACCGGTGTCGGTCGGCGTCGGGGTCGGCGTCGGCGTGGTGCACGGGGCACCGCCGTTCCACGCGGTGATCAGGCGGGGCGGCGTGGCCGAGTCGGGGTAGTGCGGCAGGGCGTTGCCGCCGGTGCCGTCGTACTTCTTGCCGTTGCCGTAGAGGTCGACCTGGCCGAAGCAGCTCGGCGCGGGGACGTTCAGCGCGGCCTGGGTGTTCTCGGCGTCCAGCGTCGCGGTGTCCCAGCCGAGGAGGGCCTGGGTGCCCGAGGACGCCCAGTCGGGGCCCTCGGCGCTGTACGAGGCCAGCGAGACGTGGTAGCTGCAGCCCTTGGCCGGGGTGTCGCTGAGCTTGACGATGATCGACGCCGGGGCGGTGTCACCGTTGATGCGGCCGTCCGTCGTCCAGCTCTGTCCTCCGTCGAGGGAGAACGTGACGGAGACCCGGCCGCATTTGTTGGAGTTGCCGTGTGCCTGTGCGACACCGGCGCCGGCGACCGAGAGGGCCGCCGTCATGACGGCCGCGCCGGCGACAGCGGTCGCGCGCCTGGTTATTGAACCTTGCACTGAGAGTTTGCTCCCTGATCCCGGGGCGGTCGGCCTGGAGCAGGCGGAGCGGATGAGGACACACGCGGTACGCGAGGCTCGGGCCCCCCTGGCCTGCGAGAGCCTCGCCGCCGAAGTGGAAGTGCTACGGCCTGATGGCCGATCGTTGAGTATGCCGGTCGGGCGGTGCTCCTGTACAGCGAGCGCCCGGCTCCGGGACGGAAGTTCGGACGGCGGATAACAAAAAGAGGCCATCGGAGTGAATCCGGCGGGACGACCACCCATCCGGCCCAACACCGGAATAGAGCGCGGACAGCGCCCGGTTGCGGCATACATGACTCGTGAAACACATAAGCGCTTCGGCCGTGTCGGTATCTGGTCGGGTGCGCTGAGCAGGGGTGACACGGCGGCCCGGGAGGCCGCCGCGGAGCTCGAGGAGCTCGGTTACGGCACCATCTGGGTGGGCGCCTCGCCATCGCTCGACCAGACCGGGCCGGTCCTGGAGGCCACCGGGCGGATCACCGTCGCGACCGGGATCCTCAGCATCTGGGAGCAGGACGCGGCCTCGGTGGCGCGGACGGTGGCGGATCTGGAGCTGCGCCACGGCGACCGGTTCGTGCTCGGGCTCGGCGCCAGCCACCCGTCGAGCACACCCGGATACACCCGGCCGTATTCGAAGATGGTGTCGTACCTCGAGGAGCTGGACACGGCCCCGACGCCGGTGCCCGTGCACCAGCGGGTGCTGGCCGCGCTCGGTCCGAAGATGCTGAAACTGGCGGCCGAACAGGCCGCCGGCGCGCATCCGTATCTGGTGACGGCCGAGCATGTCGCCCAGGCCCGGGCCGAGCTGGGTCCGGACGCCTTGCTGGCCCCGGAGCTGGGCGTGGTGCTCGACTCCGACCGGACCAGGGGTATGGCGACCGCGCGGGGCGCGCTCGACTACTACCTCAAGCTGCCCAACTACACCAGCAACTGGCTGCGGCGCGGCTTCACCAAGCACGACCTGTCCGGCGGCGGCAGCGACCGGCTGGTCGAGGCGCTGTACGCGGTGGGTGACGCGGACGCGATCCGGGCCCGGGTCGACGCCTTCCACGAGGCGGGCGCCGACCATGTGGCGATCCAGGCGCTGAGCGCGGAGGGGGGCCTGCCGCACAAGGAATGGCGCGAACTGGCCGCCGCGCTCCCGCTGGCCTGACGGGCCACCAGGCCGCCGGGGCCCCGGGCCCTCCCGCACGGGGTCGCGGGGGGCGGGCTCCGCGGACCTCGGCGGCTTCGGCGGACCTCGTCCGGCCTTGTCGGGCTCCGTCGGGCTCGTGCTGCGGAATCCGCGAGGTGACCGGACCATGGCAGGGCCGGTGCGGTCACCGCCGCGCGGCCGGGGCCGGCCCGGGCCGCCGGTGGACTGGGGCACGCCGGCCCGGGTAGGCGGCGTGTCCGAACCTTCGCAAAGGAGTCGTCCCCATGGCCGAAGACCTCTTCCAGGACCCGGACGCCTTGAAGCACACGCCCGTGCACGACCGCGACGGCCGGCTGATCGCCAGCGTGGCGAAGGTCTACGTGGACGTCCTGAAGGACCGCCACCCGGAGTGGGTGGCGGTGCGGGGGCAGCCGCACGGCGCCGAGGACACATTCGTCCCCCTCCGGGGCGCCGGATACGACGAGGACGGCGTGCTCCGGGTGGCGTACACGCTCGAAGAGGTCGCCGCCGCGCCCAGGATCAACGCCGATCAGCACCTCACCCTGGACCAGGAGCAGGAGCTGTATCTGCACTACGGCCTCACTCCCCCGGCCGACGAGGCGTCCGGCGCCCCGGGCGTCGGAAACGCGCGGCCCAAGGCACCGCTGACCGGGACCGACGGGGAGGTCGAGGGCGTCGCCGAACTCGGGCCCGAGCCGCCCCCAGAGCGCCCCCGGCTGCGGAAGTTCGTCCCGGCCGACAGCGAGGAGACCCGCGGCGGCGCGACCCGCTTCGACGGCGAGGAGAGCCGAGGGGGCGCGACCCGCTTCGACGGCGGGAGCGCCTGAGCCGAAGCGGGCGGCCGCCCGGCCGGTAGGAGGTTCGGGAGGGCCGGCCGCGGCCGGCCCTCCCCCCGCGGCCTCACCCCATCGCCTGCCCGTGCCCCCGGCCCGTCGCGGTGCGGGTGGGCGGGCCGGGTGAGACGTTGGCCGTTATGCCGCTCCGGTCGACCGCCTCCGCCTCGTTGCTGCTGCTGACCCTGGCCACCGGCGCCGTCAACGCCATCGGCTTCATGGCTCTCGGCGGGGTGTTCACCAGTGTGATGACGGCCAATCTGGGGTTGCTCGGCCTCGCCGCCGGCGGTGGCCGCGCCGCGCTGGCCGGGCACGCGGCGGTGGCGATCGCCGGATTCGCCGCCGGAGTGCCGATCGGTGGCCGGCTCGCCGCGACGGAGGGCGGCTCCCGGTGGGCGGGCGTCCGGGGCGCGCTGGCCGCGGAGCTGCTGATCCTGTGCGGCATCACGGCCGCCTGGGCGGCGCTGGACGGCCGCCCCGGCGGCACCGGACGGCTGGTACTGCTGGCGGCGGCAGCGGTGGCGATGGGCTGCCAGAGCGGCACCGTCCAGGTGGGCGCCCCGCCGGGCACGTCGACCACGTATCTGACCGGCGCCATCACCGGCGTGCTCAGCGAGTTGGCGAGGACCGGTGCCTTCCGCGCCCGGACCGCGCTGGTGATCGCGATGCTGCCGCTCGGTGCCGCGCTCGGCGGCCTGCTGGTCACGCGGGCCAGGGAGGCCGCCCCCGCCGCCCCGGCCCTGCTGGTCGGCGCGGCGCTGGCCCTGAGCTGGCGGGGGGCGGCGCCCTCCTGGCGGGAGACCCCGCGTGCGCACCGGGCCGGGGAGCCGCGGGAGTCCCCCGAAACGTAGAACCCATGGGGACGGCGGGCGGTAGCCGGCCGGTACCGGGGTATCCGCAGCCCGACAGACGCCTCGAACGTCCCTTGAGGAGACCCATGTTCGGACTTGCTTCCCGTCGGCTGCGCCGCACCGCCCGGCTGGTCTACGGCTGGCAGCGGCTGCGGCCGGCCCAACTGGCGGCGATGAAGGCCGTACTGAAGGGGCAGGACGTCATCGCGGTGATGCCGACCGGCGCGGGCAAGTCGGCGATCTACCAGGTGCCGGGGGCGCTGCTGAAGGGGCCGACGGTGGTGGTCTCACCGCTGGTGGCGCTGCAACGCGACCAGGTGCGCGGCCTGGTGGAGCGCGGTGGGGGCAGGGCCGCGGCCGTCAACTCCGTACAGCGGCGGTCCGACAACGAGCTGGCGTGGGAGCGGCTCAGCGCCGGGGAGATCGACTTCGTCTTCCTCGCGCCCGAACAGCTCGCCAAGGACGAGGTGGTGGAGCAGCTGGCGGCGCTGCGGCCGGCCCTGTTCGTGGTGGACGAGGCGCACTGCGTGTCGTCCTGGGGCCATGACTTCCGCCCGGAGTACCTGCGGTTGCGGCACGCCGTGGAACGGCTGGGACGGCCGCCGGTGCTGGCGCTGACCGCGAACGCCGCCGCGCCGGTCCGCAAGGACATCGTGGAGCGGCTCGGCATGCGCGACACCAAGGAGATCGTGGCCGGGTTCGACCGGCCCAATATCGAGCTGGGCGTGGTGGCCTTCCAGGACGACGCGGACAAGCGGCGGTTCGTGGTGGAGCGGGCGGCGGCCGAGCCGAAACCGGGCATCGTCTACGCCGCCACCCGGCGCGACGCGGAGGCCTACGCGGCCGAGCTGTCGGAGCTGAAGCTGGCGGCGGCCGCGTATCACGCGGGGCTGCGGGCCGGTGAGCGCGCGGAGGTGCACGACCGCTTCATGGCCGGCGAACTCGATGTGGTGGTGGCGACGTCGGCGTTCGGCATGGGCATCGACAAGGCGGACGTCCGGTTCGTCCTGCACGCGTCCGTGCCCGGTTCGCTCGACGCGTACTACCAGGAGGTCGGCCGCGCCGGGCGGGACGGGGCGCCGGCCCGGGCGGTCCTCGCCTACCGCTCGCAGGACCTCGGGCTCCAGCGCTTCTTCGCCGCCGGCGGCACCGACGCCGACACGCTGGCCGCGGTGGCGCGGGAGATCCGGGGCGGGTCGGATCCGGTCACCGCCGCGGACCTCCGGACGCGGTGCGAGCTGTCCCCGACCCGGCTGTCGGCCGCGCTCAACCTGCTGGAGCAGACCGGCGCGATCAGGACCGGCCCGGCCGGGAGCGCCTGGGCCGAACCGGGGCGCGACGAGGCGGACACGGTCGAGGAGGCGCTGCGCATCGCCGGGAACCACCGGCTGCTGGAGCGCTCGCGCGTCGACATGATGCGGGGCTACGCCGAGACGACCGGATGCCGGCGCCGCTTCCTCCTCGGCTACTTCGGCGAGGAGGTCGGTGTCCCGTGCGGGGCGTGCGACGCCTGCCTCCCGGGCCGGCGCTCCGGCTCCGGCTCCGGCACGGCCGCTCCCGTACCGGCGCCCCCGGCACCGATCCCGTCCGCCCGCCACCCCTACCGGCCGGGTGTACGCGTCGAGCACCGCCAGTGGGGCGAGGGCGAGGTGATGAGCGAGGACGACGGCAAGCTCACGGTGCTCTTCTCGACGGTGGGCTACCGCACCCTCTCCCTCTCGGTGGTGACCGAGAACCGCTTGCTCACCCCGGTAACCGGCAGCGCCCGCTGAGACCGGCGCCCGGGGCCCGCTGGGCGGCGCCCGCCGGGGAACGCTCCGACGCCCCGGGCCCGGGCCGGCTCCCCGCCGCCTGCGCCCCGGCCCACGACGGGCAGCAGCGGCCGAAGAGCCGGCCGCCCGGATCCGCCCAGGGCCGGGCCCGAAGCCCGGACCTGGGCGCCCGACTGGCGCCGAAGCCCGAGGCCGGGCCCGCGTCCGGGTTACGGGGTCGGTCCCGCTGTGACGACCGGAGCCGGTCCGCGCCCCGCGCAAGCCCCTGGCCCCGGGGGACCGGCCCCGCTAGCCCCCGCCGAGCAGGCGGCTCTTGGCCTGGCGGAACTCCTCCTGGGTGATCGCGCCGGACTGGACCAGGTGGGAGAGGCGGGCGATCTCCTCGGTCGTGGTCGCGGCGGTGTCCGCGGGTGGGGAGTCGCCGCGGCCGGCGGCGACCGCGCGTTCGACCGCGACCTTGAGTTCGGCGAAGCCCGGCTGCTGCCTGGCCCGGAAGGTGACGGTGCCCTCCTGGGCCGCCTCCCGTGCCGCGTCGCGGCCGAAGCGGGCCAGACCGCGGCCCCGCTCGGTCTCGAAGCGGATGAATCCCCTGGTCAGTCCGGCCGGGCGCCAGCCCACCGCGACGATCTCCGAGATATGCAGCCGGTGCGGCGCCGCCTCGGACGCCGGGCGCCCCAGCAGGCCGCCGCGGAAGATCGTCACCTGCTCGCCGTCGAAGACGATCCGCCCCGAGGCGCCTTTCACGTCGATGATGTCCACCATGCCCCCTGACATGTCGTGGACCGGTCATCCTGCCACGCACATACCGGTGATGACAGGCTATGTGCATACTTCGCCGCCCCGGTCCGGTACGCCCGCCCGCCACCGGCCCGCGCGCTAAAGTGGAGGCACCGCTCCGGGTAGGCGGAGCCCCTCCTCCGATCACCCGGACCGCGGCGAGACCGGCCGGACCCGAGGAGGACCCCGCATGACGTTTTCGCTTCCCGCGCCGCCGGACAGGCCGCTGCGGGCGGACGCGCGGCGCAACTACGACGCGCTGCTGGAGGCCGCCCGCGACGCCTTCGCGGAATTCGGCTCCAAGGCCCCGCTGGAGGAGATCGCCCGCCGGGCCGGCGTCGGCATCGGCACGCTGTACCGCAACTTCCCCAACCGGCAGATCCTCTTCGACGCCGTCTACGTCCACGAGGTCGAGGTGCTGTGTGCCTCGGCCGCGCGGGTACGGGAACTCGGCCCCTGGGACGCGCTGGACGGGTGGCTGCGGAATTTCGTCGCGTTCATCACGAACAAGCGGGCCTTCACCGAGGAGATGGCCCGCGAGTCCCCGATCGTGCTGGCCTGCCGGACGGCCATCTACGCCGTCGGCGAGCCGCTGCTGCGCCGGGCGCAGGACGCCGGCGAGGCGCGCGCCGACGTGGACATCGACGATGTGCTGCGCCTGCTGAGCGGTATCGCGCTGCTGGACTTCCCCGGCGGCCCGGGCCAGATCGACTTCGTCGCGGGAGTGGCCCTGGACGGCCTGCGCTATCCGCCCGCCCTGACCGGCACCCACCCCGCCGCGTCCTGACCCGCCAGGCGGCACTCATTGACCGGAGGCACCCCTCCGCTATACTGGAGGCATGCCTCCGATAAAAGGGAGGCCCTCCTCCGCCCATCGGCGGACAAGCCCCGGACCGGGGCGGGAGTACGCGAGGGAAGGCAATGAAATGACCAGGACATGGCTGATCACCGGCGCCTCGCGCGGCCTGGGCCGCGAGCTGGCCCGCGCCGTACTGGAGAACGGCGACCGCCTGGTGGCGACCGCACGCCGTCCGGAGCAGTTGTCGGAGTTCACCGAGCGTTACGGCGGCCGCGTCCGTACGGTGGCCCTCGACATCACCGACGCCGAGGCGGCGGTCGCGGCGGTCCGCACCGCGGAGACGGAGTTCGGCGGCCTGGACGTCGTGGCCAACAACGCCGGCTACGCCAACAGCGCGGCGATCGAGCACACCTCGCTGGCGGAGTTCCGGGCCCAGATCGAGACCAATCTGTTCGGCGTCATCAACGTCACCAAGGCCGCGCTGCCGGTCTTCCACCGGCAGCGCTCCGGGCTGTTCCTGCAGTTCTCCTCGATCGGCGGCCGGGTGGGCGCCACCCCGGGCCTGGCGCCCTACCAGACCTCGAAGTTCGGCGTCGAAGGCTTCTCCGAGGTGCTGGCGGCCGAGACCGCGCCGCTGGGCATCAAGGTCGTCATCGTGGAGCCGGGCGGTTTCCGTACCGACTGGGCGGGCTCGTCGATGGCGATCGCTGGCACCACGGAGGACTACGCCACCACGGTGGGCCGGATGCACCAGTACCGCGCCGACAGCGCCGGCCAGCAGCCCGGCGACCCGGCCCGCGCCGCGCGGCTGCTGGTGAAGGTCGCCGGCCTGGACGCACCGCCGCGCCGGCTCCCGCTGGGCAGCGACGCCGTCGACATCGCGCTGGCCGCCGGGCAGGTGCGCCAGGACGAGACCGCGGCCTGGGCGGCGGTCAGCCGCAGCACCGACTACGCCAGTGAGGTGGATCCCGGGCAGACGTCCCTCGCCGACCTGCTGGACCGGCGCGGCTGACCGCCCCGCCCGCGGCCGGGCGGGTCCCGGGGGCGTGCGGTGGCCCGGGCGGCGACCGGCGCGCATGCTGGGGAACGGCGAGGCGGTGCGGCGAGGTCGGCCCGCCACGAGCATCCGAGGAAAGGACGGCGCGACATGCCCATCATTTCGCGCGGTTTCCACGGCAGGCGGCCCGAGTCGGGACGGAAGCTCCCGCCGGGCCAGTACGAGACCTTCGATTTCCCGGTGCTCTCGGCCGGACCCACGCCCCGGGTGAACCGGGACGACTGGGAATTCACCATCACCACCGAGGACGGGACCCGGCACAGCTGGGACTGGGCGCGGCTGATGGCACTGCCCGCCGAGCGGCCGACGGTCGATCTGCACTGCGTCACCAAATGGTCCAAGTTCGGCACGCACTGGGAGGGCGTCTCGCTCGACGTGCTGCTGGACGATGTGGAGACCGCCGCCGACTACGCCCTCGTCCACTCCTACGGCGGCTACACCACCAACATGCCGCTGGCGGACCTGCTGGACGGCAAGGCCTGGATAGCGCACCGCTACGACGGCCAGGACCTTCCTCCCGAGCACGGCGGCCCCGCCCGGCTGCTGGTACCGCACCTGTATCTGTGGAAGTCCGCGAAATGGGTGCACGGGATCGAACTCATGCCGCACGACCAGCCGGGCTTCTGGGAGACCGCCGGCTACCACGACTACGGAGACCCATGGCGCGAGCAGCGGTACCAGGGCGATTAGGGGGTGTCGTTTGGATCTCCGTGGATGGAGGAGCGGTGTCCGGTGCGCGCGAATGCAAGGCGGAGGAGGGAGGCGACGCGGAGCGTCGTCGACCGACGAGAACGCAGCAGGCGCGCGTGCCGGGCACCGCGACGCCGCGGAGATCCGAACGACACCCCCTAGGGGCTCGGCTGCGCTGGCAGGCCGCCGCGCTGGTGGAGCGGCGCGCCGAGTCGGCGACCGCCTGGACGCTGGTCTTCGACGTCCCCGGCTGGGCCGGTCATCTGCCCGGCCAGCACGTCGACGTGCGACTGACGGCGGAGGACGGCTACAGCACCCAGCGCAGCTACTCGGTGGCCTCCGCGCCGGGCGGCGACCGCCTCGAACTCACCGTCCAGCGGGTCCGCGACGGTGAGGTGTCCCCCTATCTCATCGACGGCCTGGCGGTCGGCGACGCGGTGGAGATCCGCGGGCCGGTCGGCGGCTGGTTCGTCTGGCGCCCCGAGCAGACGGAGCCGCTACTGCTGGTCGCGGGCGGCTCGGGGCTGGTGCCGCTGATGTCGATGGTCCGGGTGCGCGCCATGCTCGGCAGCCGGGTGCCGTTCCGCCTGGTGTACTCGCTGCGCGACCCCGCCGACCGGCTGTACGGGCCCGAGCTGGACCGCGGCGCGCCCGGGCTGGACACGGGCTACGTCTACACGCGCGCCGTGCCGCCCGGCTGGGACCGGCCGGCCGGGCGGCTGGCCGCTTCGGACCTGGCGCGGTGGGGATGGCCGGCCGACATCGGGCCGACCTGCTACGTCTGCGGGCCGACCGGCTTCGTGGAGTCGGTGGCCACCTCGCTGGTGTCGCTCGGCCACGACCCGGACCGTATCCGTACCGAGCGTTTCGGCCCCAGCGGAGGATGACATGGACCCCATGGACGCGGCGGTGGAGCACGGCTACCGGGAGAACTACCAGGACGGCAACGCGCTGGCCGGACCGCTCGCGGAGATCTTCGCGGTGGATGTGACCGCGGCGGTCTCCCGCTGCGCGCACTGCGACGCCTCGGGGCCGGTGGCCGGCCTGCGGGTCTACGGCCGGGCGCCGGCCCTGGTGGCGCGCTGTCCGCGGTGCGACGGGGTCGTGCTGCGGCTGGTCAGATCCCCCGGCACCGCCTGGCTCGACATGCGCGGGACGATCGCGCTGGCCGTGCCCCTCGACCCCATGTGACCGCGGCCGTACGGCGGAAGGCAGCGGCCCCGCGGCCGGTGCGAGGCGTCGCCCCGTCACATCCGCCGCGCCGTACGGGCGCACACCGGTCACCGGCGTGGCCGTGCGATGCTGGGCATGCTCCGATCCTGGCAGGGGAACACGACAGCGCGATGACGAAGGCACGGAGGGCGCGGAGGGCACGCACCGGTATCTGGGACCGCTACTCGGCCTCCGACCCCGGGCTGCTGCGGCTGATGGCCGGGCTGCGGACGGTCGGCTCGATCGGCCTGGCGCTGGGAGTGCTCGGGCTGCTCCACTTCGCGGTGGCCCAACTCGTGGCCGGCGCGCTGGCGGCGACGGTGTCCACCGTCGGCATCCGGGACCAGCGGGTGCGCGACCAGGCGATCACGCTGGCGCTCTGCCTGCCCACCGCGCTGGTGACCGTGGCGCTGGGGACCGTGCTCAATCCCCATATCGTCGTGGGCGACATCTTCTTCGTCCTGCTGATCTTCGGGGCCGCCTATCTGCGCCGCTTCGGCGACCGGGGCGGCGCGATCGGGCTGATCGGCTTCCAGATCTACTTCCTGTCGCTGTTCGTCCGCGCCGGGACGTCCGACCTGCCCTCGCTCTGGCTGGCGCTGACCATCGCCTTCGCGGGCAGTGCCCTGGTGCGCTTCGCGATCTTCCCCGAGACGCCCGAACGCACCCTGCGGCGCCTCCGGCAGGCCTTCAGGGCCCGCACCGCCCAGCTCATCGCGACCCAGGTGGACCTCCTGGAGGCCGCGCCGGACCGGTTGGAGAACGCGGTGGCGGACCTGCGCAAGGACACCGCGCGGCTGCACGCCACCGCGCTGATGATCCAGGAGCGGCTGGACGAGGGCAGCACCGACGAGGCGACCGCGGCGCAGCTCCAGCGGCGGATCGCGGACGCCGAGATCGCCGCCGAGCGGCTCAGCGAGCTGACGCTCAACGCCCGCAGCGCCGAGCGCGCCGACACCATCGTGCTGCACCTGCCGCGGGCGACACTTCCGGCACCCGCGCGGCGCACCGGCGAGGAGGACCGGACGGTCAGCACCCTGGACCGCGAACTGCGGGCCCTGCACCTGCTGGTGGCGCGGCTCGGCGAGGACGGCCCCAGCCCCGGTAGCGCGCAGGTCCGCAACCGGCTGCTCGGCTACCGTGACGAGGAGAATCTGCCGTCCGCCCCGCCCGCCGTCCAGGAGGCCTTCCGGGGCATCGGCGAGGCCACCCGCGCCGCGCTGGGACTGCGGCTGGCGCTGGCCGGGCCGGGGGACGAGTCCGACGACACCCCGGAGGCGGCCCGCTCCCGCGAGGAGTTCGAGGCGGAGGACGTGGCGCTGGCCGGCGAGGTGACGGCGGCGGAGCGCACCGGCCTGGACCGCCGGACCACCCGGGCCGCCGTCCAGGTGTCGGCCGGCTCCGTACTCGCCATCGTGGGCGGCGAGTTCCTGTCCTCGCAGCGCTGGTACTGGGCGGTGCTGACCTGCTGGGTCGTCTTCCTCAACACCTCCTCCAGGGGCGAGATCCTGGTCAGGGGCTACCGCCGGCTGATCGGCACGGTGGCCGGCGTGGTCGCGGGGGTGGGCCTGGCCGGCGTGGTCGGCAAGCACACCTTCACGGCGTTCGTGCTGGTGCTGCTGCTGATCTTCGGGATGTTCTTCACCGCCGCGCTGTCCTACGCCCTGAGCTCCTTCTTCGTCACCGCGATGCTCGGCCTGCTCTACACGCTGCTGCACACCTACAGCCTGTCCGTGCTGCTGCTGCGGGTGGAGGAGACGGCGCTGGGCGCGGCCTGCGGCATCATCGCGGCGCTGTTCGTCCTGCCGGTCAGCACCGACGAGCACAGCGACGAGCAGCTGGTCACCGCCCTGACCCGGCTGCGGGAGGTGGCCACCGCTGCGGTCGCGCAGCTCAGCGGGGCCCCGGCCGCCGACCTGCTGGACCAGGCGCGCGAGCTGGACTCCGCGCTGGAGGAGCTGCGCCGCTCGACGAGCCCGCTGACCTACCCGATCACCCCGCTGCGGGTCCGGCGGCGCACGGTGCGCTATCTGGTGGCGCTGCTGGAGACCTGCGCCTACCACGCCCGCGCGCTGGCCGCGACGGCCGAACTGGTGCCGTACAGCCGGAGCGTGGCCGCCGACCCCCGGCTGGAGGCGGTCGGCCGGCGCATCGCGTACAACATCGACGTGCTGATCGGCCGGATCGAGGACGGGACGTCGTCGGAGCCGATCCGGACCGGCCCCAGCATCGCGTCCATGCTGGAGGGCTCCGGGTCCGCGGCGCTGCGCTCGGGCTCGGTCACCTTCCGCGTGCTGCGCCACCTCCAGCGGCTCGACGAGGGGATCGCGGGTCTGGCCAGGCCGATCGGGGCCGGTATCGAGGCCAAGGCCGCACGTCCCGCGCGGGTCCCCAAGACAGCCTGATCCAGGCCGGGTTGACGCTGCATGGTCCGCGCCGCGGCGGGGTACGTAGCCGGGGGGCAATCCGTCGGCGGATCCCCCGGGGCCGCGGAACAGCGGCTCCCGACAGCGGACCAGAGGGACAGACAGTGGCCAGTGGCACGGTGAAGTGGTTCAACTCCGAGAAGGGTTACGGGTTCATCGCCCAGGAAGGTGGCCCCGACGTCTTCGCGCACTACTCCCAGATATCCGGCACCGGCTACCGGGAACTCCTGGAGGGTGAGGCCGTGACCTTCGACGTGGCCCAGGGCCAGAAGGGACCCCAGGCGGAGAACATCGTCCGGGCGCACTGACCGCTGCCCCCGATCCGGCGCACCCTGCCCCACCGGCCGGCCGGCCGGCCATGACGGCCGGCCGGCCGGGATTCCCCGGCTCCCGGGGCCATGCGGTTGGATGAGGGTGTGACCGTTCATGACATAGCTCGGCAGCTGCCCGAGATCGCCGTCCTCCGCGACCACTGCCGGTCCCTGGCGATGCTGGAGGCGATCCTCAGCCCGGAGTGGGAGGACCGCTACCACTCGTTCGCCTCCGACTGGTCGGAGACGGAGGAGATGGCGTCGATGAGCAACGGCTCGGGCGACGAGTACTCGATCGTCTTCTCCCCCGCCGGGGCGTACGTCCGCGGCTTCGCCCACGAGTCGGCCATGAGCCCCTATGTGGAGGACGGCCCGTGGCCCGGCGTGCTGGACGAGGTGCCCGAGGTGTTCCGGTCCTGTGTGGAGGAGCCGGCCTTCTCGGACGAGGACGGCATGCCGGTCGTGACCGCCTGCCTGTGGCGTACGGTGCGCGACGACGCCTGGCGCGCCGGGACGATCGAGTTCCCCGAGGTCAGCACCGGTGACCCGGACGGAGCCGACTACTTGTTCCAACTGCTCGCGGACCGCTCGGCCGAGGCCTTCCAGCGGTTCGCCGAGGACTACTACGAAGTGCCGGTCGATCTCGCGGCGATCCGGCACGTCCACGCGCTGGGCCCGCTGACGCCCGAGGTGGTGGCCGCGCTGAATCCGGACCTCACCCTGGACGATCTGGCGCGGGACATCGAGCAGATCGGTTATCCCCGGGGCTGAGCCGCACGGCGGGCGGCGGCGCCGGGCCGGCCGGTCAGTGCAGGCAGATGGACAGGACGCACACGTGGTGCGTGGGCGGCGGCGTGGTCGGCGAGGCGGGCGGCGTGCTCACCGGCGAGGCCGTGGGGCTGCCGCCCGTCGTGGTGACGGGCGGCGGGACCGGGCGGTCGGACCGGGTCGGGACGACGGGGCCGCCCACCGCCGAGCCGGTGGCGGGGGCGGTCGACCGGGACACCGCCCGGTGCGGTCCGGCGGCGCTCGGGGAGCGGGAGCCGGCGGGCGGCGGCGCCGTACGGGAAGTGGGGGCCGCCGTACCGGGGACGGACGGGGACGGCAGGCCGGCCGCCGAGGTCGGGGGCGGAGTGGAGGGCGGCCGGTCCGGGGCGGACACCTCGGCCGGACTGTCCGGCGAACCCGCCGACACGGCCGCGACCGTCAGTCCGCCACCGATGAAGGCGACGGCCGCCGCGACGGCGGCCCGCCTGCGGTTCTTCTTCCGGCGTTCGGTCCGCGGCAGGCTCCCGGCTCGGCTGTCGCGGGGGCCGGGGGCGTCAGGCTGGGGGTCGGGATCTGGATCGGGGTCGGGGGCAAAATCCCCGGCGGGGGAGATCGGTTCGGCGGTTTCGTCGGAGGCGCCGGACGATTCGGCGGCCTCGGGAGCTTCCGCGACATCCGCCGGTTCCGCGGCATCAGCCGGTTCCGGGTCCGTCACGTCCGCCGGTATCTCACCGGGCGCGGATACGGGTACGGATACGGGTGCCGGTACGGCGGGTGGAGAACCGGCGCCGCTCGCCTGCGCCGGCTCCAGGGCATCCGGCGCGTCCGGCGGCGCGGACTCCTCGGCGTCCCCGGTCCCGGCGGCCCGCTCCGGGCGGCCCGACCGCCGCGCCGCCCTGGCCCGCGCGATGGCGCCCCGCGGGTCTATGTCGGGGGCGTAGGCACCGCACCCGGGGCACACCAGGGCCCCGTTCAGCGTGCGACGGCAGGTGAAGCAGTAGTCCATTCGCGGTCTTTCTGTGCCGGCTGCGCCACGGGGAAAAGCTGGAGTCGTGTTCGCGTTCACCCGCCACGGGGCAGCGCGAAACGCTAACAGCCGGTTCGGGAGAGGTTGCGGGGCAGTTGTGACGCTCTTGCAAAGATCGCCGTCGCCGGTGAGCAGCGGCGGGCGGCCGCCGCCCGCCTCCGCTACCCGATGGGCAGGTGGTCCCGGACGCTGCCGGTCACGCTGTCCAGGTGGTCCCGCACACCGCCGGTGACGCTGCCGGTGAGGTTGTCGGCGGTCGTGTGCAGGCCGTCCCACGCGGCGTGCACCCGGTCGGCGGTCGCGTCCGTCGCGTGCCGGGTGCCGCGCCGGGTGCGGTAGGCCAGCGAGGGCTTGCCGTGGGTGTCGGCGGCGGCGAGCAGCAGGCCGCCCAGCAGGGAGAGGTTCTTGACGAAGTGGACGCGCTGCCGGGCCCGCTCCTCCGGGTCCTCGATCGTCCAGTAGGGGTGGCCGGCCAGCGTGGAGGGCACCAGCGTGGCGGCCAGGGCGAGCGCGGCTCCTCGGGGGAAGCGCCCGAGGGCGAGCAGGGTTCCGGCGCCGAGTTGGACGGCGCTGTTGATCCGCACCAGTTGCCGCGGGTCGTCGGGCAGCTTCTTGATCCGCCCGGCGATGGACAGCGCGACCGGCTTCGCGGCCGGTCCGGCCGCCTCGGGGTGCCGGAGCGTCGCGTAGCCGCCGCTGACGAACATGGTGGCGAGCATGGGGCGGGCGAATTTCCTGAGAACGGCCATGCCGTGCGCGTGCCCCTGCGCGGGCCGCGCACACACCCCGCGGCGAACGGACCGTCAGCCGCCGGAGATCGAGGTGAGGATCTCCAGCCGGTCCTCGGGGCCGACAGGGGTGTCGAGTTCGGCGGGGCCGAGGAGGCTGTCGCCCAGGATGAGGCGGTGCGAGGGGCGCAACTCCCCCTCGGGGGTGAGCAGCAGGGGCGTCAGGACGGGATGCTGCTCGGTGAGGGCGGTCAGCGCCTCCCGCACGGTGCCGGCGCCGGGGTAGTGGAGCCGGCGCCGGTAGCCCACGTAGCGCAGCAGCGAGCCGGCGCAGACGATCATCATGGCGGTCCTCCCGGTGTCATGGTCGCCGATTCCGCCGGATTCCCGGCGCCGCGCGGGGGCTCCCCGGCCGGGGAGGGCCGCAAGGTCTCCAGCGCGAGGGCGTGCGGCTCGCCGCGGGCCGAGGTGACGCGGTGGACGAAGGCGAGGCCCGCGCCGTCCTGGTAGGCGGTGGTGGTGAGGCGGGCGCTGTCCAGCAGGCCGAGAGGCCGGTGCAGGTCGAAGGTCAGCCGGTGGTGGCCCAGCGCCAGGCTGCCCAGCAGGTGCGGGGCGGTGGCCTCCTCGGCGAGCAGCAGCGCCTCCCTGGCTTCGGCCAGCAGGTCGGGGACGGGGACGAAGGTCCACTGGTCGCCCGGTTCGCACAGGTGCCGGTGGGCGGTGACGGTCCGGTGGTGGTCGGGTGTGAGCCGCTCGGCGGTGGCTTCGAGCCGGGCGACGTGGTCGGCGAGTACGGAGTGCCGGCGGTCGGCGCCGCGCTCGTCGGGGCCGAGCCGGGCGAGGAGTTCGGCGGGCGGGGCGCCGAGCGCGGCGGCGCACAGGGTGCCGGGGGTGAAGCGGGACACGGTGGCGGTCAGCCGCACCTCGGCGAAGTCCTCGCCGTCCTCGCCGTCCTCGCCGTCCTCGCCGTCCTCGCCGTGGTGCCGGAAGACGGTGTCGCAGGTGACGCTGAGGTCGCGGGGCCGGCGGAAGACGACGGACGTCTCGCGGGTGAAGGAGTTGGCGCTCAGGAAGGTGAAGGGGCGCAGGAAACGCAGCTCCGCGGTGGCGAGCGGGAAACCGGTGCCGTAGCGGCCCATCAGCTCACCGACCGGCACCAGATGCTCCTCCAGCCAGGCGGACCAGCCGTCGACGGCGAGGGACAGCAGGGTGCGGGGGTGGATCTCCACCTCGCCGAACTGGGTGGGGTTGCTCCTGACCCGCTCGACCACGGTACGGACCACGGCCGGCTCACCGTCCCCTGGCGGGCGGCGCTTCGGCGAGCAGCCGGTCACGGGCGGCGCCGCGCCGCCACTTGCCGCTGGTGGTCTTGGGCAGCCAGCGCGGCGGCACGATATGGACCCGTACCGCCGCCAGGCCGAGGTGCCCGGAGATCCGGGCGGCTATCTCCCCGGCCAGCCGCGTGTGTTCGGCGGGGTCCTCGGACTCCGACTCGGCGACCAGCATCAGGTGCTCGTCGGGATCGGTGGGACGCATCGCGAAGGCCACACAGCGCTCGCGGTGCACGCCGGGGACGGCCTTGGCGACGGCTTCGGCGTCCTCGGGGAAGTAGTTGACCCCCCTGACGATGATCATCTCCTTGGAGCGGCCGGCGATGAAGAGATGGCCGTCGAGCAGGAAGCCCAGGTCTCCGGTGCGCAGCCAGGGCCCGTCGAAGGAGGCGGCGGTCACCGCCTCGTCGTGCAGGTAGGCGGTGGTGAGCGAGCGGCCCATCAGCTGGATCTCGCCCAGCGCCCCCTCGGGGCAGGGCTTGCCGTCGCTGTCGATGACGCGGGTCCGCACGCTGGCGACCGGCCGGCCGGCCGAGACCACCGCCTTGGCGGCGCGGTCGCCGGGCAGGACGCGTTCGATGCGCCCGGCGGCCAGGTGCTCCCGGTGGACGTACGCGATGCGCGGTGGCGCGCCGGGCACCGACAGGGCCGCCACCAGGGTCGCCTCGGCGAGGCCGTAGCCCGGGCACAGGACGTTCGGCGGGGCGCCGGCGGCTTCCACCGCCCGCGCGAACCGCTCCAGCGTCTCGGGCCGGACCGGTTCGGCGCCGTTCAGGCACAGCCGGAGCCGGGACAGGTCGAGGGTGGAGATCCAGTCGGGGTCGGCGACCTCGGCCATCCTCTGGTAGCAGAAGTCGGGGCCGGCCAGGCAGGTGCCGCCGCTGGCGGCGACGTACTCCAGGAAGGCGCGGGGCCGCCGGATCAGGGTGAGCGGGCTAAGGATGTGCAGGTCGCCGCCGTGGAAGAGCTGGACGAGGTCGGTGACGAGCCCGAAGTCGTGGTAGTGCGGCAGCCAGTTGACCCAGACGTCCTGCCCGGTGACCTCGCAGGCGCGGGCGAGCGCTTCGACCCCGTGCACGGCGGCGCTGTGGGTGAGGGTGACGCCCCGGGGAGCGCTGGTGCTGCCGGAGGTGAACTGCACGATGGCGAGCGCGGACGGGTCGGGGTCGCCGGTCCTGGCGACGGTCCCGGCGGCGTCCATCGGGATCAGCCGCAGCGTGGGGCGCAGTCGCGTCAAGTGCTCGGCGCAGGCGGCGAGTTCGGGGGCGACGACCAAGTGGCGCATCCGGGTGGTGTCCACCAGCGGGGCGAGCCGTTCGGCCTGGGCCCGCGCGCTGCCGAGCCCGGTGAGCGCGGGCATCGCGGTGGCGGCGGCGCCGTGGCGCAGCACGCCGAAGAAGGCGGTGAAGAAGGCGGCGCCGGGCTCCGCGAGCAGGCCCACCACTTCGTCGCGGCCGACCTCGTGGGTGAGCAGCACATCGGCGAACAGGGCGGACCGGTGGGCGAGTTCGGCGACGGTACAGCTCTGGCCGGCCTCGGGGAAGACCAGCCGCCGGCTGCCGGACCGGCGGGCCGCCTCGTCCAGTACGGCGGGCAGGGTCTCGGGTGCCGGGCTCATCGGCCGGCCCTCGCGGCGAGCGGGGCTGCCGTGGCGGCCGGCCGGGGTTCGGGACCGGCGGGATCAGCGGCAGTCCCGGGAGTATCGGTGGTCAGCCGGTCCTCGTACGCCTGGAGGTAGTCGTCCGAGGCCAGCGGGCTGCGCAGCACGGCGTCCGGGATCGCGAAGGCCGCGGTGAGCAGCGGCAGCCGGCCGGCCAGCGCGCTGTGCAGCCGGACCCGGCGCAGCTCCAGGCCGGTGGCCTCCTTCGGGCCGAGCATTCCATGGCCGACGAACCAGCCGATCGTCTCCTCGACGCACCGCAGGGTGTACACCTCGGCGAGGTCTTCCAGGACGCCGCGGGCGGTGGGGTCGGCGGCCCGCTCGGCGGCGGCGAAGAGCGCCGCGGCGGCCGAGCGGCGGCCGCAGGTCTCGGCCAGCTGCCGTACCTGCTCCACCTGGCCGTTCCAGGTCTCGAACACCGAGCCGCCGGAGTGTTCCCCGGTCCGCAGTGCGGCCAGGATGTCCTGCCGCATGCCGAGCGCCCGCCGGCCGAGCAGCCGCAGCCACCACCGGCCGGTTCCGGCGGCCGGGACACCGGGGCCGGCCGCGGGATCTGCTGCGGGGTCCGTGGCGGGGTCCCTTCCGGGAGCCGTTTCGGGGTCCGTTTCGCCGTCCGCCGCCGGGCCGGCTTCGGGGTCGGCGCCGGCCAGGACGGCGTCCGGCTCGTCCAGGAGCTGGCGGCCGGCCTTGATCATGATGACCTCGTTGTCGCCCTCGGCGGTGATCACGCCGTGGTTCACGACCACGTAGTCCATGATCCGGTTCACCGAGAACAGCCCCTGGGCGCCGCAGCGTTCCCGGCACACCTCCAGCACCCGGCGGGTGTTCCAGGAGGTCAGCGCCTTGCTGATGGCGGCCTGCCGGATGGTGGCCTCGTCCATCGGCAGCCCGCTCGCGCGCAGCCGGGCCATGGCGTCGCGGGTGTCGTCGAAGAGGAAGCCCATCGCGTAGGTGGCGGCCAGCTGTTCGATCAGCGCCGTGTGGTGGGTGCGGTAGTCGGCCAGGACGACCTGGCCGCGGCCGGGTGCGAAGGTGCGGCGCTGCCCGGCGTACCGTACGGCGATGGTCAGCGCGGCCCGGGACATCGCCAGCGAGCCGGCCGTCAGGCAGATCTTGCTGCCCTCGATGTTCTCGATCGAGCCGAGGAAGCGGGCGATCTTGTCCCGGAGCAGGCCGTCGAGGGTGCCGTCCGCGGCGATCCGGTCGCGCTCGTCGGCGAGCAGGGCGTCCAGGCCGACCCGTACCCGGTCGAAGGTGGTGACCGCGTTGTCGAGCGCGAGCACCGGTTTGGGCGGCAGCGGCACGATCCGCACGCCCGGGGCGGCCCGGTGGCCGTCGGTCAGCCGCACCAGGAAGGGCATGATGCCGCACTCCCGGTCGCCGACGAAGGTCCGGGCCAGCACGACGGCGAGTTTGGGGACGCCGTTGAGCGTGGTGTTGGGCATGTACTTGCGCGCTCGGGGGCGGGGGGTGTGCAGGACGAATTCGCGTGTCTCCGGGTCGTAGCGGGCCTCGGTCTCCAGGGCGACGAGGTTGTTGCCGTAGCCCAGCTCGCTCGCCATGAAGACGCCCACCGCGCGCAGGTCCTCGAGTTCCGCCACCACCGGGTCGAGGTCGGGGTGGCGGGCGGCCTGCCGGAGCAGACCGGTCAGCACCAGGTTGTAGTGCGAGGTCATGATCGCGAAGAGCGTTCCGTCGGTGATGGCCGCCCACTCGTGCAGGGCGGTCAACCGGTGGAGGTCGCCGAGCAGTTCGCGGGCCGGGTGGACGAAGCGGTTCACCGTCTCCAGCCGCGCGTAGGCCCGCGCGGTCGCGGTCGCGGTGGCCGTCCGGACCGGCTCCGTGCCGCAGGGCTCCGTGCCGCCGAAATCCGTGCCGCCGAGATCCGGGTCGTCGAACTCCGGGCCGGCGAAGAAGGCGGCCAGTTCGGCGCGCATCTCCGGCCGGCCGCCGGCCAGCAGAGCGGTCAGCTCGTCCAGCGTCTCCCGTCCCGGCTCCCCCGGTGGGTCCGCCGCGGCCGTCACCGGTCGGCGTCCCGATCCCGTGGCGGACGCCCGTGGACGTATTCCAGGACGTCGCGCGGAGTGGCGATACGGTCCAGCTCCGGATCGGAGATCACGACTTTCAGCTTGTCCTGCAATGCCTCGGCGAACTGCACCATCGCCAGCGAGTCGAAGCCGAGTTCCCGGAAGGAGGAGTCGAGCAGGTCGTCACCGGTCGCCGGCAGGGTCCGGGTGTGCGGCAGGCATTCCTGCATCAGTTCTGCGAGTGCGCCGACGGACAAGGCTTTCACAGCATCCCACCCCCACCCGGCCGGCCCCTTGGGGAACTCTTCACCGTGGGTGACCTGCCGCGCCCTCTTTTGTAGTTGAAGCCGCGAGCCGTTGTCCATGCTCAGCCGCTCCGGGGCAGGAAGGTACCCCGAACAAGACCCAGGATTGTGCGGTAGGCAAGTGCCAGCAGCGCGGCGGTGGCCAGCGCCAGCAGGACGTAGGTCAGGGAGTCCAGGCCGTGCACGTGCTCGATGCCCAGCCAGTGGACGCCGTCGGTGAACGCCGAGGCGTAGGAGAAGGCGAAGGCCCAGTAGCCGGGGCCGAAGGGGGATCGCCGGTAGGTGGTGACCAGGGTGAGCTGGACCAGGACCATCAGCACGGCGTAGCCGGCCAGGAAGGCGGCGACGATGTCGAGCCGGCCGCCGTTGATGGCGAACCAGGCGTTGCCGGCCACCACGGGCGGCGCGAGTTCGATGGCGATGGTGGGCAGCAGCGGTGGCGGCAGCGCGGGCTGGGTGAACAGGCGTACCAGCAGGATTGAGCCGAGGACGAACCAGCAGATGACGCCGTAGCCGAGCATCACATGGGCCAGCGTCGTGAAGCCCAGCATGGCGCTGCCTTCGGCGGCGATCAGGCCGCCGGCCACCGTGGGCAGGAAGTAGCCGGGATGCCACTGGTCGAGCCGGGTGTCCACCCGGATCCACAGGCCGGTCAGCCAGCCGCCGAGCAGCACGGTGAGTACGAGGAAGACCACGAAGACCGTCCTGCCCGCCACCCGGGCGTGCGGTGCCAGCGCGATGCCGAAGAGCATGGGGACGATGACGGCCAGCGAGGTGAAGGGGCCGGTGGTGGCGTCGGGCAGCTCGGTGCGCAGTCGTCCCTGGCCGATCACATTGCGCAGGTAGGCGGCCACCGTCACCAGCCAGATGACGGCCGCCGAGATCCACAGCACGTCGGCCGGCCAGGACGGCGCGTCCACCGTGTCCTCGGCCAGCGCCCACGCCTGGGCCAGACCGGCGACGCCGAAGCCGACGCCGAAGAGATTGGGGGTCAGCCGGTAGGGGGACGGCCGGTCGCGCCTCACCGGGGGTCCGCGCCGCTCGTCGGGTGACACGTGACGCCCGGGCGGCGGGGCGCGTCGCGGGCCGCCGGAAGCGCGCTCACCGGTGGAGGAAGTCGAGTAGCGCGGCGTTGCACTCGACCGGGTGGGTCCAGCCGATCCCGTGCGGGGCCCCGTCGACCACGACATGCCTCATATCGGTGATCAGGCCCGCCAATCGGTCGCCGCTGGCCTCGGGCGGCAGCACCCGGTCCGCCGAGCCCTGGATCACGAGGGTGGGCACATTGATCCTGGGCAGGTCGGCGCGGAAGTCGGTGAGCCAGGTCCGGATGCACTCCACCGACGCCGTGGCGGACGCGGACACCGCGACGTTCCAGCTCGCCTGCCGGGCCTGCTCGCTGATCCGGGTCCCCCGCAGGAGGTCGAAGTTGTAGAGATCGTCGATGAAGGCCTTCATGAACGCGGGCCGGTCGTCGGCGCAGGCCCGCGCCATCTCGTCGAAGACGGCTTCGTCGACCCCCTCGGTGTTGTCCGCGGTCTTGAGCAGAAAGGGCCCCAGCGGGCCGATCAGTACGGCCCGGCTGACCCGCGCCGAGCCGTAACGGGCCAGATACCGCACGACCTCGCCGGTGCCCATCGAGAAGCCGACCAGCGCCACATTGCGCAGGTCGAGCGCGGTGAGCAGGATGTCCAGGTCGGCGGCGAGCGTGTCGTAGTCGTAGCCGGCGCTGGGCCGGCCGGACGCGCCGAAGCCGCGCCGGTCATAGGTGATGACCCGGTATCCGCCGCGCAGCAGCGCGAGTTCCTGCTTCTCCCAGGAGTGACCGTCCAGCGGATAGCCGTGAATCATCACGACGGGCCGGCCGGTGCCGTGGTCCTCGTAGTAGACCTCGATTCCGGCGGAATTCTCCTGACCGACCTTCATATACGGCATGACCTGTTCCTCCGCTGCGTGACCGAGGACGAAAAGGGGGCCTTCCCGCAGTACGCGGACTTCGGAGTAAATCACCGGGAAACGTGTAACCGCCGTCATGACCGGCGGGTTGTGTGAACGCGTCATGGGGGGCCCTTTTCGTGCCGCGCGGTCCGGCCGGGATACTGGCATCCCCGCGCCGGGGGAACCGGGCGGGAAGCGGAGCGGCGGAGGAAGCGTGCCCACAGCGGAAGAACTGATCAGCGCCGCGTGCGTTCGCCGGCTCGCCGAGATCCTGGAGGAGGCCGCCCCGCCGCGCGCCCGGTGGCGCGCGGTCGCGGCGAGCAGCGAGGCGCTGGGCCCGCTGGCGCTGGGGCAGCGGGCCCGCACGGTCGCCGACGCCCTGCTCGCCGGCCTCCCCGGCGGCTACGACGAACTGGCCGCGGCGGTCCGCGCCGCGCTGGAGCGGCCCGAGCTGACCGGCTGGATGATCTGGCCGGTGACGGAGGCGGTCGCCACCGCCGCCACCGGCTCGGACCGGCCCGGCGACTTCGAGGACGGCCTGCGCCTGCTGGCGGCGCTGACCTCGCGGCTGACCGGCGAGTTCGCGCTGCGCACCTTCCTCGATGCCGATCTGGCCCGCACGCTGGCGACGGTACGGACCTGGGCCGGCGATCCGGACCCTTCGGTGCGGCGGCTGGCCAGCGAGGGCACCCGGCCCAGGCTGCCGTGGGCCCGGCAGGTGCCCGGCATCAATCGCGACCCGGGACTGACGGGCCCGGTCCTGGACCTGCTGTACCGGGATCCCTCCGAGGTCGTACGGCGCTCGGTGGCGAACCATCTCAACGACGTCTCCCGGCTGGACCCGGCGCTGGCGGTGGCGACCGCGCGGCGCTGGCAGCGGGACCCGGCCGCCACCACCCCGGCGCTGGTGCGGCACGCCATGCGCACCCTGGTGAAGCAGGGCGACCCGGCGGCGCTGGCGCTGGTCGGCTTTCGCGGGGAGCGGGACGCGCTGAGCGTCAGCGGGCCCGAGGTGGCGGTGCGGGAGATCCAGGTGGGCGGCGAACTGGTGTTCAGCGCGCTGATCCGCAACGCCTCGGGTGAGCCGGTGGTACTCGCCGTGGACTACGTCATCCACTACCTCAAGGCCAACGGCCGGCAGGCGCCGAAGGTGTTCAAGCTGGCCAAGCGCAGCCTCGCGCCGGGCGAGAGCGCCGAGCTGCAGCGGCGGCACTCCTTCCGCCCGATCAGCACGCGCCTCTACCACCCTGGGGCGCACGCGCTGGAACTCCAGGTCAACGGACACCGGTTCGGCCGGGCCGATTTCCTGCTGCGGGAGGCGAGCGGGGGGGGG
>NZ_JBHSBB010000007.1:0-119261 GCF_042650325.1 Streptomyces polygonati | reverse complement strand
TGTCGCCGTTGCCGCCCCGATGCCCCGACGGCCCGACCAGGTCTCCTAGTCGACGTCGACCCAGCCGTACGTACGCTCGACCGCCTTCTTCCAGCCCGCGTAGCCGTCGGCGCGCTGCTCCTCGGTCCAGCTCGGCTCCCAGCGGCGCGACTCATGCCAGTGCGCGCGCAGCTCGTCGGTGTCGCGCCAGAAACCGGTGGCCAGACCGGCCGCGTACGCGGCGCCCAGGGCGGTGGTCTCGGCGACGACCGGCCGGCTGACCGGGACGCCGAGGACGTCCGCCTGGATCTGCATGCACAGCTCGTTGGCGGTGACGCCGCCGTCCACCTTGAGGACGTCCAGGTGCACGCCGGAGTCCTGCTCCATCGCCTCGACGACGTCACGGCTCTGGTAGCACATGGATTCCAGGGTGGCCCGGGCCAGGTGCCCGTTGGTGTGGAAGCGGGCCAGGCCGACGATCGCGCCGCGGGCGTCGGAGCGCCAGTACGGCGCGAACAGACCGGAGAAGGCCGGCACGAAGTAGATGCCGTCGCTGCCGTCGACCGTCTTGGCCAGCCGCTCGCTCTCCGGGGCGTTGCTGATGATGTGCAGCTGGTCGCGCAGCCACTGCACCGCTGAGCCGGTGACCGCGATGGAGCCTTCCAGGGCGTAGACGGCCGGGGCGTCGCCGAACTTGTAGGCGACGGTGGTGATCAGGCCGTTGCGCGAGTGCACCGCCTCGGTGCCGGTGTTGAGCAGCAGGAAGTTCCCGGTGCCGTAGGTGTTCTTGGCCTCGCCGACGGCGAAGCAGACCTGCCCGACGGTGGCCGCCTGCTGGTCGCCGAGCACACCGGTGATGGGCACCGGGGCGCTCAGCGGCCGGGAGGTGCGGGTGGTGCCGAACGCCTCGGCGTGCGAGGACGGGTTGATCTTCGGGAGCATCGCCCGCGGGATGCCGAAGATGCCGAGCAGTTCCTCGTCCCAGTCGAGCGTCTCCAGGTCCATCAGCATGGTGCGGCTGGCGTTGGTGACGTCGGTGGCGTGGATGCCGCCGTTGGGACCGCCGGTGAGGTTCCACAGCACCCAGGCGTCGGTGTTGCCGAAGATCGCGTGGCCCTGCTCGGCGGCCTCGCGCACCCCGTCGACGTTCTCCAGGATCCACTTGATCTTGCCGCCGGAGAAGTACGTCGCGGGAGGCAGTCCCGCCCGCTGCCGGATCAGGTCGCCGTGGCCCTCCCGCTCCAGCGCGGAGGCGATGCGGTCGGTCCTGGTGTCCTGCCAGACGATCGCGTTGTAGTACGGCCGGCCGGTGCGCGGGTCCCATACAACGGTGGTCTCGCGCTGGTTGGTGATGCCGATGGCCGTCAGGTCGCTCGCCGAGATGCCGGCCGCGCGCACCGCGTTCTGGATGGCGACGTTGGTGCGCTCCCAGATCTCCACCGGGTCGTGCTCCACCCAGCCGGACTTGGGCAGGTACTGGGTGTGTTCCAGCTGATGCTTCGCCACTTCGTTGCCGTCGTGGTCGAAGATCATGAAGCGGCTGCTGGTGGTCCCCTGGTCCACCGCGCCGACGAAGTCCGCCATGGGTTGCTGCCTCTCGTGATGTGCGCGGTCGGGGCTCAGGCCTCGGAAGCGGGGGTCCGTCCCGGGGGCTCGGGAATGGGGGCCCGTCCGGGAGGCTCGGGTGCCGCGCCGGGCAGGAAGTGCCCGACGAACAGCTTGTAGAACAACCCGCCGATCAGCGCGCCGACGAAGGGGCCGGCGACCGGCACCCACCAGTAGATGTTGCCGAATTGATCTCGCCAGGCCGTGTTGTAGCCGGTGGCGTAACTCGCCAGCCGGGGGCCCAGGTCACGTGCCGGGTTGATGGCGTAGCCGGCGTCGGTTCCCCACGCCATGCCGATCGCCACCACGACCAGGCCGATGATGAACGGGCCGAGGTTGGCTCCCGGCGGGTTGTTCAGCACATCGGTGATGCCCAGGATCAGGATCAGCAGGATCGCGGTGCCGATGATCTGGTCGCGGAACGCGCCGAGTTCGTGCACCCCGAAGGCGGTGTTGCCGTTGCCGGGCAGGGTGGAGAACACCGTCTGCGTCTTGAAGGTGTGACCGGGGTCGACCCTGGCCAGCACCTCGGTGTAGTTCCAGCGCACCAGCAGCGCCGCCGAGAAGGCGCCGAGGAACTGGGCGCACCAGTAGGGCACGACCTTCCGCCACGGGAAGCCCTTGAAGGTCGCCAGGCCGAGGGTGACCGCGGGGTTGAGGTGCGCGCCACTGAGCCGCGCCGCCAGATAGACGCCGAGGGTGACGCCGAAGCCCCACGCCCAGGAGATGCTGTCGTGGTCGCCCAGCCCGCCCGGGGGCACCGTCAGTCCGCCGGCGGCCACCTGGGCCACCACACCGGTGCCGAACAGAATCAGGATCATCGTGCCGGCGAACTCCGCCGACATCTCGCCGACCAATGCTGGACCGCGTGCCAGTGCCCTCATGGATTCCTGCTTCCCGCCGGTCGTACTGAGCCGGCTGTGGCTCGTCTTGCCCCCGGGTTTCCTCTCACACTGGAGCACGCGCCGTCCGGTCCGGCACGCCGTGTTGCGCCGCCCGGGTGGCCCCGGATCGGGGGGTCCGGGCCGGTCGCGGCGCGGCCCCGGGCGGCCGGACGGCCGGCCCCGCGCGGTCATCGGCTGTTCCCCGCAACGGAGTTCGGGTAGGCGCCCCTCATAGGGGGTGTCACCCGGGGTCGAACACAGGACCGAAAAGGGACCGCGAAGGACCCGCGCGCGAGCCACCGGGGAGCCCACGGAGCGACACACGAAGGAATGAAGGCACCGACCATGACCAAGGTGAAAAGCACCGGACAGACCCAGGCCAAGGCGGCCGCCGCGGCCGGCCGGACCGTCAAGGCCTCGAAGACCGACAAGGCCGGGAAGACCGCCGCCGCCAGCGCGCTGTCCCAGGCGCCCGGCAAGGGCGGCAAGGCGGGATCGAAGGTCACCAAGCCGAAGTCCGCGTCCGCGGCCGGCAAGACGGTGAAGAACGCCAAGGCCGGCAGCGCCGAGAAGACCGCGGCGGGCAGCGCCCTCGCGCAGACGCCGAAGAAGGCGCCGGGCAAGAAGGCGGTCACGGCGGCCGCCAAGGTGCTGGGCGACAAGAAGGCCACCAAGGCGGAGAAGTCCAAGGCGGCCAGCACACTGGCCCGGGCCGGTTCGCACAGCGGGAAGTGAGGCGCCGCGCCGCCCGGCGGGGCGTCCGGCCGGCCCGGCGCGGAGAGGTTGCGCCGGGCAGGTGACTCAGGGCGGTATTCCGGGCAGGCGCCCGCCATGGACGACATCGAGGACAACCAGCCGACGGAGGCCTACATCGGCCCCGCCACCGTGGTGACGAGCAGCGGTTCCCTCCCCGTCGAGGCCGAGCTCTTCATCCGCAACGACCCGACCGGGACGACCGTGCTCAGGACCTGGTCGGGCCATCTCGAAGCCGACACCGACGTGAACATGTTCGCGGTGGCCACCAGCCCGTGCACCCTGCGCCTGCCGGACGGCCGCGAGGGCACCTTCACGCCGGGCGCGGTCACCGTGGGCACCGGGGTCATCCCGGTCACCGGCAGGGGCCTGGCACCCTTCGACCCGCGGTGACACCGGGTAGCACACCGTAGCAACTCGTAGTGACCCGCCGTACGCACAGGCGGCACCCGATCACACGGCCCGCACGGGTTTCGGCGGCCGATCGTCGGCAAGGCGGGTCAGTGGGACAATGACGACAGCATGGGGAGTGACCGCGATGTCCGAGCACGAGAACGACCACGAGAAGACCGACGCCAAGGTCGAGCAGGCCAAGGGCAAGGCGAAGGAGACCATCGGCAAGGCCGTGGGCAACGAGTCCATGACCGCCGAGGGCCGCGCCGAGAAGGCCAAGGGCGACGCCCGCGAGGCCAAGGAAAAGATCAAGGACGTCTTCAAGGACTGACGCCGGACCGCGAGCGTACAGGGGCCACCGGGATTCCCGGTGGCCCCTGCGCCGTACGGTCGGCCCGCGGGCTTCCGCGACCCGCCCCGGCGGCGGTCGCGGACCGGCGATGACCAAGGAATACCGGGGTGCCGCATCCTGTTCGACACACCGGGGGAATCTCACGAGGACAGGGAGGACGAGATGGCCGCGCAGACGCAGAAGGCCGTGCTCGCGGGCGGATGCTTCTGGGGCATGCAGGACCTGATCCGCCGGCAGCCGGGTGTGACCGCGACCCGGGTCGGCTACGCGGGTGGCGACGTGCCCAATGCCACCTACCGCAACCACGGCACCCACGCGGAGTCCATCGAGATCACCTTCGATCCCGAGCAGACGGACTTCCGCTCGCTGCTGGAATTCTTCTTCCAGATCCACGACCCGAGCACGAAGAACCGCCAGGGCAACGACATCGGCCTCAGCTACCGCTCGGCGATCTTCTACCTGGACGACGAGCAGAAGCGCGTCGCCGAGGACACCATCGCCGACGTCGACGCCTCCGGCCTGTGGCCGGGCAAGGTCGTCACCGAGGTCGAGCCGGCCGGACCCTTCTGGGAGGCCGAGCCCGAGCACCAGGACTACCTGGAGCGGTATCCGGACGGGTACACCTGCCACTTCCCGCGTGCGGGATGGAAGCTGCCGGTCCGCCAGCAGAGCTGACCCGGCGCTCCCCGCGCCGCCCGGAGGGCGCGCGGGGACCGGCGGAGGACCGAACGGCCGTCAGCGACGCCAGACCGTCGCTCGACGGCCGTCGTGCGTCCCGCCGCGGGACCGGCGCCCGCTCGGCGCCCGCGCTCGGCGCCGCTCAGCGGCCGCGGCTGAGCAGCAGGATCGCCACGTCGTCCAGGTGCCGGCCGGCGTCGAGCTCGCGGGTGACGGTGGTCAGGTGGTCGATCAGCGCCTGGCCGGTGGGATCGGGGGCCTGCTCGATGATCGAGATCAGTCCCCCGGTGCCCAGCCGGTCGCCGCCGGACCCGGTGTGGCCCTCGGTGAGGCCGTCGGTGTAGAGCAGCAGTGCCGCGTCGGGCGGCAGCTGCGTCCGGGCCGGCTGCCACTCGGCCGCGCCGGGCATGAGACCGAGCGCGACCCCGCCGGGCGCCGGCAGCGGCCGGACCGCGCCGCCCTCGATGAGCAGCGGTGTCTCATGACCGGCCAGCGTGACGTCGAGGCGGCTGGTGGCGGGGTCCAGCGAGAGTGTCGCCACGGTGGCGAACATCGCGGAGTACGTCCGCTCGGCCACCAGGATCTGCTCCATCAAGGAGAGCAGGTCGGTGCCGCGGTGGCCGCCGAGTATCAGGGTCCGCCAGGCGATCCGCAGGCACACACCGATGCCGGCCTCGTCCGGACCGTGCCCGCTGACATCGCCGATCACGGCGTGCACGGTGCCGTCCGGGGTCTCCACCACGTCGAGGAAGTCCCCCGCCAGCAGCGCGCCCTCCCGGCCGGGCAGATAGCAGGAGGTGGGGGTCACCGCGGTGCCGCTGAGCATCGGGACGGGCAGCAGGCTGCGTTCGAGCCGGCTGTTCTCCTGGGCCCGGTGCTGGTTGGCCCGCAGTTCGGCTGCGGTGCGCTCGGCGTGCTTGCGGTGGACCGCGTACCGCACCGCCCGGTCCAGCAGTTCGCCGCTGACGGTGCCCTTGACCAGGTAGTCCTGGGCGCCGGAGGCGACCGCGTCGATGCCCGCGCTCGCCTCGGCGAGCCCGGTGAGCACGATGATCGCCGCCGCCGGGCAGGCGTTCTGCAGCCGGGTGACGGCGCCGGTGCCCGAGGCGTCCGGCAGGTGCAGGTCCAGCAGTACGCAGTCGGGGGCCCGGCGCCCGACGCTGGCCATGCCGTCGGCGAGCGTCTGGCACCACTGCAGGTCGACGGGGAGCGAGGCGTCCGCGAGATACTCCTCCACCAGCAGCGCGTCGCCGGGGTCGTCCTCGATGAGCAGGATCCGGTAGGAGACCGCGGTCAGCGCCGGGGTCTCCGCGGTGTCGCCGGCACTCACCGGGTCACCGCCTCGGCGGCGCCGGTGGCCGCGTCCGCTTCCCGGTCCGCGATCGTGGCGGCGGCGGTGGCGGCATCGGAGGAGGGGGCGGCGGCCGGGCCCGGCAGGGTGAAGGTGAAGCGGGTGCCGGGGCTGTGGTCGGGGTCGATGGTGATCGAGCCGCCGTGGAACTCCACGATCTTCTTGCACAGCGCCAGACCGATGCCGTTGCCGGGATAGGCGTCCCTGGTGTGCAGCCGCTGGAAGATCACGAACACCTTCTCGGCGAACTCCGGGGCGATCCCGATCCCGTTGTCGGCGACGGCGAACGACCAGAGGGCGTCCTGCCGTTCGACGGAGACATGAACGCGCGCCGGACGCTCGGGCGAGCGGAATTTGATCGCGTTGGAGACCAGATTCTGCAGCAGCATCCCCAGCTGGGTGCCGTCACCGGTGACGACCGGCAGCGGATCGTGGGTCACCTCGGCCCCGGCCTCCTCCACGGTGAGGCTCAGCGCGTCGACCGTGCGGGCGAACAGCTGCTCCAGGTCGACCGTCGAGGTGTCGGAGTGCAGCCTGCCCACCCGGGAGAAGGCCAGCAGATCGTTGATCAGGGTCTGCATCCGGTTGGCGCCGTCGACCGCGTACTCGATGTACTGCCCGGCGCGGTCGTCGAGCTGGTCGCCGTAGCGGCGCTGGAGGAGCTGGCAGAAGCTGGCCACCTTCCGCAGCGGCTCCTGGAGGTCGTGCGAGGCCACATAGGCGAACTGCTCCAGCTCGGCGTTGGAGCGGCGCAGGTCGGTGGCCTGCTCGTCGAGCTGGCCGCGCGCGGTGTCGCTGAAGGCGAGTTCGGCCACCAGGCGTTCGCGCATCGACTCCACGTCCTGGGCGAGGCTGCGCAGGTCGGCCGGCCCGGAGGCGGAGACCCGGTGGTCGAAGTGCCCCTCGGCCACCTTGCGCACGTCGTCGGAGAGCCGGCCCAGCGGCAGGGTGACCCCCCGGCGCAGGCCGGCGAAGACCAGGCCGGTCATGGCGACGATCACCAGGGCGATGACGGAGAAGATCACATCGCGGAAGTCCCGGGCGCCCTGCAGATCGGACCTCGCGTGGTCGCGGGCGTTCTGCAGGGTCAGCTGGAGGTGGTCCGAGGCGGCGCGGACGGTGTCGAACTCCCGCTTGCCCCGATCGGCCCGCGCGGTGGCCAGCTTGATCGGCGCGCCGCCGGGCTCGGCCGCCACCGGGACGGCGAAGTCCTGCTGCCAGGTCCGCGCGCTGTCCAGCAGGCGCCCGAGGTCCGCCAGGCCGGGTTTGTCGTGGGCCAGCAGGGTCCGCAGCCGCACGGTGCTGTCCTTCTCCTGCGCCAGACCGGAGGTGTAGGGGTCGAGGAAGGACGGCTGGCCGGTCAGCCCGTAGCCGCGTACCCCGGTCTCCTGGTCGGTAAGCGACTGCTCCAGCTGGACGGAGGCCACCAGGGCCGGAGTGCTCTGGTCCACCAGCCGGTTGGAGATCTGGGTGGAGCGCGCGAACACCCAGCCGCCGGTGACGGCCAGGGCGGCCAGCACGACGAGGGCGGCGCAGGCGCCCGCCACCAGCCACCTGCGGGTGGTCCAGCCGTCGGGGCGGCCCGCTAGCGCCACCGCCCGGGGGCGGACGCGGGAGTACCCGTCCTCTTCTGTCGGTATCACGCCCGTCACGGTGACTCCTCGATGTCCCGCCCGCTGCGGACAGCGGGACCGTGGTGCCGCTCGATGACCACGACCGCGCCATGTTACCCAGCGGGACAACTTTGGTTGTCACCCGCTCGGGCCAACTCGTAAGGTGAAACCGTGCCACCTGAGCAGTCCATCCCGCAGCTCGACCACGGCGCACTGACCGCCCTCGCCGAGCGGGCCGTCGAGGATCTCGCCCGCAGGCTGGCCACCCAGGCCTTCCCTACGGCGGACGGGCCGGGGGATGGCGCCGGAGAGGCCGCCGGGCGGCTCGACGACGGCTCCGGCGCGGACCGCGGCGGAGCCCCGGGCGGCGGCCCGACCGCCGACGACCCGCTGGCCCGGCTGCGGGTACTGTCCTACATCCTCCGGGCGGTGGACAGCCGGGCCGCTCAGGAGGCGTCGGCCGCCGCCCGCCGGGGAGCCACCTATCCCGACCTCGGCCGCGCCTGGGGGATCACCCGCCAGGGCGCCCGCCGGCGCTGGCCGGGGCTGGTCTTCACCGCCCGGCCGCCGTCCCGTCCCGTCCCCGCCCAGATACGCAGGAGTGCCTCAGTGAACGCCCTTCTCCCCACACGCACTTACCGCGTTCTCCTCGTCGAGGACGACCCCGCCGACGCGCTCCTGATCGAGGAGGCGCTCAGCGACCGCGGTGTCGCCACCCGGTCGATCCGGCGCGCCAACGACGGCATCGCCGCGCTGGAGTACCTCCGGTCGCCGGACAACCCGCGGCCCGATCTGATCGTGCTGGACCTGAACATGCCGCGGATGAACGGCCGCGAGCTGCTGGCGGTGCTCAAGGAGGACGAGGCGCTCGGCATGATCCCGGTGGTGGTCCTCACCACGTCCTCCACGCCGAGCGACATCTCGGCGGCGTACAACCAGCACGCCAACGCGTTCGTCACCAAGCCGGTCAACCTGGACGACTTCCTGGAGGCCGTCCGCGGCATCGACGACTTCTTCTTCGAGACGGCGAGCGTGGTCCCGCTGCCGGAGTAGGCGGTCCGGGCGGGGCGGCTCAGCTCGTCCAGCGGGTCAGCCAGTCCCCGGCCGCGCGGTGGAACCGTTCCCGGTTGGCCCGCCGGGCCAGGTCGTGGCCCTCGTCGGCGAAGAGCAGCAGTTCGGCGGGCACCGATCGCCGCCGGGCGGCCCGGACGAACTGTTCGGACTCGCCCGGCGGGACATTGGTGTCCAGGGCGCCGTGCACGGCCAGGACCGGGGTACGCAGCGCGTCGACGTGCGTCATCGGTGACAGCAGCGCCAGCAGGTCGTGGTCGTGCACGGGGTGGCCGTACTTGACCGCCGCCGACTCGGCGATCCACGGCTCGGTGCCGGCGAAGAAGGTCGCGAAGTCCGACATGCCGCTCACCGCGACCCCGGCGCGGAACAGATCGGGGTGCCGGACCAGGGCCGCCATCACCAGATAGCCGCCGTAGGAGCGGCCCATGACGGTCAGCCGGTCCGGGTCGGCCAGGCCCGCGCCGACCAGGTGGGCGGCGCAGTCCGCCACGTCGTCCACGGCCGCGATCCGCCCGGCGCCCCGGTCGGCGGCCAGGAAGGCCCGGCCGTGGCCGGAGGAGCCCCGGACATCGGGGGCGAAGACGTGCAGGCCGCGGTCGAGGAGCGCCTGGTAGAGGGGTTCGAGCACCGGGCGCTCCTGGCTCTCCGGGCCGCCGTGCAGATGGATCACGCAGGGCCCGGGGCCGGCCGGCCCCGGAGCGCGGTGGAACCAGCCGGTCAGCGCGGTGCCGTCGCGGGCCCGGAGCTTCAGCGGCACCGGCGGTACGGGGCGGCCGGCCGTGGGCGCGGGCGATGTCCACGCGGTGCAGGTGACCTCTCCGGCGGCGGGCGCGGTCCATACGCCGGGCTGCCGTACCGAGCCCGACAAGGAGAGCAGCCAGCCGCCGGCCGCGTCGGCGTCGGCCCGGGTGACCACCTCGTGCGGCAGCGGTACGTCGCGGACCTCGGACAGGGTGCCGTCGGCGCCGAGTACGGCCGTCTGCAGCACACTGCGGCCCCGGTCGTTCCAGGCCAGGGCGGCGCGTCCGGCCGTCGTGTCGGCGGCGAACAGCTCCAGGTCGGCGTCCGGCCGCCCGGTGACGGACCTGATGTCACCGGGGCTGCCGTCCGGCAGCAGTTCCACCGCGAGCAGCGCGGCGTACTCGCGGTCCTCGTCGCTGCGCAGCCACAGCACACCGCCGTCCGGCGAGAACCGGCCGATCCAGGGGTCGCCGTCGGCCACGGGCAGCAGACAGGTCTCGCGGCCGTCGGCGGTGTCCACCACGACCGCCTCCCGGTGGCCGCGCGGACCGCGCCGCAGCAGCATCCGGCGGCCGTCGGCGCTGATGTCGCAGACCCGCAGCGTGGCCGATCCGGCCTCGGCGGCCACCCGGCGCGGCGCGCGGCGCCCCGCCGGGTCCACCAGCGAGGCGACCAGCACCCCTTGGCGGGCGGGCGGCACGGCGGCCTCGTCGGCGCGCGGCTCGGCGGGGCCCTGCGCGGTCCCGGTGGCACCGGCCGGGGCAGCGGTCACCGGCTGCGGGGGGATCCCTCGTGCCCCCGGAGCCGGAGCAGGAAGGGCGTCCGGCCCCGCGGCGGAGCCGGAGTCCGCCGTCCCGGCGGACTCCGGGACGGCCTCGTCCGCGCCGTGCGGCCGCGCCAGGCTCGCGGCCGGCGCCGCGGTCCTGGCCGCGGGCAGGTCCGCCGGGCCCGACGGCGGCGGGGAGGCGCCGACGGCGACGGCCTCGGTGACGGCGAGCGCCGAGCCGTCCCGGGTCCAGCAGCCGAAGTGGGCCGCGGCGAGCGTGCCGGCTCCGGCCACGTCGCGGCGGCCGGAGCCGTCGGGGCGCACACAGCGCACGACGGTGTGCTCGCCGCCGCCGGGCGCGGCGGTGTACGCGATCCAGCGGCCGTCGGGCGACCAGCTCACCGCGGTCACCGGGTCGGGCGCCGGGTCGAGCAGCCGCGGCTCGGCCTCGCCGGGGGCGGCCAGCCAGAGTTGGGGGGTGCCGTGCCGGTCGCACACGAAGGCGGCCGACGGTCCGGTGGGATCGGCGGCCGCCTGCCGGCAGGCGTGCGGGTGGGACAGGGTGCTCATTCGACTCCGTGGGTCTGCAGCCAGATCTCCAGCAGGGCCGCCTGCCACAAGGCGTTGGCGCCCAGCGTCGTACGGTGTTTCTCGGGGGCCGCGAGCAGCTCGCGGAGGTATTCGTCGCGGAAGATCCCCCGGGCCCGGGCGGCGGGCGCCGCGAGGGCTTCCTGGACCCGCTCCAGTACGGGCCCCGCCATGTGCCGGATGGCCGGCACCGGGAAGTAGCCCTTGGGGCGGTCGGTGATCTCCACCGGCAGCAGCGTACGGCCGGCCGCCTTGAGTACGCCCTTGCCGCCGTCGGCGAGTTTCAGTTCCGGCGGGCAGGCCGCGGCGAGTTCGACCAGTTCGTGGTCGAGGAAGGGCACCCGGGCCTCCAGGCCCCAGGCCATGGTCATGTTGTCCACCCGCTTGACGGGGTCGTCGACGAGCATGACCTCGCTGTCCAGCCGCAGGACGGCGTCCAGCGCGGTGTCGGCGCCGGGCCGGGCGAGGTGTTCGCGGACGAAGTCGCCGGAGACGTCGTCGCCGGTCCGCACTCCCGGCGCGAGCATCCGGGCGAGTTCGGCGTGCGGCCGGTCCACGAAGACCTTGCCGTAGGTGGCCGCCGCGTCCCCGCGCGGCAGGCCGGCCATCGGCGGGTACCAGTCGTAGCCGGCGAAGACCTCGTCGGCGCCCTGGCCGCTCTGCACGACCTTCACATGGCGGGCCACCTCCCGGCTCAGCAGGTGGAAGGCGACCGCGTCGTGGCTGACCATCGGCTCGCTCATCGCCGCCACCGCCTCGTCCAGCGCGCCGGGCAGCCGGGTCGAGGGGACGACGATCCGGTGGTGGTCGGTGTCGTAGCGACGCGCCACCAGGTCGGACCAGGTGAACTCGTCGCCCGACTCGCCGCCCTCGCTGTCGAATCCGATGCTGAAGGTGGCCAGGCCCGACGCCCCGGACTCGGCGAGCAGCGCCACGACCAGGCTGGAGTCGAGCCCGCCGGACAGCAGCACGCCCACCGGTACGTCGGCGACCGTGCGGCGGCGTACGGCGGTGCGCAGCGCGTCCAGCACCGCGTCCCGCCAGTCGCGGGCGTCCATCCCGGCGTGGGCGTCCTGCCGGGTGTAGGCCGGGCTCCAGTAGCGGTGGTCGTGCTCGGTGCCGTCCGGCTCGATGACCCGGACGGTGGCGGGGGGCAGCTTCCTGATCCCGGCCAGGACGGTGCGGGGCGCGGGGACGACGGAGTGGAAGCTCAGGTAGTGGTGGAGCGCCACCGGGTCCAGGGAGGTGTCGACGTCGCCGCCGGCCAGCAGCGCGGGCAGCGAGGAGGCGAAGCGCAGCCGGCCGGGGCGCCGGGCGGTGTAGAGCGGTTTGATGCCGAGCCGGTCGCGGCCGAGGACGACCCGGCCGGAGGCGTGCTCGGCCACCGCGAAGGCGAACATGCCGGCGAAGTGGTCGACGCAGTCGAGGCCCCAGCGGCGGTAGGCGTGCAGCAGCACCTCGGTGTCGGAGCCGGAGTGGAAGCGGTGGCCGGACTTCTCCAGCTCGGCGCGCAGTTGGCGGTGGTTGTACAGGCAGCCGTTGAAGACGACGGTGAGGCCGCCCTCCGGGTCGGTCATCGGCTGGGCGCCGCGTTCGGACAGGTCGATGATCTTCAGCCGCCGGTGGCCGAGGGCGACCGCGCCCTGCGACCACAGGCCGCGGCCGTCGGGACCGCGGGCCGCCAGCCGGTCGGTCATCCGCTCGACGGCGGCGAGGTCGGGGCTGGTGCCGTCGAATCTGAGCTCGCCGGTCAGGCCGCACATACGCACCTCCGGTGGGGGCGGCCCGTCATGAGCCGCCGCGCAGGATCCAGGTGTCCTTGGCGCCGCCGCCCCGTGAGGAGTTGACGATGAGGCTGCCGCCGGCCGCGACGCGGGTCATCGCCGAGGGCAGCACCGTGGGTTTGAGCCCGACGGCGCCGAGCCCGTCTCCTTCCCGCTCGGCGCAGACGAACACCCGCAGGTCCACCACCCGCGGTTCCAGCCGCTCCCCGTCGAAGGTGGGGTGGCTGGTCAGCTGGATGACGTCCTGCGCCACCCAGTTCTGCGGCGAGACCAGCAACTCGGCCCTGAGCCGCGCGAGTTCCTCCGGGGAGGCGTGCGGGCCGATGACCACGCCGGCTCCGCCCTGGCCGTCGACCGGCTTGACCACGAGTTCCGGCAGCCGGTCGAGGACCTGGTCCAGGACACCGGGCTCGCCCGGGAGCAGGGTCGGGACCTGGCCGAGCAGCGGCTCCTCGCCCAGGTAGTAGCGGATCAGCCGGGGCACCAGCGCGTACAGCGCCTTGTCGTCGGCGACTCCGTTGCCCCAGGCGTTGGCGAAGGCGACCTTCCCGGCGCGGGCGGCGGCGGTCAGGCCGGGCCACAGGGGCCGGCCGTCGGCGCCGGCCGCCTTGGCGAGGTCGTCCTCGTCGATGCGGCGGTAGACCACGTCGAAGGGGCGGTCGTCGGCGGGCGCGCCCTTCGCCGTGTTGCGGGCGGGCCGGACCGCGTGCACCCGCCCGTCGCGTATCTCCAGGTCGTCCGTGGTGTGCAGGGCGAAGCCCATCTCGTCGGCGAGTGTGCGGTGTTCGTACCAGGCCGAGTTGTCCGGGCCGTCGCTGAGCACCATCACCCGGGGGTCGGCCCCGGGCGCGGCGGCGCGCAGCGTCCTGGCCAGTGTCGCCGCGACGTCCTCCACTCCCGCCACTTGCGGCCAGGGCCGGACCGGCGCCAGCCGGCGCGCCGCCAGGGCGTAGGCGATGCCGGAGGGGACCCGCAGATTGTCCTCCAGCACCAGCCAGCCGCTGGCGTCCCGCACCAGGTCGATGCCGGCCACCGCGACCCGTACCAGGCCGGGGCGCGACAGCAGGGCGCCTTCCCTGGCCGCCTGCGGGTTCGGCAGGAAGTGGGCGGGGACCACCTGGTCGCGCAGCGAGGTCTGCTCACCGTAGGCGTCGTGCAGGAAGGCCTCCAGGGCGCGGGTGCGCTGGGTCAGGCCGCGCTCCAGCAGCGTCCAGTCCTCGGCGGTGACCAGGCGCGGCACCACGTCGAAGGGGAAGAGCCGCGGGGTGTCCTCGCCGTCGGTCCGGAAGGCCACGCCCTCGGTGAGCTGCTGCTTCTGCTGGGTCCGCACCGCGAGTTGCAGTCCTTCGACACCGGCCTGGTCCAGCTCGGTGAGCACCGTGCGGTACAGCGGCCGGACCTCGCCGGCCAGGTCGACCATCTCGTCGTGGTCGGCGCGGTAGCCGCGCAGCAGGCCGAGGTGGTGCGGGGGGTGGTCGGCGCCGCGGGCGCCCCGGGTCTGCGCGACCAGTTGGGCGACGGCGGCGGGCAGGCCGTCGGTCTCGGCGGTCCGCCGGACCCGGTGTGCCGCGCTGGCCAGGGCCAGTGCCTCCTCGGTCAGTTCGACCACGTCGGTCCAGTCGCCGGTGCGTTCCAGGGCGGGCCGCAGCCGGGTGACCAGGGAGCGTATGACGCGGGGCGCCGGGCGGGGACGGCCGTCCACCGGGTGCACCAGATCGCCCTCCAGGCCGGAGCGGGCCGCCCGCCAGGTCGCCGCGCGCAGCCATTCCAGCCGCTCGTCGTCGCCGCGCCGGCCGGCCGCCACGGCCTCGCAGGCGTCCACCACCAGGGCGCGGAACAGGCCCGCGATCATCACCGCGGTCTCGGCGCGCGGACAGGCGTCGCAGATCCGCAGTTCGAGGGTCTGCAGGTGGGCCGAGGGGCGCACATCGTAATAGACCATGCCGGCGTCGCTGATGACGCCGGAGGCGACCAGGCCGGAGATCACCGTGTCGTAGTGCTCGGCGGAGCGGAAGTGCCCGGCGGGGCCGGTGGTGGGCCAGCGTTGCCACAGCAGGGTGCGCCAGCTGGCGTAGCCGGTGTCGGAGCCGAGCCAGAACGGTGAGCTGGCGGACAGCGCGAGCAGTGCGGGCAGCCAGGGCGACAGCAGGCTCATCGCCATGACGCCGGTGTCGCGGTCGGGTACGTCGACATGGACCTGGAGGCCGCAGATGAGCTGCTCCTCGGCGACGACCCGGTAGTTCTCGGTCATCCGCCGGTAGCGCGGGTCGGCCGTCGCGTCGATGGTGCCCAACCGGGCCATCGGGGCGGTACCGGCGGCGACCACGCCGAGGCCGAGCGGTTCGGCCGCGGCGGCCAGCGCGCGGCGCGAGCCCTTGATGTCCTTGAGCAGTTCGTGCAGCGAGCGGTGCGGCCTGCTGTTGGCCTCGACGATCGACTGCTGGAGTTCGGCGGTGAAGCCGCGCTCGGGCAGCCGGTCCAGCACCGCCCGGGCCTGGGGCACCAGGGTGCCCGACTCCAGGTCCACGACGTGGAATTCCTCTTCGACTCCGACCGCGACGGTCATACCGTCTCCTCTCGACGTCAGATCCTCACGCTGGTACGGCCGGCGTCGGGACGTTCGAGATCGCTTCTGCCCCGCCGGCTCGGATGTGCACGTGGGGTCGTTGGCCGCATCCGGTAACGAGCGGTGACCAACCGCCTGTGGTCGCCGCCTCGTTGCGGGGGACTACCGGCATGCCGGGCGCGAATGCAGTCGAGCAGTCGCTGTCCGAGACAGTGTCGGGCCACCGGCCCGGCGATTCAAGAGAGCCCGGCGGAAAGATCCGGGGCGCCGGGCGTCAGACCGGCTGCCCGGCGCGCCAGCTGTGCTGGGTCGTGAAGCCGAGCAGTTCGCCGGCCCGGCGGGTGGAGAAGGGGACGGCGAAGCCGTCCAGAGGCGCGTCGAAGCGGGTGCGGGGGTGGTAGCGGCGCAGCAGTTCGGCGGTCGGTTCGAGGGCACTGGTGTCGGGGGCCGCCACATTGACCACGGTGTGCCCGGTCAGCGGCGCGGTCAGGGCGGCGGCGACCGCGCGGGCCGCGTCGCGGGTGTCGATCCAGCCCCACAGCGCGCCGCGGTCGAAGCCGGGGTCGTGGTGGACGCGGGCCAGGTGCTGCCGCAGCCGGTCGCCGGCGCCGACGAACGGGAAGCGCAGGCTGACGATCGCGGTGCCCCAGCGGCGGGCGGCCGCGTCGGCGGTGATCTCGCCGAGGTACTTCGACAGACCGTATACGTCGTCACCGATGAAGGGGTGCTCCTCGGTGACCGGCACGCTGTGCGGGGACAGGCGGTGTTCCGAGAAGGCGATGCCGAGGGCGGACAGGCTGGAGACGCTCACCGCCCGGCCGACGCCGAGGCGCCCGGCGGCGTCCAGCACGCGGTATGTGGCCTGCACGTTGTTGCCGAACACCTCGTTGTGCGGCGCGACGTTGGGCGAGGGGAGGGCGGCGGTGTGGACCACCGCGTCCATCGCGTCGACGACGCTGTCCAGCAGCTCCGCGTCGAGGAGTTCGCCGGTGACCACCTCGTCGGCGGCGCCGGGGGCGACGGGGACGCGGTCGAAGGCCCGTACGCTCCAGCCCTCCTCCCGCAGCCGGAAGACCACTTCGCGGCCCAGCTGACCGCCCGCACCGGTGACCAGTACCTTCACGGTGAACTTCCTCTCGGCGCGGCCGGGGCGGGCACCGGCGGAGCCCGCGGTGCCCGGCGTGGGTGCCGGAAATTTAACATGCTCATAGCACCGACCTGTTGTGGTTGACTGGTCGGGCCGACGATCATCGGACGGTCGCCGAGCCGCCTGCCGAGCTTGTTCACCGATGCGAACCGGAGTTGTGCGATGACCGGATCGAACGCCGATCGGCTGCTGGACCCCTCCGGCTCGCTGCCGCAGGCCATGCCGCCCTGGCCGTCCCGCGACGGGCTCCGGGTCACCGCGGTACGCGCGATCGTGACCGCGCCCGAGGGAATGCCGCTGGTGGTGGTCCGGGTGGACACCTCGGAACCCGGGCTGTACGGACTGGGCTGCGCCACCTTCACCCAGCGGTACGCGGCGGTGGTGGCCGCGGTCGACGAGCACGTCGGCCCGCTGGTGGTCGGCCGGCACCCGGCCGACATCGAGGACATCACCCGCTCGGTGCACTACTCGTCCTACTGGCGGAACGGCCCGGTGCTCAACAACGCGCTGTCCGGGGTGGACCAGGCGCTGTGGGACATCGCCGGCAAGCGCGCCGGGATGCCGGTCTACGAACTGCTGGGCGGCCGCAGCCGCGCCGCCGTCGAGGTGTACTCGCACGCGGCCGGCGGCAGCGTGGACGAGACACTGGAGGGCGCCGAGGCGCTGCTGGCCGAGGGCTACCGGCACATCCGGCTCCAGGTGGGCGGTCCCGGACTCGGTACGTACGGCGCTCCCGGCACCCGCGGCGGCTATCCGCGCTCGCCGCACCCGGACGGCTGGGACGTCGCCCAGTATCTGCGGGCGACCCCGCGGCTGTTCGAGGCGGCGCGCGAGCGGCTGGGCGACGAGGTCAGCCTGATGCACGACGTGCACAGCCGGCTGACGCCCAAGCAGGCGGTGGTGCTGGCCCGGGCCCTGGAGCCCTACCGGCTGTCCTTCCTGGAGGACGTGATCGCGCCCGAGCTCTACGACCGGCTGCCGGAGGTGCGCGCGGCCTCGCCGGTGCCGATCGCGGTGGGCGAGCAGATCGGTTCGGTGACCGACGCGGTACGGCTGATCCGGGACGGCGGTATCGACCTGCTGCGGCTGCACACCTCGGCGGTCGGCGGCCTCACCCCGACCCGCAAGCTGGTGGCGCTCGGCGAACTGCTCGGAGTGCGCACCGCGTTCCACTCCCCCGGCGACATCTCACCGGTCGGCGTGGCGGCCAACCTCGCGGTGGACATCTCCACGCCCGCCTTCGGCTACCAGGAGTCGCACACCTACAACGAGGCGACCCGCGAGGTCTTCCCGGGGACGCCGGTGGTCAGCGAAGGGCATCTGGCGCCCTCGGAGCGACCCGGCTGGGGAGTGGACCTGGACGAGCGGGAGGCGGCCAAGTACCCGCCCACAAAGTTCCTGCACGAGCGCTGGGCGACAGGGGTGCGCCGGCCGGACGGCGGACTCGACGCGCCCTGACCTCGCCTGCTCTCCCCCGGCCGTCCCGGAAGTCCGGCGGCCGGTGATCACTTGACAAGGACTGTTGCCGTATCGGCACATGGTGACCATGGCGGACGACGACGATCTCCCCGGTGTGCTGGCCGCGGTGGGACCCCGGCTGCGGGCCCTGCGGCAGGCGCGGGGCATCACCCTGGCCGAGCTCAGCGAGACGACCGGTGTCTCGCTGAGCACGCTGTCCCGGCTGGAGTCGGGGCTGCGCAAGCCGACGCTGGAGCTGATGCTGCCGCTGGCGCGGGCCTACCGGGTGCAGCTCGACGAGCTGGTGGGCGCGCCGCCCACCGGCGACCCGCGGATCCACCCGCGCCCCTTCACCCGCCACGGGCAGACGTTCGTACCGCTGACCCGTCACCTCGGCGGGATGCACGCGTACAAGCAGATCATGCCGCCGTCGAAGGACCCGGAGGCACGCCCGGCGCAGTCCACCCATGAGGGCTACGAGTGGCTGTACGTCCTGTCCGGGCGGCTCCGGCTGGCCCTCGGAGAGCACGATCTGATCCTGGCCGCGGGCGAGGTGGTGGAGTTCGACACCCGCACCCCGCACGGCTTCGGCAACCCCGGGCCGCACCCGGTGGAGTTCCTGAGCCTGTTCGGCACGCAGGGCGAGCGGATGCATGTACGGGCCCGGCCGGCCGGGGGGTGAGCGCTGGTTCGGCCCGCCCGCCGGTCCGGCGCGGTCCGGCGGGCGGGCCGAACCGGCCGAATGGGCCGTACGGCGTACGGGTTGCGGCCACGACCGGTAGGGGGGCGGCCGGTCGGGTAGGCGTCCGGCGAGCGGGGCGGCCCGGTGGCCGCTGCTTTCCGCGTCTCGTACCGGCGTCGCCCCGGCGCAGGATCAGTGTCGTACCGGCGCCGGACCGGAGTCGGACCAGTGAAGGGAACACCCATGCAGGCGGTACTCGACGGAACGGTCCTCGCGGACGCTTCCGATGCCGATGTGGTCACCATCGAGGGCAACTGGTATTTCCCGCCCGACACGGTGACCTCCCAGGCGCTCAGCATGAGCGACACGCCTTACACCTGCCCCTGGAAGGGCGAGGCGCAGTACTTCAACGTGCAGACCGGGGAGGGCTCGCACCAGGACGCGGCATGGTCCTACCCGGAGCCGCCCGCGTCCGCGATCGGGCGGGTCGGACGGGACTTCAGCGGCTACGTCGCCTTCGACCCGAAGGTGACCGTGGGCTGACCTGGCTCGCGGCGCACCAGGAGCGCGGCGATGTCGTCGTCGAGTTCTCCCCCGCCGAACTCCAGCAGCTGCTCGTGCAGGTGCCCGAGCAGCCTGCCGGCGGGGGCCGGGTCCTGGCCGCGGGCCCACTCCAGCACCGGGAAGAACGCCCCGGCCCGGTCGCGGGTCTCGGTCACCCCGTCGGTGAACAGCAGCAGTGCGTCACCGGGAGCGAGCGGCACGCTGTCCACGTGGTAGGCGCCGCCGATCAGCGCGGCCATGTTGAGCGGCGGCGAGGCCGCGCCGGGATTGAGCTCGCGGACCTCGCCGCCGTGCAGCAGCAGGGGTGCGGGGTGGCCGCAGTTGAGCAGTTCGGCCCGGTCCCCGGCGGGGGTGATCTGGGCGAAGACCGCGGTGGCGAACCGTTCCGTCTCGTCCCGGGCGGGCCGGGAGGCGCTGTGCCGCCCCAGGCTGACGTCGAGCCGGCGGGCGAGGGCCATCAGGTCCGGTTCGTCGTAGGCGGCGTCGCGGAAGCAGTTGGTCAGCGCGCTGGCCACGCCGACGGCGGACAGCCCCTTGCCGCGTACGTCCCCGATCACCAGCCGGACGCCGTAGGGGGTCTCCAGCGCCTCGAAGAAGTCGCCGCCGATCTTGGCCTCCTCGGCGGCCGCGAGGTAGAGCGACTCGATGCCGAGGAGGCCGACACGCCGGGGCAGTGGACGCAGCACCACTTCCTGGGCCGCGTCGGCGACCGAGCGCACCCGCGTCAGCGTGCGCTCGCGTTGCAGCCGCACATGGGCGGCGTACGCGGCCGAGGCGGTGACCGCCGCGAGGGCGCCGGCGGTGAAGGCGATGGTCGCCTCGTTGTAGGCCAGTTGGACGGCGATCACCACGCCCGTCGTCGCCAGGCCGAGGGCGAGGGTGGCCCGTACCGACCACATCGACGCGGCCAGCGCGGGCGCGGCCGGCAGCAGCCGGCTCACCGCGAAGTCATCCGGCGTCGACATGGCCAGCGACCCGATCACCACGGTCAGCAGCAGCGGCGACAGCAGGACGAGATCCCGTCGCCGCTTCGCCGAGCGCTGTCGGCCGGTGGGTTCGGGAGTCGTCACAGGACCGAGCGTATAGGGATGATCGGCCCATATCGTGCTCTGAGCGTCGGCCCCGCTGGCCCGCACGGGGCCCGGTGCGCCGGGCCGGCGCGGCCCGGCGGCGGTGCCGTCGGCGTCGGCCGGCCCGGCCGGGACGGAGGCCGCGTCCGGGCGCTCGGTGGTCGGCGGGCGGGGTCCCTGTGACTGGGGATCCGGACTTTTCCCGGCGAGCCGCCGGGAGGCCTAAGGTGCTGACGGCGCAGCGGGCGAGGATTCGGGTGGTGGCGGGCGTGCGGGCTGTGGTGTTCGAGGGGTTCGGGGAGCCGGCCGCGGTGCGGGAGGTGGCGGATCCGGTGCCGCCGGTGGGCGGGGTGGTGGTGCGGGTCGGGGCGACCGGGCTGTGCCGGAGCGACTGGCACGGCTGGATGGGGCACGACGACGGCATCTCGCTGCCGCACGTGCCCGGGCACGAGCTGGCCGGCGAAGTGGTGGCGGTGGACGCCGGGGTCACCGGATGGCGGGTGGGCGCGCGGGTCACCGTGCCGTTCGTCTGCGCCTGCGGGCGGTGCGCGGCGTGCGCGCGGGGCGATCAGCAGGTGTGCGAGCGGCAGCACCAGCCGGGGTTCACCCACTGGGGCTCCTTCGCCGAGTATGTGGCGCTCCATCAGGCCGACACCAATCTGGTGGCCGTCCCCGAGGACATGGCGTACACGACCGCCGCCGCGCTCGGCTGCCGGTTCGCCACCGCCTACCGCGCGGTGGTCGCCCAGGGCCGGGTGCGCTCCGGCGAGTGGGTGGCCGTGTACGGCTGCGGCGGGGTCGGGCTGTCCGCGGTGATGGTGGCGGTGGCCTGCGGGGCGCGGGTCGTCGCGGTCGATACGTCGCCGGCCGCGCTGGAGCTGGCGCGGCGGTTCGGCGCGGCGGTGTGCGTCGACCCGGGCGCGGTGGACGGGGACACGGCCGGCGCGGTCCGGGCGGCGACCGGCGGCGGCGTCCAGCTGTCGCTGGACGCGCTGGGCTCCGCGGCGACCTGCGCCGCCTCGGTGGCCGGGCTGCGGGCCCGCGGCCGTCATGTGCAGGTCGGGCTGCTGCCGGCCGGCGGCGTCACGGTGCCGATGGACCGGGTGGTGGCCCTGGAGCTGGAACTCCTCGGCAGCCACGGCATGGCCGCGCACGCCTACCCGGAGCTGATGCGGCAGGTGTCCGCCGGCACGCTGCGGCCCGATCTGCTGGTGGGCGCCGTGATCGGGCTCGACGCCGCGCCGGACGCGCTGGCCGCGCTCAGCGGCGGCTCGCCGGCGGGCATCACCGTGATCGAGCCCTGGTCGGCGGCCTGACCGGGACCGGACGATTCCGGCCGGGCGGGCGCGGCGGCCGGGGCCCGCTCAGCGAGGGAGCCCGCCCGGCCCCCGGTCCGGGCCGCCGAATATTCGGCGGCGCCGGGGCCACGGCCGTTGTTACCGTGAACCCCATGAAGGTCACCCCGCACATCCCCGCGACCGCGCGAGCGACCAGCTCGCCGGTTGCCACCGCCTGACCTTCCTCCAGCAGAAGCCCGGCGACCGGAAACGGCTCGCCGGGCGCCTCCTCCCCCTCTCCTTCCCGTGGCGGCGTGTGCCCGCGGCCTTTCCGGTGGCCCGATCCGAAAGGTCCACCACCGTGAACACCCCCGGTACCCCGAAGACCCCGACCGGCGGGGCCGCCTCGCCCACCGCCCGGCAGACCGCCGACACCTTCACCCGCTTCTTCCGCGAGCGCGGGCATCAGCCCGTACCCGCCGCCTCGCTCGTCCGCCCGCCGGCCGACCCGGTGCTCTTCACCACCTCCGGGATGCATCCGCTGACCCCCTATCTGGCCGGCCGGCCCCACCCGCTCGGCCGCCGCCTGGTCGGCGTCCAGCGGTGTCTGCGCACCACCGACCTGGAGGAGGTCGGCGACCTCACCCATCTGACCGTGTTCGAGATGCTGGGCTCCTGGTCGCTGGGCGACTACGGCACCGAACAGAGCCTGCGCTGGGGACACGAACTGCTGGTCGACGGTTTCGGCGTCGAGCCGGGACGGCTGCACGCCACCGTGTTCGGCGGCGACGAACAGCTCGGCCCGGACACCGAATCACTGCGGACCTGGGCCGATCTGGGGGTGCCGGTGGAGCTGACCGGCCAGGACAACTGGTGGTCCAACGGCCCCACCGGACCCTGCGGCCCGGACTCGGAGATCTTCGTCTGGACCGGGGACGGCCCGCCGCTGGGCACCCCCGGCGGCGACGAGCGCTGGGTGGAGGTGTGGAACCACGTGATGATGCGCTACCACCGCTTCGCGGACAACCGCCTCCAGCCGCTGCCGAGGCCCGCCGTGGACACCGGGATGGGCCTGGAACGGCTGGTGATGGTCCTTCAGGGCCACCGCTCGGTCTTCGACATCGATCTGTTCGAGCCGTGGATGCGTATGCTGCCCGGGTTGTGGGGCGTCGAGGGGCGGCGGACCCGGATCGTCGCCGACCATCTGCGGTCGGCCGTCGTGGTGACCGCCGACGGTGTGGCCCCGGGCAGCAACGGCCGCGGGTACGTACCGCGCCGGCTGGTACGGCGGGTGCTGACCACGCTGTGGCGGGAGGATCTGGACTTCACGCTGGGCGACCTGCCGGAGCCGCTGATCGGCGCCACCCTGGACCACTTCGGCCTGCCCTTCCCGCCGGACCGGGTCCGCGAGGTGCTGCTCGACGAGGAGCGGCGGTTCGCCGGAATGCTGCGCCGGGGCCGCCGGCTGCTGGCCGGTCCGCGCTTCTCCGGACCGCTCGGCGCGGAGGACTACGGCTATCTGCACGACACCCACGGGATGCCGCGCGAGCTGATCGACCTGCTGCGCGGGACGGTCTAGCACTGCCGGACACCGCCTAGTCCCCCGGCGGCGGGCTCCAGCCGGGGGCCAGCGCGCAGGACATGAAGTGGGTGAGCGCCCACCGCTGCCACACCCGCGCGTGGACGGCGCCGGCCCGCCCGGAGTACTTCGCGCACTCCGCGCAGCCTTCGCGCGGCGCCGGCACCGTCCCGTGGTCGTCGAGGTGATGTCTGGCCCAGCCGTAGAGGAAGGCGCCCGGGTTGGGCGTCGCGGGATCCTTGAACCGGGCGGCCAACTCGGCGCAGCGCGCGCACTCCTGGCCCTCACCACAACCATTGCTCACCCTGCGGAGCCTACGTCGCCCGGTCCGCTGATGTGCCCGGATTCGGCCCGCCGCCGTCCATCGGGGCTACGGCTCCCATCCGGCTCCGGTCCCGCTCGGTTCACGCTCGCGGCTCCCGGTGGGCGGCGGCTCGTTCAGGTCTCCTCGACGGTGATCGCGCCGGCCGGGCAGAAGGCGGCGGCGTCGCGGACCTCGGCGTGGATGCCGGCGGGTGGCCGGGGGTCGAGGAGCAGGACGATGCCGTCGTCCGCGCGCTGGTCGAAGACATCGGGCGCGGCCAGCACGCACTGGCCCGAGCCGCAGCATTTCTCCTGGTCGACGTGGACACGCATGACGATCGGGCCTCCTGACGGGCGGGGGAAGGTGACCGGGCGCGGTGGGGCGCTCACCAGGTGACGGGCAGCGCGTGGACGCCGTAGACGAGCATCTCGGTGCGGAAACCGATCTCCTCGAACGGCACGGCGAGCCGCAGGCCGGGCAGCCGGCGCAGCAGCGCGGCCAGCGCGACCTGGAGTTCCAGTCTGGCCAGCGGCTGACCGAGGCACTGGTGGACGCCGAAGCCGAAGGCGACATGGCGGCGGGCGTCGCGGGAGACGTCCAGCGAGTCGCCGCCGGGGAACGCCTCCTCGTCCCGGTTGGCGGCGTTGAGCATGAGCAGCACGCCTTCGCCGGCCCGTATCCGGACATCGCCGACGGTGACGTCCTCGGTGGCCACCCGGGCGACACCGCCCTGCACGATGCTCAGATAGCGCAGCAGCTCCTCCACCGCGCCCTGCACGGCGGCGGTGTCCCCGGCCAGCGCGGCGTCGCGCAGCCGGGCGAGCTGGTCCGGGTCGCGCAGCAGGGCCAGCGCCGACAGCGCGGTCATGTTCGCGGTGGTCTCGTGGCCGGCCACCAGCAGCAGCCGGCCCATGGCGGCGATCTGTGCCACGGTCAGCTCGCCGCGGGCGACCAGCCGGCTGAGGATGCCGTCGTCGGGCGCGGCGGCCTTGGACTCGGCGAGCCCGGCGAGGTAGCGGAGCAGGTCGTCCTGCGCCTCCTCGATCTGCTCCGGCGTGGACACGGAGTTGAGCATGGTCCGGCTGCGGTCCTGGAAGAAGGCGTGGTCGGCGTACGGCACTCCGAGCAGCAGGCAGATCACCACCGAGGGCAGCGGCAGCGCGAAGTCGGCCACCAGATCGGCCTCCTGGCGCCCTTCGGTCATCCGGTCCAGTAACTCGTCGGTGAGCTGCTGGACCCGCGGGCGCAGCGCCTCGATCCGCTTGACCATGAAGTCGCCGGTCAGCATGCGGCGCAGCTGGGCGTGTTCGGGGTCGTCCATCCGGATGAAGGAGGCGTTGCTGGTGGTGAGGGCCTTGCGGCCGGCGGAGAGGAAGGGGAAGCCGGGGCGGGAGGCCTCGGCGCTGAATCGGGTGTCGCGCAGGACGGACCTGACGTCCTGGTGGCGGGTGAGCAGCCAGCAGGACGAACCGTCCCACAGGCTCACCCGGGCGACGGGCTGCTCTTCGCGGACCCGCCCGTAGGCGGGCGGCGGATCGAAGGGGCAGCCGCCGCGCGGGGCGGGGGCGGCGAAGGCGACGGGCTGCTGTCCGGTCAAGGCCATGACGGCGCTCCTTCCGGAGGATGGCGTGGGGGCGCGCGGTTGGATGCCCGGTACACTAGGTGCCCTGGGCAATTAACCTGCTGTCACGCTAACTCGCGCTGCGTACCGGCGAAAGTACGCGGCGGGCCCCCGGCGGAATCTGACCGGAACCCGCCGGTCCCCCGCCGCCGGCGGATTCCGGGGCCGGGCGCGCCCACCCGCCGGAACGGTCAGGCCGGCAGGAGGGCCAGCGAGCCGGAGAGCACCTGGAGCGAGACCCGGTGGGGCGCGTCCGCCCGGCGCGGCACCTGGATCCGGACATCGGCCGAGGTCGCCGCGGTGGTGACGGCGTAGCCGTCACCGGCCGCGGCCGGCAGCCGCAGGGTCATGGCGGCGGAGGTGGCCCGTACGGTCAGCGCTTCGGGCGGGTCGGTGAAGCCGAGGTCCGCGCTGCCGGAGGTGAGGGTCACATCGGCCCGGGACGGGTGCAGTCCCTGCGCGGTGAAGCGGTCGGAGGCCACGGCGACCGTCAACTCGCCGCCGATACCGGTCAGCACGGTCTCCCCCGAGGTCTGCCGCAGCCGCAGCCCGGTGTGCTCCGGCACCGTCAGGGTCAGGTCCCCGGCGCAGGGGATGCCGGCGCCGTCGGGATCGCCGCAGGCGAGGGTGAGGACCCGCGCGCCGTCCGTACCGGGGGACGGGGTCGCGGTGGAGCGGATCAGCGCGGGCACCCCGTCGGCCCGGCGGAAGCCGCCGGTGACCGTGTGCGCGTCGGGGTCGGCGGTGACCTGGATCCGGCCGGAGACGCCGTCGAGGACGACGAGGTCGGTGTCGTCGGCGCGGAAGCCGGTGGCCGTCGGGTCCCCCGGGCCGGCCGCGAAGCCCCGGGCGCCGAGGCCGAGACCGGCGGGTCCCGGCGGACCGCCGTGGTGGCCGTCGTCGGTGGTGAGGACCAGGGTCACGATCACGGCCAGCGCCACCAGCAGTGCCCCGGCGAGTACGGCCGGCCGGGCGGGGCGCCGTACGGAACGGGCCACGGGTTCAACGGTGTCCATGCCGGGGCGTCTGCCCCGGACCGCCCCCGCCGAACTCATGACGAAGCCCCCGGCACGGAGACGCGGGGTCTCGTGGCCGGGGGCATTCCGGGGCCATCGACCCGGGAGCCGGGTCAGGCCGCGACGGTGCCCGACTCGGTGATGACGACCTTGGAGGTCGGGTTGCCGCTGCGGGTTCCCTTGCCCTCGATCTGCTTGACCAGCTCCGAGCCCTCGACGACCTCGCCGAACACCACGTGCTTGCCGTCCAGCCAGCTGGTCACCACGGTGGTGATGAAGAACTGCGAACCGTTCGAGTTCGGGCCGGAGTTGGCCATCGACAGCAGGAACGGGCGGTCGTGCTTGAGCTGGAAGTTCTCGTCGGCGAACTTGGGGCCGTAGACGCTCTTGCCGCCCCGGCCGTCGCCGCTGGTGAAGTCACCGCCCTGGAGCATGAAGTCCGGGATGACGCGGTGGAAGGCGGAGCCGGCGTAGCCGAAGCCGTGCTGGCCGGTGGCGAGCTCGCGGAAGTTCTGGGCCGTCTTGGGCACCACGTCGTCGTACAGGCGGAAGACGATCCGCCCGGCGGGCGCACCGTCGATGGAGATGTCGAAATACACGTTGTCCATGGGTCCCATCCTGACATCCCCGCCGGGCCGGGCGGACCACCGCCCCACCGCCTCCGGCCCCCGCGCGGAGGCGGGGCATGGTCAAGACGAGGTGAGGGCACGGTCCTGGCCCGGTCAGGAGAGGGCCAGGACAAGGTCAGGGCGGGGTCAGTGCGGGGTCAGTGCGGGGTCAGGAGACCGTCAGGACGATCTTTCCGCGCCGGTGCGGCCGGCCCAGCGCGGCGTAGGCCTCGGCGGTCCGCGCCAGCGGGAAGACCTGCGCCACCCGCGGCTCCAGCCGGCCGTCCGCCACCAGCCGGGACAGCTCCTCCAGGCCGGCCCGGTCCGGCTCCACCACGAAGAACACCCCGCGCGCCCCGCCGGGGCCGGTGGTCTCGGGCGGGACGGCGACGCCGACCAGCACTCCGGACGGCCGCAGCACCTGCCACGAGCGGGTCACGTTGTCGCCGCCGACCGTGTCGAGGACGAGGTCCACCGCTCCCGCGCCGCCGAGCAGGTCCTCGAAGCGCTCGGCGGCGTAGTCGATGACCCGCTCGGCGCCCAGGCCCCGGACGAAGTCGGCGTCCCGCGCGGCGGCGGTGGCCGTCACCGACGCGCCCAGGGCCGCCGCGATCTGGACCGCGTAGGCGCCGACCCCGCCCGCCCCGCCGTGCACGAGGACGCGCTGCCCGCCGCGCAGCCCGCCGTGGCGGACCAGGCCCTGCAGGGCGGTGAGGCCGGCCAGCGGGAGGACCGCCGCGTGGTCGTGGTCGAGCGAGGGCGGCTTGGCGGCGATGACGGCGGCCGGGACGACGGTGAACTCGGCGGCGGCGCCGTCGCGGGTGAAGGGGATCAGCCCGTACACCTCGTCGCCGGGCGACCGGTCGGTGACCGCGGGGCCGGTGCCGGCCACCACGCCGGAGAACTCCTTGGAGGGCACGATCGGCAGCCGCGGCGCGCCACCGCCGTCGAGGGCGTCGGTCCAGGTGGCGTCCCAGTCGAGTTCGCCCGGGGTGATGGAGGCCGACCGCACCCGGACGAGCACCTCGCCCTCGCCGGGCACCGGGCGCGGCGCCCGCTCGTGGACCAGTTGATCGGGTCCGCCGCGGTGATGACCCCTTACCGCGTCCATGCTGTCCATCGCTGCCTCCTGGGAACCGGCCGACCGTCCGAAGGCGTCGGAGCCGTCGGACACGGCCATCAAACACGGTCCCGTGAGGTGCCGGTGGCGAACCCGCCGGGGGTCCGCCACCGGAGGCGGCTCAGGAGCAGCTGATGAGCAGGGAGGTGACGACCGTGCAGCTACGGGTCGCCCGGTCGTTCGCCGGGTTCGGGTCGGCGGGGCTGCTCGCGGTGCGGGTGGCGGTCACGGCGTAGGGGAGGTCCAGGCTCAGCAGGCCGACGGGCACGCTGAAGTGACGGACGGTCCGGGCGCCGGCCGCCAGTGGCCCGGTGGTGCAGGTGACCTTGCCGGCGGTGGCCGCGCAGTCGCCGGAGGTGGCCCGCAGCGGGATGGGCAGGTTGACGGTGACGGTCGTCGAGGTGGCCGCGCCGGGACCCTGGTCGGCGATGGTCAGCGTGTAGTCGATGTGCGCGCCGAGCAGCGCGGGCACCGGGCTGGCGGCCAGGCCGACCGAGACGTCCGCGGACTGCGGGGCGGTGACGGCGGTGTACGTGAAGCGGTCGGCGGCGACGGTGGCGCTGGTGCCCGCCGGACCGGTGACGGCCACGTCCACGCTGCCGGCGGTGCCGGCCGGGGCGGTCGCGGTGCAGGAGCTGTCGGAGCAGCTGAAGGCCGCCGCCGGGTGGCCGGGGCCGAAGGTGACGGCGGTCGCGCCGGCAAGGTGGCTGCCGGTGACGGTGACGACGGTGCCGCCGGTGACCGGCCCGTTGTCCGGGCTGACCGAGGTCACCACCGGTGCCGGGGCGGGGGGCGCCGGGGTGAAGGCGATCGCCACGCCGGCCGGGTTGCGGCCGACCGCGGTGGTGGCCGTGACCGTCCCGGACGCGGTGTCGATGACGGAGACGTCGTCGGAGCCGAGGTTGGTGACGTACACCTGTGCGCCGTCGGGGGTGACGGCCAGTCCCTGCGGGTTGGCGCCGACCGGGATGTCGGCGGTCACCGTGCCGCTCGCGGTGTCGTAGACGGAGACCGTGCCGGCCGGGCCGTCGGCGAGGTAGACATGGGCGCCGTCCGGGGCGACCGCGACCGCGTAGGGGGCCACGTCGGTGGTGACGGTGGAGGCCACCGTGGCGGTCGCGGTGTCGATCACGCTGAGGCCGCTGTCGCCGAGGTCGGCGACATAGGCGTGCGCGCCGTCGGGCGAGAGGGCCACGGATATCGGGAACGACCCGACGGGGACGGTGGCGGTCACCGAGACGGTGGCGGTGTCGACGACCGCCACTCCGCCGCCGCTCTGCGCGACGTAGAGGGTGCCGCCGTCCGGGGAGACGGCCAGGGAGTCCGGGCCGGAGCCGACGGCCAGGGCGGCGATCACCGTCTCCGAGGCGGTGTCGATGACGCTGACGCTGTTCGCGCCGATGTCCGCGACGTAGGCCCGGCCGCCGTCCGGGGAGACCGCGACGGCGATCGGGCTGGCGGCGACGGGGACGGTGGCGGTCACCGTGTTGTCGGCGGTGTCGATCACGGTCACCGCGTTGGAGCCGATGTCGGGTACGTAGACGCGGCTGCCGTCGGGGCTGGCCGCGGCGCCCTGCGGATTGGCGCCGACCGGGACGGTGGCGGTCACGGCGCCGGTGGCGGCGTCCAGCACAGAGACGGTGTTGTCGGTGGCGTTGGCGACATAGGCGGCCGTGGTGCCGGCCGCCGCGTGGGCCGCGGGAGCGGCCAGGGTCACCAGTCCGGCGGCGGTCAGCGCCGCGGTGGCGGCCAGCGCGGTCAGCCCGCCGCGGGCGGCGCGGCGCGGGCGGCGGGCCGGCGGGGACGCCGTCGGATGCGTCGCGTACGTCGCGTACGTCGTCGGGTGCGTCAAGGTGTTCCCCCTCAGGGCGCCCCGCGGCCGGCGGGCACCGGAAGGGGGCCCTGGGAACCACCGCGGTGCGGTCGTCCGGCGAGGGGTACGGCCGCCGTGGCGGCGGCCCTTCACCGGACCTGCTGCCGGATCGGTGGGAACCGGCAGCAGCCAGGTTGTTGCCTCGCCCGGGGTGCCGCAAGGGGACACCCCCTGGCGAAGCATGGCGAACCGTCGATTACCGGTCGAGGGGGATGAAAAACCGCATATCAGCGGGCCGACCGGCAACTCGGTCGGCACAGGCAACTCCCGGCCGCCGCACGGGCGTTCGACAGGCGCGGTGACCGCCGGACGCCGGGGCGGGCGGGGCTCCGGCGGGGGTTCCTACAGCGGCGCCGGCGAGGAGGCGTCCGCGATCAGCAGCCGCGCGCTGCCGCTGCCGTCGGCGGGCACGCTCCACAGGTCGGTGCTCTTGGTGTCGCCCTCCTTCGGCAGGGCGTACGCCACCGTGCTGTCGTCGATCCAGGCGGCCTGATCGTCCACACTGCGGTGTTCGGCCAGCGGGGTCTGCTTCAAGGTGCGCAGGTCGAGTACGTACTCGTGCCACAGCGAGGCCCCGGCCAGCACCCGCTTCTTGAAGGCGATCCGGGTACCGTCCGGGGACAGCGACGGGCACTCGACGTTGTCCACGCCGACCGAGGCGATCGTCCGGCGGGAGACGGAGCCCTTCATCAGGTGCGTCTTGCCGCCGGTACCGAGGGTGGCGTAGAAGGTGTCGTCGTCGGCCGCGAAGGTGACGCCCCAGAAGTTGTCGTCCACGTTGCGGTACTTGTGGCCGTCCAGCGTGATGGCGAAGTCCTCCAGGTTGGGCAGGAGCCGCCAGCTGCGGGTGTCGACGATCGAGGTCCGGGTGGAGAAGAACTCGGCGCCGTAGGACTCGCCGCCGACGAACACCGTCCAGGCGGCGAAGTGGCCCGAGGGCGAGACCCGGGCGCGGCTCGGCGTGCCGGCCAGCGCGAAGGTGCGCAGGGTGTGCAGCGCGCTGTCGACGATGACCGCGCGGTTGGTCTGCGCGACCAGGCCGAGGCCCGTCTGGAGGCAGACCCCGGTGCCGCCGGCCGCGTAGAACCGGGCGCATTTGAGGTCGGCGGCGGTCCGCGCGCCGCCGGGCCGGGCGGCCGCGACGGTGGCGACGTCGGTGCGCTGCGGGCCGGCCGCGGAGTTGACGAAGGCGATCCGCTGCTTCTGGGTCAGCGCCACCGGGCCGGCCGCGACCGCGGGGCCGCCCGCCCGCGGTGTGTTCTTCTCGTCCGCCTGGGAGGCGGCGTGCAGCACGAATCCGGTGCCGAGACCGGCGAGCAGCAGCACCGCCACGGCCAGGATCAGCAGGCGGCTCTTGGGTGTCATGGTGGTCCTCGCGGTGCTCGGGGGTGTCGCGTCGTTCGCGCCGGCGCGGGAGAGCGCGGGGTCGGCGCCGCGGGCGGGCGGGGTGGGCGGCGTGGCCGGGGTCGGGACCATGTCGCTCATCGCGGGTCCCCCGCGGGGAGCGGCGGCCGGCCGGCCGCCGGGCGCAGCACCAGTGCGGCGGCCAGCGCGCACAGCAGCAGGCCGACCGCGGAGCCGGACAGCGCCCGGGTGTCCCCCCACAGCGTCCAGGCCGCGCCGAAGGCCAGCGAGCAGCAGAAGCGGGCCAGCGCCTGGCCGGTGCCGACCAGCGCCAGTCCGCTGCCCCGCAGTTCCTCCGGTACGACATCGGAGACCGCGGCCGGCAGCACCCCGTCGGTGGCGGCGTAGAAGGTGCCGTGCAGCGCCAGCACCAGATACGGCAGGGCGGGGGTGGCGGGCGCCCACAGCAGCAGCGCGTATCCGGCGAGCAGGCCGGCGTGCCCGGCCAGGAAGACGGCCCGCCGCCCCACCCGGTCGGCGAGCACCCCGGCCGGCACCGCGAGCAGCAGGAAGACCGCCGAGGTGCCGAGTGGCAGCAGCGGGAACCACTCCTCGCCGATGTGGGCGCGGTGCTGGAGCAGCAGATAGACGAAGGCGTCGCTGACCGTGGTCAGGCCGAGCAGCATCGCGCAGCCGGTGAGCGCCCGCAGCCGGGGCAGCCGGAGCAGCGCGGCGGCCTCGCGCAGGTTCACCGGCTTGCGGTCGGGGGTGTCGGCGACACCGGCGAAGCCCTCGGCGGTGAGTTGCCGCTTGCCCGGGACGAACAGCACCAGCACCAGGACGCCCAGCACGGCGACGCACGCGCTGACGCCGAAGACCGCGTGGTAGCCGTCGGTCGCGGCGCGCAGGATGAGGAAGGCGGTGATCGGGCCGAGCACGGCGCCGGTGGTGTCCATCGCGCGGTGCACCCCGAAGGCCCGGCCCCGGGACTCCGCCGGGGTGGACAGCGAGATCAGCGCGTCGCGCGGCGAGGTGCGCAGGCCCTTGCCGGTGCGCTCCAGTGCGAGCACCAGGCCGAGCGGTCCGAGGCTCTGCACCAGGATCAGCAGCGGCTTGCACAGCGCGGACAGCCCGTAGCCCAGGCCGGCGATCAGTTTGTGGTTGCGCACCCGGTCGGCGAGGTGGCCGCCGGTGAGCTGGACGAGCGCGCTGACCCCGTTGTAGACGCCGTCCAGGGTGCCGAAGCCGAGCGGGCTCAGCCCCAGGCTGACCACCAGGTAGAGCGGCAGAACGGCGGTGACCATCTCCGAGGAGATGTCGGTGATCAGACTGACGGCCCCGAGCGCCAGCACCACCTGTGAGACCCGCCGTACCGGGCGGCGCGGCGAACCGTCCGCGGCGGTCTTCGCGCGCGCGGGGGCGGCGCGGTCGGCCAGATACATATGGTGTTCCCCCCTGCTCTTTCCCCTGCCGAGATCAGCTCTCGCGGCTGCTCTCGTCCCGCAGCCAGGTCCCGAAGTCCTGGCCGCGGATGGCTTTCGCGGCCTTGCGGCGTGCCGTGACGGCGGCGGCCAGGAACACCACGACCGACGGCAGCAGCTTCGGCTCCCCCCGCAGCAGCGTACGCAGGTCGGCTGTGCTCGTTCGCGCCGAGGGCGGCGCGGGGGTCAGCGGCTCCGGCTGCCCGGCGGCGTCGTCCGGCCCGCGTTCCCCGGCGCCCGCCGACTGCGCCTGCCGCGCCTCCAGTTGGGCGGTCGAGACCGCCGCGCGGATCCGGCGTCTGATCAGATCCGCCCAGGTGCGCGGCGGGTGGACGACGACGCGGGCACCGTCCACCACCGTCCGCTCGCCCGGCCCGAAGGCCAGTGAGGCGGCCAGGTCGTCGGCCATCAGCGGGGGCAGCGCGGCCAGCCGGCCGTAGCCCTCCTCGGTCACCGCGATCACCCCGCGCCCGAACAGCCCCTCGCGCACCGCCGGCAGCCGGGTCCACACCCGGTAGTACGCCCGCACCCGCCAGGCGCAGCCGGCCAGCGGCAGGTCGCGTTCCGGCGCCGCGGCCAGCAGCTCCGGCGCGCCGGCCAGCGCGCGGGTCAGCTCCCGCACGTCGGCGGAGCCGAGCACCACATCGGCGTCCACGTACAACCGCGGGAAGCCGGCCGCGTGTTCGTCGCCGGTGCGCAGCGCCACATGCTTGGAGGGGACCGGGATCTCGATCACCCGCACCCCGGGACGGGCGCCCGCCACCTTCGCGGTGCCGTCGGTGCAGCCGTTGCAGACCACCACGATGTCCGGCCGCGGGCCGGCGGAATCCGCCGGGTCCCCGGTCAGCAGGGCGTCCAGCAGCCGGCCGATGACCCGTTCCTCGTTGTGGGCCGGGATCACTATGCTCGTCACGGGGTGAGTATGCAGCCGGAAACGGTGTCGTCGCCGTGTGTTTCGTCCAAGTCTCCCCCAGTGCCGGTGCCGGTGGTCTAGATTGGGCGTCGCGCGGACGGTTTGCGCGGAGCGTGCCGCTTCGCCGGAGCGGTCGCGGTCACGCGGGGGAAGCGCGAGCAAGAGGGCACCGCAGCAAGCGTGAGCCCGGACGCGGGGATGCGGCCGGGTGAGTTGAGTTCAGGAGCCATTCACTCCGTCGGGGCGCAGGCGTGGGGACGCCGAAGTGCCCGGTGGGGTGTCGCGGCACATCGGGGTGGGGGGGAAGCAGCATGACCGTGGGCCGGGGCGAATCCGGGCGACACACGGCTGCCGTCACCATCTGCCGCGCTGTGCGGGCATGGCGGGTATGCCAGCCGACGTGTACGAAGGGGAGACGCACACCGTGACGGACAGCACCCACGCGAAGAAGGCCGCGCGCGCGGACGGCGAAGCACTCGGGGTCGCCGTGGTCGGCGCCGGCTACTGGGGACCCAATCTGGTCCGCAACTTCCAGGCCAGCCCGGCTTTCCGGCTGCGCTGGCTGTGCGACCTCGATGTGGACCGGGCCCGCAAGGTCCTGGGCGGCTATTCGACGGTCGGGGCCACATCGGACTACGCGGCCGTACTGGCCGATCCGACGGTGGACGCGGTGGCGGTGGCCACTCCGGCCGGCACCCACCTCGACGTGGCGCTGGCCGCGGTCAGGGCCGGCAAGCACGTGCTGGTGGAGAAGCCGCTCGCCGCCACCTACGCCGACGGCGCCCAGCTGGTCGCCGAGGCGGCGGACCGCGGGCTGACCCTGATGTGCGATCACACCTACTGCTACACCCCGGCGGTGGCCGGCATCAGAGAGCTGGTCCGCTCCGGCGAACTGGGCGACATCCACTTCGTGGACTCGGTGCGGATCAATCTCGGCCTGGTGCAGAAGGACATCGACGTGATGTGGGACCTCGCGCCCCACGACCTGTCGATCCTGGACTTCATCCTGCCGGAGCACGTGGAGCCGGTCGCGGTCGCCGCGCACGGCGCCGACCCGATAGGCGCCGGCCGGGCCTGCGTCGCGTATCTGACGCTCCAGCTGAACACCGGCGCGATCGCCCATGTGCATGTGAACTGGCTGTCGCCCACCAAGGTCCGCACCACCATGGTCGGCGGCTCCAAGCGCACCCTGGTCTGGGACGACCTCAACCCGGCCCAGCGCCTGGCGGTGTTCGACCGCGGGGTGGACCTGGCGGCGCCTCAGGACATCGGCGACAGTGAGCGCCGGGAGATGCTGATCTCCTACCGCTCGGGCGACATGGTGGCGCCGGCGCTGAAGGAGAAGGAAGCGCTGGGCAGCATGGTCGAGGAGTTCGCCGGGGCGATCAACGAAGGTCGGGCGCCGCTCACCGACGGCCGGGCCGGCCTGCGCGTGCTGGACATCCTCGAAGCGGCGTCGCGGAGCCTGGAGTTCCGCGGCGCGGTGGTCGGCCTGCGCGCCGGTCACTGAACTCGGCCGCCGCCGGACGGAGCACACCGCGTCCGTCCGGCCCGGCAGGCCGCCGCGACCGGCGGGACCGGTCCGAGCGGCCCGGGCCGGCCCGGCGGCCACCGCAGTCCCGTCGACCGACGCGAAGAACGCGAGCGAGCGGATCACCATGAGCGAAGCAGTGGGGGGAAGAGGGTTGAGCACGGTACGAGGCAAGAAGATCCTGGTCACCGGAGGCGCCGGCACGATCGGTTCCAATCTGGTGGATCAGCTGGTCGACGGCGGCGCCCGGCAGGTGGTGGTGCTCGACAACTTCGTCCGCGGGCGGATGGCCAATCTGGCCCGGTCCATGGGCAGCGGCGTGGTGGAGGTCGTCGAGGGCGACATCCGGGACGCGGCCACCGTCCGGAAGGTCACCGAGGGCGCCGAGCTGGTGTTCCACCTGGCCGCGATCCGGATCACCCAGTGCGCCGAGGAGCCGCGGCTGGCCAACGAGGTGATGGTCGACGGCACCTTCAACGTCCTGGAGGCCGCGGTGGCCGAGGGTGTCGGCAAGCTGATCGCCTCGTCCTCCGCCTCGGTCTACGGCCTGGCCGAGGAGTTCCCCACCACCGAGCGCCACCACCCGTACAACAACGACACGTTCTACGGGGCCGCGAAGGCGTTCAACGAGGGCATGCTGCGCAGTTTCCACGCGATGTACGGCCTGGACTACGTGGCGCTGCGCTACTTCAACGTCTACGGGCCGCGGATGGACATCCACGGCCTCTACACCGAGGTGCTGATCCGCTGGATGGAGCGGATCGAGGCCGGCCAGCCGCCGCTGATCCTCGGCGACGGCACCCAGACGATGGACTTCGTGCACGTCAGGGACATCGCGCGGGCCAATGTGCTGGCCGCCGAATCCGACCTGACCGACGAGGTGTTCAACGTCGCCAGCGGCTCCGAGACCAGTCTGAAGGGGCTGGCGCTGGGACTGCTGGAGGCGATGGGCGCGGACCTGGAGCCGGAGCACGGCCCGGCCCGCACGGTCAACGCGGTGACCCGCCGGCTGGCGGACACCTCGCAGGCGGCGAGCCGGCTCGGATTCCGCGCGGAGATCGATCTGGCCACCGGTCTGCGGGACCTGGTCGACTGGTGGCGCGCCGAGCGGGCGGCGGACCTCGCCGCGGCCTCGGCCGCCGACCCGGCCGCACTGGACGCGCCCCCGGCCGCCGGCGCGGCCGGCTCCCCCGCCGGGGCCGCCCGATGAGCGCCCCCGCGGAAGCCGCCCCGGCCCGCGTGCCGGTGATGATCCCCTGGCTGGGCGAGGAGGAGGCACAGGCGGCGGCCGACGCGGTGCTGTCCGGGTGGGTCGCCCAGGGACCGCGGGTCGCGGCGTTCGAGGCCGCCTTCGCCGAGCGGGTGGGCGCCGGACACGGCATCGCGGTCAGCTCCTGCACCACCGCGCTGCACCTGGCGCTGGTCGCGCTGGACCTGGGGCCGGGCGACGAGGTGATCGTCCCCTCGCTGTCCTTCATCGCCACCGCCAACGCGGTCCGCTATGTGGGCGCCCAGCCGGTGTTCGCCGATGTGGAGCCGGACACCGGCAATCTGACCGTCGCCACGGTGGACGCGGTCCGCACCGGGCGGACGAAGGCGGTGCTCGTCGTCCACCAGGGCGGGGTGCCCGCCGATGTGCACACCCTGCGGGACCGCTGCGCCGACTGGGGCCTGGCCCTGGTCGAGGACGCGGCCTGCGCGATCGGCTCCACGATCGGCGGCAAGTCGGTCGGGCAGGGCGCCCTGCTGGCGGCCTGGTCGTTCCACCCGCGCAAGGTGGTCACCACCGGCGAGGGCGGCATGATCACCACCGACGACGCCGCCCGGGCCGAGCGCCTGCGGCGGCTGCGCGAGCACGGGATGAACGCCTCGGCGGCCCAGCGGCATGCCAGCAGCACCCCGGTGCTGGAGAGCTACCTCGAAGTCGGCTTCAACTACCGGATGACGGACATCCAGGCCGCGGTCGGCCTGGTCCAGCTCGGCAAGCTGGACGCGATGGTCGCCCGGCGCCGCGTGCTGGCGGCCCGTTACGACGAGCTGCTGCGGGACGTGCCGGGCCTGTCCCCGGTGCGCGACCCGGCCTACGGACAGGGCAACTTCCAGTCGTACTGGGTGCTGCTCGCCGAGGACTTCCCGGTGGGCAGGGACGCGTTGCTGGCGGTGCTGTCTGACGCCGGGATCTCGGCGCGGCGCGGCATCATGGCCGCGCATCTGGAGCCGGCCTACCGCGGCCATCCGCACGGGCCGCTGCCGGTGACCGAGCGGATCAGCCGCGACTCGCTGATCCTGCCGCTGTTCCACACCATGACCGAGGAGCAGCAGGACCGGGTGGTCGCCGCGCTGTCCGGCGCCGCGCGGCCCTCCGTGGCGGGCGGATGAGCGGCCCGGGCGCGGGCGGCCCGCCGGCCGGCACCCCGCTGGTGCTGATCGGCGCGGGCGGTTTCGCCCGCGAGACCGCGCAGGCGGTGCGGGACTGCCGGGCCGCCGACCGCGCCGCAGGCCGCGCCCCGCGCTGGCGACTGCTGGGCCACCTGGACGACAACCGGGAGCTGCACGGCGGCGAGGTGGACGGCGTGCCGGTGCTCGGCGGCAGCGATCTGCTGCCGGAGCTGCCCGGGGCCCTGGTGGTGGTGTGCGTCGGCAACCCCCGTGACTACGCGGGACGGGCCCGGCTGGTGCGCCGCCTCGGTCTGCCGGAGCAGCGGTACGCCACGGTGGTGCACCCGACGGCGGCGGTGTCGGACTCCTCGTCGATCGGTCCCGGTTCGGTGCTGCTGGCGCACTGCGTGCTGACGGCGGCGGTCCGGGTCGGCGCGCATGTCGCGGTGATGCCGCACGCGGTGCTGACCCATGACGACGAGGTGGCGGACTTCGCCACCGTCGCCTCCGGGGTCCGGCTGGGCGGCGGCGTCCGGCTGGGGCGCGGCGCCTATGTCGGCGCGGGGGCGCTGGTCCGCGAGTCGGCCGAGGTCGGCGCCTGGTCGCAGATCGGCATGGGCGCCGTGGTGCTCGGCGACGTACCCCCCGGTGAGGTGTGGGTGGGCGGTCCGGCGCGCCGGCTGCGGGCGGCGGGCCCGGAGGCGCTGCGCGAGCTGGCCCGGGAGGCCGGGCACGGCGCCGGGGAGCAGGAGGCGGCAGACGCGCCGCACGGCGAGGAGATACCGCACGCGGCCGGCCCGCGGCCGGCCACACGGATGGGGAGCGCAGTCATATGAACCAGATTCCGCTGGTCGACCTCAAGGCGGCGCACGCCGAGGTGGCCGCCGAGGTGCAGGCCGGTTTCGAGCGGGTGCTGGCCCGGACGGCCTTCATCGGCGGCGAGGAGGTGCAGGCGTTCGAGCGCGAGTACGCGCGGTTCGCCGGGGTGGCGCACTGCGTGGGGGTCGCCAACGGCACCGACGCGCTGGAGCTGGCGCTGCGGGCCAGCGGCGTCGGGGCGGGTGACGAGGTGGTGATCCCCGCCAACACCTTCATCGCCACGGCCGGCGCGGTGGCCAGGGCCGGCGCCCGCCCGGTGCTGGTGGACTGCCTGCCGGACTCGTATCTGATGGACCCCGAGGCGGCGCTCGCCGCGGTCGGACCCGCCACCCGCGCGGTGGTACCGGTGCACCTGTACGGGCAGTGCGCCGAGGTGGCCAAGCTGGCCGCCGCGCTGCCGCCGGGGGTGGCGGTGGTCGAGGACGCGGCCCAGTCCCAGGGCGCCACCCGGGACGGGCGCTCGCCCGGCAGCGGCGGGATCGCCGCCACCAGCTTCTACCCGGGCAAGAACCTCGGGGCCTACGGCGACGCGGGCGCGGTGCTCACCGACGACGCGGAGCGCGCGGACCTGGTGCGGGCCATCGCCAACCACGGCGGCGTCGCCAAGTACCGCCATGACGTCGCCGGTTTCAACAGCCGGCTCGACGGCCTGCAGGCGGTGGTGCTCCGGGCGAAGCTGGCCCGGCTCGCCGACGGCAACCGGGCCCGGCGGGCCGCCGCCGAGCGCTACGACGCGCTGCTGGCGGACCTGATCGCGGCCGGCCGGGTGGTGCCGCCGGTCACCGTGCCCGGCAATGAGCATGTGTGGCACCTGTACGTGCTGCGCGTGGTCGGTGCCGACCGCGACGCCGTGGTCGCCGGGCTCAACGCCGAGGGCATCGGGGCGGGTGTGCACTATCCGGCGCCGGTGCACCTGACCGCGGCCTTCGGTCACCTCGGTCACCGCCGGGGCGACTTCCCGAACGCCGAGGAGGCAGCGGACCGGATCGTGTCGCTGCCGCTCTATCCGCAGATCACCGCCGAACAGCAGCAGCGAGTCGTGGACACGCTCGCCGCCGCCCTGCGCTGACGCCCCGGCCGCGGTGACCGGCCGCGGCCGCCGGTGCTCAGTCACCGCTTCGCTCCTCCCGCCTCATCGAGCCGGGGCCCTTGTACCAGAGAAGCACAGAGGGACAGATGTACAGAAAGAGCAGATTCATCCGGGGCCTACTCTGCGCCCTGGTCGCGGCGGTGGTCGCGGCCGTCCTCCCGCTGGCGTGGAGTTCCGGCGCGTCGGCGTCCGACCCCTGTGGGACCGGCTCCAATCCGGTCATGTGCGAGAACTCCAAGCCGGGCACACCGATGTCGGACTGGTTCGCGCCGAGCGCCTACGGCAATGTGCAGGGCTTCCCCACCAAGGAGAGCGTGCAGGCCGGCGACACCGTGCAGTTCAAGGTGCAGTCGCCGACGCCGTACCACGTCTCGATCTACCGCCTCGGCTACTACGGCGGTGACGGCGCCCGGCAGATGTCGACCGACGCGCAGGCGTCGGCGACCTACCCGGCCAACTTCACCAAGAACGGCACCCCGGGCAGCCCGATCGACACCACGGTGGTCGACGACGTGCCCGACGGCAAGCCGCTGAACTGCGCCACCAACGACACCGGGCTGCAGGACTGCGGCAACTGGCCGGTGACCGCCTCCTGGACGGTGCCGAGCGACGCCGTCTCCGGCCTGTACCTCGCCAACTTCGACCAGACCGACGGCAACGGCGTGATGCCGTACCCGTTCGTGGTGCGCAATGACGCCAGCCACTCCGACATCGTCGTGCAGACCGACGACGAGACCTGGCAGGCGTACAACAAGTGGGGCGGCCGCAACCTCTACGACGGCAACGGCCCGGCGCCCGACGGCCGGGCCTACCAGGTCAGTTACAACCGTCCGATGGACATCGGCGGTGACAACGGCATCTACGGCTCCGAGTACGAGATGCTCTACTGGCTGGAGCAGAACGGCTACGACGTCAGCTACATCTCCGGCATCGACATGTCGAACAACGGTTCGCTGCTGCTGAACCACAAGATGTTCATGTCGTCGGGGCACGACGAGTACTGGACGCAGGACCAGTTCACCAACGCCCTGAACGCCCGGCACGCGGGTGTGGCCGAGACCTTCTTCAGCGGCAACGAGGTCTCCTGGAAGACCAGGCTCGCCCCGAGCATCGACGGGACCTCCACCGCCAACCGCACGCTGATCTGCTACAAGGAGACCAAGCTGGAGTTCGCGGCTCCCGACGGCATCCCGGATCCCAATCCGAATGTGTGGACCGGCGCCTTCCTGGACCCGGGCAGCTCGGTCAAGGGCGAGCCCTTCCAGCCGCAGAACATCCTGACCGGTTCGCTGTTCACGGTGAACGGCTCGCGCAGCGACGCGATCACCGTGCCGGGCTCGTACGCCAAGATGCGGCTGTGGCGCAACACCACCGTAGCCTCCCTGACACCGACGCAGACGGCGACCTTCCCGGTCGGCACCCTCGGCTACGAGTGGGACAGCGACCTGGCCAACAGCACCCGGCCGACCGGTGAGATCGACCTGTCCTCCACCACCGTGGACATCTCCGACGGCAAGCTCCGCCAGGACTACGGGAATGTGTACGGCAACGGCATGGCGACCCACAATCTGGTCGAGTTCCGCGACCAGACGTCGGGCGCGCTGGTGTTCGGCTCCGGCACCGTGCAGTGGTCGTGGGGACTGTCCAATGTGCCGGCCGGCGACCCCGACGACCAGGTGGTCACCGCGGACAAGCGGATGCAGCAGGCCACGGTGAACCTCTTCGCGGACATGGGCATCCAGCCCAAGACCCTGCAGAGCGGCTTGGTCGCCGCCACCGCCTCCGCCGACCACACCGGTCCCGCCGTGACGGTGGCCACGCCGTCGCTCGGCACCACCGTCCCGGCGCTCAAGCCGGTCAGCGTCACCGGCACGGCCAGTGACGTGGGCGGCGTGGTGGCCCGGGTGGAGGTCTCCACCGACGGCGGCACCACCTGGAACGCCGCCACCGGCACGACGTCCTGGAGCTACAGCTGGACGCCGACCAGCACCGGCACCCCGCAGATCAAGGTCCGCGCGGTGGACGACAGCGTCAACATCGGCGCCACCAGCACTGTCCCGCTCACCGTCGGCCCGCAGCAGTGCCCCTGCACCATATGGCCGGCCACCGCGGTGCCGACAACGGTCAACAGCGGTGACGGCAGCGCCCTGGAGCTCGGTGTGAAGATCCGCACCACCGCCCCCGGCTCCATCACCGGCGTCCGGTTCTACAAGTCCCCCAACAACACCGGGACACACACCGGCAGCCTGTGGAGCGCCTCCGGCCAGCGGCTGGCCACCGGCACCTTCACCAGCGAGACCGCCTCGGGCTGGCAGCAGCTCAACTTCGCCACGCCGATCCCGGTGAAGGCCAACACCACCTATATAGCGTCGTACTTCGCCCCGAACGGCGGCTACTCCTACGACGGCGGGTACTTCGCCGGCAAGTCGGCCGGCCTGGCGCCGCTGACCGCGCTCCAGTCGGGTACCGACGGCGGCAACGGCGTCTACCACTACGGCGCCTCCGGCGGCTTCCCCGACTCGCAGACCACCGGCAGCAACTACTGGGTGGACGCGGTGCTGGACACCGCGACGGCGAGCACCGTGCCGCCGGCCGTGACGGCCAAGTCGCCGACGTCCGGCGCGGTCAACGTGCCGATCACCGCCCCGGTGACCGCCACCTTCAGCGAGCCCGTCGACTCCAGCACGCTGGTGATGTCGGTCAAGGACGCCGACGGCGGCAACGTACCGGGCAGCGTCACCACGCCCGCGGCGAACAGCGTGACCTTCACCCCGTCGACCGAACTGGCGCTGAACGCCACCTACACCGTGTCCGTGCAGGTGGACGACCTGTGGGGCAACCACATGATCGAACCCACCAGCTGGGACTTCACCACCAGCCCGACGCCGCCCGCGGTCACCTGCCCGTGCACCCTGTGGCCCGCGGCCGCCGTGCCGGCCACCACCGACATGACCGGTGACACCAACTCGGTGGAGCTGGGCACCCGGTTCAAGTCGGCGATCGACGGCTACGTCACCGGCGTCACCTTCTACAAGGGCGCGGGCAACACCGGCACCCACACCGGCAGTCTGTGGTCCACCGACGGTACGCGGCTGGCCACCGGCACCTTCTCCAGCGAGACCGACACCGGCTGGCAGCTGATGACCTTCACCGACCCGGTGCCGGTCACCGCGGGCACCAGCTATGTGGTGTCCTACCACGCGCCCAACGGCAACTACGCCGTGGACGGCGGGTACTTCGCCGGAGCGCACCAGTCCTATCCGCTGACCGCCACGGCCGACACGGTGTCGAGCCCGAACGGTCTCTACCGCTACGGATCCGATCCGCTCATCCCCAACGGCAGCTACGGCTCCGCGAACTACTGGGTGGCTCCGATCTTCAGCACGGTGCCGCCGCCGCCCCCGCCGACCGGCACCACCACCGAGATCCACTAGGCAGCACAAGCCAGGCAACGGAAGGTTGGCAGTTCGTCGATGAGCAGTGTCAGCGTGGTGATCCCCTGCTACAAGTACGGCCACTTCCTGGCCGACTGCGTTCGCAGCGTCCTTGAGGAGCAGGAGGGCCTGGACGTCCGGGTGCTGATCATCGACGACGCGTCACCCGACGACTCGGCGGAGGCCGCGCGCAAGCTCGCGGCCTCCGACCCGAGGATCGAAGTGCGGGTGCACGAACGGAACAAGGGGCACATCGCCACGTACAACGAGGGCCTGCTGGAATGGGCCGACGGCGACTACGTGGCGCTGCTGTCCGCCGACGACCGGCTGGTGCCGGGGGCGCTGGTACGGGCCGCGGCCCTGCTGGACGCCCATCCGGAGGCGGGTTTCGCCTACGGCAGGCCGCTGCGCTTCCAGCACGGCGGCCCGCTGCCCAAGGCCCGCACCGGGGGCACCGGCCAGGTGGTCTACCCCGGGCCGTGGTGGCTGGAGCGGAGGTTCGCCGAAGGCACCGGCTGCATCACCTCGCCGGAGGTCGTGGTCCGCACCAGCCTCCAGCGGAAGGTGGGCGGTTACGACCCGAAGCTGCCGCACGCCGGCGACATCGAGATGTGGATGCGGCTGGCGTCGCACGCCGACGTCGGCTACGTACGCGGCGCCGACCAGGCGTACTACCGCGTGCACGGGAACAACATGTCCACCACCGACTTCGGCGGCCAGCTGGACGATCTGCGGCAGCGGCGGGTCGCCTTCGAGTCGGTGCTGGTCAAGTGCGCGGACCAACTGCCGCAGGCCGAGCGGCTGTCGCTCACCGTGCACACCCGGCTGGCCCGCTTCGCGCTGCGGCGGGCCTACCGGGCCTACGACCGGGGCCGTACCGGCGTGGTACCGGTCGAGGAGCTGGTGGAGTTCGCCCGGGACTGCCTGCCGGGCTTCGAGGCGCTGCCGGAGTACCGGGCGCTGCGGCTGCGGCGGCGGATCGGGGCGGGCGCGATGCCCTACCTCCAGCCGCTGGTGCTGTCCGCGGTGGCCGAGCGCGGCCGGGAGTGGCTGTGGTGGCAGTCGTGGAAGCGCCGGGGCCTGTGATGGGCGCCGCGACAGGTCCGGAGAAGGTCACCGCCGGGGCGGCGGGCGAACTCCCGCCGCCCGGCGGCTCAGTTGGCGGCCGGCGCGGTCCGTACGGCCGGCGCGGCGCGCGGCCCGCGGTACAGCGGGCTGCGGCGGCGGGCGAAGCGGTCGGTCCACAGCGCGGCCAGCACCCCGCCGACCGCGCCGGACAGCGCCACTCCGGCCAGCGCCCGGCTCTTGGTGCCGGACTCCAGCACCGAGCTGGGCGGCACCAGCAGTTCCGCGGTCATCTGCGAGGCCGGCGGGATGTGCTGGGCGGTCTGCAGCGCGCTCAGATGGTGGCGGTAGACCGAGATGATCGTGTAGGCGGAGTTGTCGGCCGCCGCGGACTCCTCCTCGCGGCTCTGGATCTGCAACGAGGGGATGAGATAGGCCGGGGTCACACTGGTGCCGCTGTTGCGCGGGATCAGCGCGTACCGCCCGCGCACGCCGGCCGCGGCGAGTTCGGCGGCGCCGGCCGGCGATCTGAGCTGCTCGATGATCGCGTACGACACGGCGGCGACCGGCGGTTGCAGATTGGCGAGCTGATTCGGCTGGTTGCCGGTGACCGGCGGCTTGACCACGATCACGGCGGAACTCAGATACTCCTGCGGCGGACGCAGCACGTGATAGGCGCCGAGCGCGGTCAGCAGCATCGCGACCACCAGGACGTACCAGCGGCGCAGCAGTGCGAGGACGACCTCACCAGGGGACACCGGGCCTCCTCCCGTCGGGACCGATACTGTCAGGCCGTCGGGTCCGCTGCCACCGGTTCGGGTATCTCGCCCCGAAAGGCGTTGGTTTGCGGGAGTGTTGGACCTGGGGAGGGCGGCCGGTGACACTCGGCGAACTGCTGGCGGTGCTGCGCCGGCGCTGGTATCTGATGATGCCGATCACGCTGATCGGCCTGCTCGCCGGGGGCTATCTGTACACCTCGGTGCCGGTGACCTACGCCTCGCAGAGTTCGGTGTCACTGCTGGACTCCACCGCGGTCGCCAAGCTGGCCCCCACCTTCGGCAACCCGATCGCCAACGCCGGGGGTTCGCTGGTCGTCACCGCCGACGTGCTGATCAGGACGCTCCAGTCGACGGACGCGGCCAAGAGCCTGAGCGGCATGGGCGTCACCGACCGGTACACCGTCGGTTTCGCCGCGCAGGCCTCCGGACCGCTGGTCGGGCTGGCCGTGACCGGCACCGACCGCGACAAGGTGCTCAAGGAGACCGAGACGCTGACCCGCTTCGCCGGCGAGCAGTTGCAGGCGCTCCAGTCGGCTTCGCAGGTGGCCCCGCAGTACAAGGTCACCGCGGCGCCGATCGTGCTGCCGCAGACACCGGTCTCCCAGATGAAGGCCCGCTACCAGCGGGTGGCCGCGGTGATCATCGCGGCCACCGCGGCGGGCTTCTTCCTCTCCTTCGCCACCGAGAGCTATGTCCTGACCCGGCGCCGGCGCCGGGAAGGCGCGGACCGGCTGCCGAAACCGCCGCCCAGGCCGCTGCTGCCGGGCCGCGGGCTGCTGCGCCGGCAGCTGGACGCCACCACGGTGCTGACCGGCTACCTGGCGCTGGCCTTCTTCATCCCCTCCAATCTGGCGCTGCCCGCGCTGGGCGGGGTCGGCACCCCGGCCAACGTCTTCGCGCTGCTCGGCCTGCTGTGGTATGTGGCGAGCTGGCTGACCGGCCGGATCACCCCGGCGTACGGCACCCGGGGGCCGCGGCTGGTGATCTGCGTGCTGGCCGCGGCGGTGCTGATGGCCTATGTCGCCGACGCGACCCGCAGCAGCTCGCACGAGGAGGTGCTGGCCGCCGACCGCGGGCTGATCGGGCTGCTGGTCTGGGTGGCGCTGGTGGTGCTGGCCTCGGCGGGCATCCAGGACCGGGACCGGCTGGACACGCTGATGCGGCGGATCATCGTGATGGGCACGGTGGTGGCCGCGATCGGCTACTACGACTTCTTCTTCGCCACCAACATCGCGGACTCCATCCACATCCCGGGGCTCAACTCCAGCGTCGCGAGCGTGACCACGCTGGACCGCGGCTCCTTCGTCCGGCCGCGCTCCACCACGGCCCAGCCGCTGGAGTTCGGCGGCATGCTGGCGATCCTGCTGCCCTTCGCGGTGCAGCAGGCCTTCGACCCGGTCCGCAAGGGGGCGAGCGCGCTGCGCCGCTGGGGTCCGGTGGTCCTGATGGGCGGCGCGCTGCCGCTGACCGTGTCGCGCACCTCGATCATCGGGGCGGCGATCGTGATCCTGGTGCTGCTGCCGCGCTGGAAGCCGCAGCGGCGGTGGGCGGCGATCGGGCTGCTGACGGTGTCGGTCGGCGTCTTCAAGGTGCTGATCCCCGGCCTGATCGGGACGATCACCACGCTGTTCTCGACCTTCCTGTCGAACTCGGACAGCAGCACCCAGGCACGGACCGTCAAGTACTCGGCGATCGTGCCGTATCTGAAGGAACGGCCGCTGTTCGGCCGGGGCTTCGGCACCTTCACCCCCGATCTGTACTTCTACACCGACAACCAGTACATGCTGTCGCTGGCCGAGATGGGCCTGCTGGGCCTGGTGGCGCTGTTCACCCTGTACTTCTGCGGGATCCATCAGGGCGGCGCCATCCGGCGGATCGCCCGCACCGAGTCGGACCGGGAGCTGGGCCAGGCGTTCTTCGCCTCCGCCCTGGTCGCGCTGGTCGCCAGCGCCACCTTCGACGCGCTGATGTTCCCGATGTTCGCCGGCATGTTCTTCCTCACCCTGGGCGCCGGCGGCAGCTATCTGGGCTTCCTCCGGCGCGAAGGAGCCCGGCCGGCCGGCCCCGGCGCCGAGCCGGTCACCCGCCAGTCCGCCGTGCCCGCCGCGCGCACGGCGCCACCCCAACTCGTGGAGTCCTGATGCCCGTCAAGACCGCGGCCGCCGGCCCCGTCGCCGTGCTCGTCGTCACCTGGAACAGCGCCGCCGTGCTGCCGGAGTTCATCGCCTCGCTGCCGGACGGCATGGACGGCCTGGACTGGCGGCTGATCGTCGCCGACAACGACTCCGCCGACGACACGGTGGCGCTGCTGCGGGACCTCGCCCCGCAGACCACGATCGTGCAGACCGGCCGCAACGCCGGCTACGCCGCGGGCATCAACGCGGCGCTCGATGCCACCGCCTCCTGGGACACCGGCATCCGGGCGGCGCTGGTCTGCAACCCGGACGTCCGGATGCGGCCGGGCTGCGCGAAGTCGCTGCTGGACGCGCTCGGCGCGGAACTGCCGGGCGGGGACCGGGTCGGCATCAGTGTGCCGCTGCTCTACGAGGAGGACGGCGCCACGGTGGTCCGCTCGCTGCGGCGGGAACCCAGCGTGGTGCGGGCCTTCGGCGAGGCGCTGATCGGGAACCGCCGGGCCGGCCGCTTCCCCGCGCTGGGCGAGCTGGTCACCGACCCGCGGGCGTACGAGGCCTCGACCAGGGCGGACTGGGCGGCCGGCGCGCTGATGATGCTGTCCGGCGAGGTGCTGGACGCGTGCGGGCCCTGGGACGAGTTCTACTTCCTGTACTCGGAGGAGACCGAGTACTGCCTGCGGGCCGGGGACCGGGGCTTCGCCACCCGGCTGGAGCCGGCCGCCACGGCGGTGCACCTGGGCGGCGACTCGCGGGTCTCGCCCTTCCTGTGGACCCTGCTGGTGCTCAACCGGGTGCGGCTGCACCGCCGTCGGCACGGTGTGCCGGCGGCGGTCGCCTTCTGGGCGGCGGTGCTGCTGCGGGAGACCTCGCGGGCGGCGATCGGCAAGGCACCGAGCCGGGCGGCGGTGGGCGCGCTGCTCAGTCCGGCGAAGCTGCGTGAGCGCCCGGGTCCCGCTCCGGCCGCACCGCGATCAGCGACTTCGTGACGCCCAGCACCCGTTCGCTCAGCAGCTCCGAGTCCGGGAACAGGTGGCGCATCTCGGCGCGGCCCAGCAGTTCGACGCCGATCACCGCGTCCATGGCCTCCTCGGCGTTGCCGACCCTGCTGTGGGTGAGCGGCCAGCGGCGGACCAGCCGGGCCCGCGCGGCCAGCGGCAGGAACTGGAAGCCCGGAGCGACGAAGTGCGGCTCGACGGGGAAGTAGCGGTAGGGCGTCTGCACCCAGTGCAGCGGGGCCAGCCGCTCGACGGCGGCGGCGAACCGGCGGCGGTCGCGGTAGCCGCCCACATGCTCGATGGTGGCGTTGGAGAACACCAGGTCATAGGTGCCGAGTCCGGCGGCCACCGCCGGGTCGGTGACATCGGCGGTCCGCGCGGATATCCAGTCGGGCAGGTCGGCGGGCGGCGCGGCCAGATTGACCACGTGGACGCGGCGCGGGCGCACCGGCGCGCGCTGCCACATCTCGGCGGTGCCGCCGAGGTCCACGACGCTCAGCTCGGCAAGGCCCGGGAAGCAGCCGGCTAATCGCTCCCAGCGCGCGGTCCGCAGCCGGTCACCGAGCGATCCCGGCGCGTCCACCAGCCGGTTGCGCAGCGCGCTCGCGTAGGGCATCGGTCATTCCCCCCTCGTAGGGTTCGCCCGCCGGGGTGCCGGGCACGGACGGTGACTCCCACCGTACGCAGCGGAGGGGGATACGCGCATGCGACGGTCGGCGTAGACCTGGCGGACCCGGCTACCACCGGGTGTAGAAACTCGCGGGGTTGACGAGATAGCGGACGGTGGGGTGCGGCAGGTGCCGTACCCGGTGGCGGCGGGCGTAGCGGTGGATCAGCTCCCAGTCCTCCCGGGGCATCACCTCGGGTGTGCGGCGCAGCCGGCTGAAGCGCAGGGTGCGGTCGCGCCGGGCGACGAAGGCGTTGGTGTCCAGGAACGACTCGCGGGCGGCCCGCCGGGGGTCGTAGGGCACCGAGAGGATGTCGTGCTCGCTGCCGTCGGGCAGCACCCGGCGCAGCGCGGTGTAGACGCCGTCCGGCCCGCCGGGGGCGCGCAGCGCGTCGAGGGCGCGGGCCAGGTGGTCGGTCTCCCACAGGTTGTCGTCGTCGAGGAAGGCGACATAGGTGGAGCGGCTCAGCCGGATGCCGATATTGCGGACGACGCCGGCGGTGCCGATGTTGGCGGCCAGCGACACCGCGAACAGCCGCGGGTCGTCGGTCAGTTCGGGCAGCCCGGCGCCGTCGTCCACCACGACGACCACCTGGTCGGTGACGGTCTGGGCCAGGGCGGAGGCGACCGCGGCGCGCAGCGCCTCGGGGCGGCGGTGGGTCGCGATCACGGTGGCGACCAGGGCGGTCGGCGGCTGCGCGAGGGTGGCGGCCAGCCGCCGGACCTCGGCGTCCTCCCGGCGGCGCAGCCGCAGCGCGGTGGGCGCGAGCAGCAGCTTGTTCTTCGCCTCGAAGAGCACCAGCCAGCCGAAGGCGCCCTTCAGCAGCGTCCAGGGGGCGCGGGCGAGGCGGCGCAGCGCGGCCGCTCCCCCGGGCCGGGCGCGGGCCCCCGCGTCGGTCCCGGTCCCGGCGCCGTTCACCGGTCCGCCTGCGGGGTGACGATCCGGCCGTCCGACATACGGTTGTTGCTCCATTCGTTGCCCGCTCCGGCCGGGTCCCAGGCGGTCACCGCGCCGTAACCCCCGGAGTTCGGGTGGAACTTGGTGGAGAAGACGTTGTTGCTGACCTTGATCCCGCTGGAGCCCTTGCCGCCGGCGTAGAGGGCGTAGGCGCCGCCGGCCAGCAGATTGCCGTCGACGGTCACGTTCTTCACCGCGCCGGTGTCGGCGAACAGTCCGATGCTGCCGGACGCGCCCTGGTCCACCGGGGTGTTGTTGAGCAGGGTGTTGTGCCGGATGATCAGCTCGCCGGTGTTGCCGCCGTCGGAGATCACCGGGTCGGTGTGCTGCCATTCGCCGCCCTGGTTGCGGAAGGGCGTGATGTCGTGCACGAAGTTGTCGTGCAGATTGCCCTGGCCCATGGACAGCGAGTTGCCGAACACCGAGATGTCGCACCAGCCGACCTCGATGGAGCTGGTGCCCATGTTGGACACGCCGTAGTCCACGCCGCCGTTGTCCGGCCCCTTGCCGGGTACGGCGGTGATGGCGGTGTGCAGCACCCGCAGCCCGCTGAAGCCCGACCGCAGATTGATGCCCCACCAGTTGTCGGAGGTGATCCGGCTGTCGATGACGGTGACGTTGTTGGCGTAGATGTCCAGCGAGCCGGTGATGTCCCAGCGGCTGATGACCGTGCCGTCGGTCTTCACCGTCAGCGCGCCCGTCTGGTGCGGCTTCATGGACAGCCGCGGGCCGGTGGTACTGGCGTCGGGGAAGCCGCTGGTGACGGCCGCCGCGGCGGTGGTCGTCCCGGTGCTCGGCTTGGCGCCGGGCGCGGCCTTGGGGCGCTCCGTCGCCTTGGCGGTGGTGGGCGGGTCGCGGTGCAGGCCGGGGGCGTTGGTGCCGCCGAGGGCGGGGGGCTCGGTGGTGGGGGCGGGCGCGGTGGAGTCGGGCGGGTCGGCCTGGCCGGGGGCGCAGGTCAGCGCGGTGACCGGGCAGCCGCTGCTGGTCGGGGCGCCTTCGTGGGAGCGGCTGGCGAGCACCACCGAGAGCAGTACCGCTAACACCACGCCCGCCACGACGAACGGAAGTCTTCTGCTGAACATGAGAGCCTGCCTAGGGAGTCTTGGGAGGCGGCGCCGAGCCGCGCAGGAAGGCGCGGCTCGGCAGTACGCACACCGCGTACATCGCCAGGGCCACCGCGCCGATGGCGAAGACGGCGGCGCGGCCGTCGCCGTACCGCCGCTCCAGGGAGAGGATCGTGACGGTCATCACCGCACCGCCGAGGAAGGGCCACGCGCAGGCCCGGGCGATCCAGCGCAGGCCGATGCCGCCGCCGCGCAGGGCCAGCAGGAAGAAGGGGACGACGAGGCCGGCGGCCACCAGGCAGTGGCCCTGGGAGACGCCGACGATGCCGTGGGTGCGGGCCGCGACGATCAGCACCGGGATCAGCGCGACGAGCCACAGGCCCTGCACCCCGATGAGCGAGCGGCGCCGGCCCAGCGCGACCAGGCAGTCGTAGGCGAGTTCGCAGCCGATACGGATCAGGCCGAGGCCCATCAGCCAGGGCAGCGCCTTGGCGGCCGGCACCCACTCGTCGCCGTAGATCAGGTCGACCACCGGCCGGGACAGCCCGGCCAGCAGCACACAGATGGGTACGGTGCCGGTGATCACCACGCCGAGGGCGCGGCTGAATCCGCGGGCCAGGCCCTGCGCCGAGTCGGCCAGCCGGGAGAACCCGGCGAAGGAGACCCGGCGGGCGGCCTCGGAGATGATCCGGACCGGCCAGCTGGAGATGTTGAACGCCAGGACGTAGAAGCCGAGTTCGACCTTGCCGAGGGTCGAGCCGACGACGAGGGTGTCGACGTTGACCACGCCGAGCGCGAGCAGGCTGGCGCCGGCCAGCGGCAGTCCGAATCGCAGCAGCGCCCTGGCCTGCCGGGTGTCCCAGCCGAATCTCAGGGTGCCGGGGGCGGCCAGGCAGAAGCCGAGCAGGGCCGCGACATTGCCGACCACCGCGCCCCAGGCGAAGCTCATGGCGCCCATGCCCTGGAAGGCCAGCAGCAGCGTCACCGCGGTGCTGAGCACGAAGTTGAGGGCGTCGATGACCATGCGCCGGCCCTGGGCGAACTCCCGGGTGAGGAAGCCGGCCGGCACCTGGGCGATGCCGTCGAGGACGACGCACAGGCACATCACCCGCAGCACGCCGGTCGCCTCCGGCGATCCCAGCGAGTGGGCGACCGCCGGGGCGGCGGCGAAGATCGCCACGTACAGGGCGCCGCTGGACAGGGCGCTGAGGGTGAGCACGGTGGGCGCGAAGCGGCGCGGGTCGCCGTCCCAGCGGACGATGGCCAGGCCCACGCCGAGTTCGTTGGCGGACAGCAGCACCAGCAGCACGGTCTGGGCGATGCCGTAGACGCCCCAGGCGGCCGGGCCGAGGGCGAAGCGGGCCAGGATGATGCCGGTGGCGAAGTTGCCGAGCCGCATCACCATGGTGTTGATCAGGCTCCACCGGGCGGCCGAGCGCACCCGGCGGCCCAGCGGGGCGGCCGGGAGGTCCGGTTCGGCCGCGGCCGGCTCGGGCGCCGGTACCGCGAGCGGTGGCAGCGGTTCGGGGTCGCGGACCGCCCAGGAGGGGATCCGGCGGCTCCGGCGCGTCGCCTCGGGCGCGGCCGGGGTGGAAGGGGCGTTGACGGCGGCGGCGTCGTTCGCCGCGGTGTCCGTTGCGCGCGCCCTGTTCATGGGACGACTCCTTGCCGAGCGGCTCGTCGAATGCGGGTCAACGGGTCACACGAAGCGGTGTGCGTCGCTCTCGCTCGTCCCGGGCACGGCCGGGACGTCCCCGGTCCCGGCCGCTGCCTCGTCCGGGTAGGCGGCGGGCGGGAGGGCTCCGCCGGCGTCGGCGGACCCGCCCTCCTTCGACCAGCGGGGAGCGGTACGGGCCGGGCCGGCCGCGACGCGGTCGGCCGCCTCCTCCTCGCCGCCGGCCGGGGAGGGCCGGGCCTCGGACGCCGCCGACCGGTGCGCCGCCCGCCGCCCGGCGGGCCTGCGGCGCCGGGCCTCGACGTAGAAGGTGGCCACCATGCTGATCACCAGTCCGGCCAGGGCGGCCAGCACCAGGTACTCCAGCCGGGTCTTGGTCTGGGCGACCGGATTCTGCGGCGGGACGATCGTCGTCATCCGGATCATCGCCCGCTCCGTCACCGACTGCTGCGCCTGGAACTGCTCCAGCCGCTTCTTGGCGTAGTCGGTGAGCAGCTGGTCGGACTTCAGCACGGCGGCCTGGTCGGTGCCGGTGACGGTCAGCCACATCAGCGGGCCCTGCGCGTTGTCGGCGATCTTCGCCGCCGAGGTGCCGGTGGCGCCCTGGTGGCGCAGATCCTTCAGGGAGGCGTCGGAGTTGAGGTTGCGGGCCAGGCTGTCGGCCATGCCGGTCAGCGAGGTCTGCGTGCTCAGGAAGGGGTTGCCGTCGAAGGCGACGGTGGCCTTCTGCGAGTTGAGCAGCATCACGGTGCTCTGCGACTGGTACGAGATCGGCACCGTCACGTAGGCGCCGACGGTGAGCACCGCGGTGAGCAGCAGACCGGGCAGCAGCACGTACCAGCGCCTGCCCATGACCCGGCAGATCTCAGCGAGATCCATGGTTGATGTTCCCCCTCGCGGCCCCGTGTTGCGTGGTCGAGAGCATATCGGTGGGTCTGGGCCGGGTCCGGGCGGTGCCTCCTTCCAGCAGCACGTCCGCGATGCGCTCGCTGGCCCTGCCGTCCCACAGTTCGGGCCGGCGGGCGGCCGGCGGCCGGGCCAGCACCGCGGCGGTGGTGGCGACGATACGGGCCGGGTCGCGGCCCGCCAGGACATTGGTGCCCTGCTCGACGGTGATCGGCCGCTCGGTGTTGTCCCGCAGCGTCACACAGGGCACGCCGAGGGCGGTGGTCTCCTCCTGCACTCCCCCGGAGTCGGTCAGCACCACCCGGGCGGAGTCCTGCAGGGCGATGAAGTCCAGATAGCCGGCCGGCGGCACCAGCCGGACGCCGCCGGGCACGCCGAGTTCGGCGAGCCGGCCGGCCGCCCTCGGGTGCACGGGCAGCAGCAGCGGGCAGTCCGCGGCGATCTCGCCGAGTGCCTTGAGCAGCCCGGCCAGCACCGCCGGATCGTCCACGTTGGCGGGCCGGTGCAGCGTCACCAGGCCGTATTCCTTGGGGGTGAGCCCGTAGCGGTCCAGTACGTCGGACCGCCGGGCCCGGTCCAGATTGGCCAGCAGGGTGTCGATCATGACGTTGCCGACCACGTGGATCTGGTCGTCGCGGTAGCCCTCGGCCCGCAGGTTGTCGGCGGCGTCGGGCGAGGGGGCCAGCAGATAGTCGCTCACCCGGTCGGTGGCTACCCGGTTGACCTCCTCGGGCATCGACCAGTCGCGGCTGCGCAGGCCGGCCTCGACGTGCGCGAGCAGCGGTCCCGCCTTGGCGGTCACCAGGGCGCAGGCCAGCGTGGAGTTGATGTCGCCGACGACCACCACGGCGTCCGGGGCGACCTCCTGGAGCAGCGGTTCGAAGGCGGTCATCACCCGCCCGGTCTGCTCGGCGTGGCTGCCGGAGCCGACGCCCAGGAAGCGGTCGGGCGGGCGGATGCCGAGGTCGCGGAAGAAGACCTCGTTCATCGAGTCGTCGTAGTGCTGTCCGGTGTGGACCAGGACGACCTCGGCGCCGCGGCGCTCCAGGGCGTCCATCACCGGCTTGATCTTCATGTAGTTGGGGCGGGCCCCGGCCACACAGATGACGCTCATCGGGCTGCTCCCGGCGTTCGGCGGGTGCTGGACAGGCTCGGGGTGCTGGGCGGGATTCGTGGACGGCATCGGGTCAGAGCACCTCGATCGTGGGTCCGGACAGCCGGCGGCGGCAGTCGAGGACGTGGGAGGCGTGCTCGGTCACCAGGTCGTAGTCGAAGGCGTCGTGGTCGGTGAGCAGCACCACCACGTCGGCGGCGGCCAGTTCCTGCTGGGTCAGCTCGACCCGGACCAGCCGGGGGTCGACGGTGGCGGTCTCCACCACGTGCGGGTCGGCGGCCCTGACCTCGGCGCCCATGTCCAGCAGCAGTTGGGACACGCGCAGCGAGGGCGACTCGCGGGCGTCGCCGGTGTTCTTCTTGTAGGCCAGGCCCAGCAGCAGCACCCGGGAGCCGTTGACCGAGCGGCGGCGGGTGTTGAAGGCGTCCATCACCCGGCGGGTCACATAGTCGGGCATGTGGCCGTTGATGTCGTTGGCGAGTTCCACGAAGCGGAAGTTCTGGCCGAGTTCGCGCTGCACCCGCCAGGACAGGTAGGAGGGGTCGATCGGCAGGCAGTGGCCGCCGACGCCCGGTCCCGGGGTGAACTTCATGAAGCCGAAGGGCTTGCTGGAGGCGGCGTCGATGGCCTGCCAGACGTCGATGTCCAGATGCCGGGCGAACATCGCTATCTCGTTGACCAGCGCGATGTTGACGTGCCGGAAGGTGTTCTCCAGCAGTTTGGCCAGCTCGGCCTCCTTGGGCGAGCCGACCGGCACGGTGGTGTCGACCAGTTCGCCGTAGAAGGCCTGGACGGCCTTCAGCGAGGCGGTGTCCACGCCGGAGACGATCTTCGGGGTCTCCTTGAAGCCCCACACCGGGTTGCCCGGGTCGATCCGCTCCGGGCTGTAGCCGAGGTGGAAGTCGGCGCCGGCCGCGAGTCCCGAGCCGTCCTCCAGCAGCGGCGCGAACAGCTCCTGGGTGGTGCCGGGGTAGGTGGTCGACTCCAGGACGACGGTGGCGCCCGGCCGCAGATAGCGGGCCAGGGTGCGCGCGGACTCCTCGATGTAGCGCAGGTCCGGCACCCCGTCGGTCAGCGGGGTCGGGACGGTCACCACGGCGATGTCGAAGCCGCCGCAGTCCCGGGCCGAGTCGCTGGCGCGGTAGCTGCCGTTGTCGGTGGCGGCGACGATCCGCTCGGAGGAGACGTCCTCCACGAAGGACACCCCGGCGGCCAGGCTCTTGACCCGGGCGGTGTCCACGTCGTACCCGATGACCTCGTGCCCGACCTCCGCGGCGCGGATCGCCAGCGGCAGTCCTACGTATCCCTGTCCGACGACGACGACTCGCATCAAAGACTCCTGTTCGCAGAACCGGCCGCGGGCGTGCGGCGGATGAGTTCCCTGGCCGTCATCAGCAGGAAGGCCGCGTTGGTGGTGAGATAGCGCCGGGCGAGGCGGCGCGGTTCCTGGAGCAGGCGGTAGAGCCATTCCAGGCCGAGCCGCTGCCAGCCCCGGGGGGCCCGCTTGGTGACTCCGGCGAGGATGTCGAAGGAGCCGCCGACACCGTGCACGACATGGACGCCGGTGCGCTTGCCGTAGGCGGCGGTGAAGATCTCCTTCTTCGGCGAGGTCATCCCGAGGAAGAGCAGGTCGGCGCCGCTGTCCTGGACGGCGTCGGCGATCGCCTCCTGCTCGGAGTCCTCGAAGTAGCCGTTGCGGTGGCCGGCCACGCGCAGCTCGGGGAAGCGCGCCCGGACCTGGGCGATCATCAGTTCCAGCACATCCTGGCGGGCGCCGAGGAAGTACACCCCGAGCCCCTTGGGCCCGGCCTCGGCCAGCAGCCGCATGAACAAGTCGATGCCGGCCACCCGTTCGGGCAGCGGGGACCGCAGGATCCGGCTCGCCCAGACCACGGCCTGGCCGTCGGCCACCACGAGGTCGCAGCCGGAGACGGCCGCGGCCAGCCGGGGGTCGCGCCGCATGGTGACCAGCTTGGCGGCGTTGACCACGCCGACCTCCAGCTGGCGGTGGTCGCGGACCGCCTCCAGGCAGCGCCCGACCGTCTCGTCCATGGTCAGCGCGTCGATCTCGACGCCGAAGAGCGTACGGCGGGTCATCCCTGCTCCCCCGCGACCACACGCGGACCAGGACCGGCCTGGCCGGCCGGGGTCCCAGCGGGCGCCCGATCGGCCGCCAGCCAGGCGTAGAGCATCCAGCCGAACTCGTACGGGCGGCACTCGCGGTCGATCGCGGTGGGCCGGTAGATCCGGTCGAGCGGGGCGATCCTGGCCCGGCGCACCGCCCGGGTGGTCAGGCCGCGGGCGGCGCGGACCGCCTTCTTGGGGTCGCCGCGGTAGACCTTGCGCCAGGTGATGGCCAGGTCGTCCTGGATGACCGGTTCGGGGCCTGCCGCCGGGGCCGTCCCGGCGGCGGAGACGGTGGTCAGCTCGGCGGGGCCGGCCATCCAGCTCAGGCCCAGCCGTATCGCCTGCCGGAAGTCGGTGCCGCCGGCGTCCGCGAGGTCGAACAGCGCGGTGGGCGCCATCGCGTGCTGGTGCACGCTGTAGACGGGGTAGCCCTCGATGAGTCCTCCGGTGCGGGCGTCGTAGTGCCACCACCACTGGCCGGCCTCGCCCTGGAGGTCGCAGATGCGCGCCGCGCACGCGTCGGCGGCGGCCAGGGCGAGCGGGTCGCCGCCGCCGGCGTGGGTGCGGGCCAGTGCCTGGAGCGGGTAGGTCTGGTCGGCGAAGCAGCTGACGTGCGCGCGGTACCAGGGCACCAGCCCGGGCCCGGTGGCGTGCGGGAAGAGCGGGCTGTCGCCGATCCGGGCCCGCAGCAGCCGGTCGCGGGCGGCGGTGATCCGCCGCTCCACGTCCGCGCTGTCCCGGGCGGCGGCGAGCGCCGACAGCACCCAGGCGGCCTCGACGGTGTAGCGGGGCCCCTTGCCTGCGTCCAGCACGGCGACCCGGTCCAGGGCGTCGGCGAGTTCGGGGTGCCCGGTCTCGGCGGCGGCCCAGGCGATCAGCGCGGCGTCCCCGAGGTTGGTCACCCCCGGCAGCCGCTGGACCAGCAGCCCGGTGAACTCCTGCGCGCTGTGGCCGCCGAGCACCGCCCGCTGCCGGTCCTCGGGCAGCAGGCGGGCGCCGAGCGCGGTGATGGCGGCGTAGCGGGTGCTCTCGCCGCGGCCCTCCAGCGTCCAGCCGCCGCCCGGCGCGGGCCGGGCGGCCCGGGTGAACACGAAGGAGTCCCGGTCGGGCAGGTACATCGCGGGCAGTCCGGCCTCCGCGAGCGCCAGCAGCCGCCCGGCGAGCCGGTGCAGCGGTGGATCCTCGCTGCCCAGGGCCTGCGAACGTGTCGTGGTCATCGTCCCCTCACAATGATCATGGGCATGCCATGCCCGCGGGTGTCCTCACTTCGCACGCGTACACCGGAGATGCGGTGCCCACGCCCGGCAGGGAACACCGGCCCGGCGGTGTTCGGCACACCCGCCGGGACCGTTTCGGTCCGGCACCCCAGCCCCCCTGGTCGCTGTGTCGATCGGCCCGGTGGCGGTCCCTCACCGCCCCCGGGGTTCCGGCTTCCGGCCGGACGCAGGCGCGGGCACCGCCGACTGACGGCCCCTCGGCGTTCCCGCCGCGGGCCCCCGGCCGGCGCTGCCGTCACCGATCGCTCCAACCCCCCACTGAACGCGGACCGTTACGTGGAACGGCCGCGTCAGCCCGCACCGTGGAACACGATATGCCTACGGATATGCGCTGATTGACGTTTTGCGGAAACCTGCCGCCATCCGTTCACACGGTGTTCCGGCTCGGCGGCGTCCGGCGCCCGCCGGTGCCCCGCGGGCCCCTTCGGCCCCTCGAAGCGCCGTTCAGCGCCGCTCAACGGTGTTCAGCGCCGCTCAGCGCCTTTCGGTGAGCACGCCGTCCTTCTCGTCGTGCAGCGCGCCGGTCCGCGGGCACCGCCACACCCCCGGCTCGGCGGCGAGTTCGGCCAGCCGCACCCCGGCCCGGCCCACCCAGCCGATCCGCCGGGCCGGCACCCCGGCGACCAGCGCGAAGTCCGGGACGTCCCGGGTGACCACCGCCCCGGCCGCGACCAGTGCCCAGCGGCCCACCGAGACCGGGGCCACGCACACCGAACGGGCCCCCAGCGAGGCGCCCTCGGCCACCCGGACCGCGACCGCCTCCCAGTCCCCGCCGCGCTTCAGCTTCCCCTCCGGGTCCACCGAGCGCGGGGAGTAGTCATTGGTGAGGACCGCCGCCGGTCCGACGAAGACCCCGTCGGCCAACTCGGCCGGCTCGTAGACCAGTGCGTAGTTCTGCAGTTTGACGTTGTCGCCGATCTTCACGCCCGGGCCCACGTACGCGCCGCGGCCGATGACGCAGCCGGCGCCGAGTTCGGCCTTCTCCCGGATCTGCGCCAAGTCCCAGATGGTGGTGCCCTCGCCGATCCGCGCGGTCTCGTCGACCTGCGCGGTGGGCTGTGTCCTGACCGTCATGGCCGACCTTCCCCCCAGCGGGCTCTTCCCCAAGAGCCCTTCCCCTGATGCGGCTCCCAGGTGCGGAGCCGTGCAGGCAGAGCATAGGGGCTGGCCGGGCGGTAGGTGGCGAACGGGCCGGACCGCGTCCCGGGACGCCGCCGGGAGGTGACAATGGGACGCCGCCGGAGGGGCCGCCCGCGCGGACCGGCGACACGCACGCACCGAGCGGACAGCCGGCGCGGACAGCCGGCGCCGACGGCCGCGGCAGACAGCCACAGCAGACACGAGGACGTGACACCGCATGAGACAGCTCGGCATCCCGGGGGCCTGGGTGCAGGAACCGAAGATCTTCACCGACCGGCGCGGCGGCTTCCACGAGTGGTTCCGCGAGGCCGAGTTCGCCGCCGCGACCGGCCGCGATCTGCGGCTGGCGCAGGCCAACTGCTCGGTGTCGGTACGCGGGACGCTGCGCGGCGTCCACTTCGCGGACGTACCGCCGGGCCAGGCGAAGTACGTCAGCTGCGTGAGCGGCGCGGTGCTGGACGTCGTGGTGGATCTACGGGTCGGATCACCGGAGTTCGGCCGGTGGGAGGCGGTGCGGCTGGACGACCGCGACCACGCCTCGGTCTTCCTGTCCGAGGGGCTCGGCCACGCCTTCATGGCGCTGACCGAGCAGGCGACGGTGGTCTACCTCTGCTCGGAGGGCTACGCGCCGGCCCGCGAGCACGGTGTGCATCCGCTGGACCCCGCGCTGGGCATCGAATGGCCGGCCGGCCTGGAGCCGCTGCTGTCGGCCAAGGACGCCGAGGCGCCCACCCTGGCCGAGGCACGTGAGCGCGGGCTGCTGCCGTCCTACGCCGACTGCCTGGCCCACGAGGAGCAGCTCAGGAAGAACTCCAGCGCCCGGTACGGTGGTTGAAGCCGGTGTCGTCGCCCCGCTGCGCCAGGATCTCGGTCAGGTAGTCGCCGTAGCCGCTCTTGCGCAGCGGCTCGGCGAGGGCCAGCAGCTGCTCGTCGCCGATGAAGCCGGCCAGCCAGGCGGCCTCCTCGACGCAGCCGATCTTGAAGCCCTGCCGCTCCTCGACCACTCGGACGTACTCCGAGGCCTGCACCAGGGACTGGAAGGTGCCGGTGTCCAGCCATACGGTGCCGCGGTCCAGTACGGACACGGTGAGCCGGCCGCGTTCCAGATACTCCTGGTTGACGTGGGATATCTCCAGTTCGCCGCGGGCGCTGGGGGTCAGCTTCCGGGCGACGGCGACCACCTCGCTGTCGTAGAAGTACAGGCCGGGCACGGCGTAGCGGGACCGGGGCCTGGCCGGCTTCTCCTCGATGGACAGCACGGTCCCGTCCGCGTCGAACTCGACCACGCCGTAGTCAGCGGGGTTGGCGACCGCGTGCGCGAAGACCACACCGCCGACCGGATCGCGGTAGCCGCGCAACTGCCGCCCGAGTCCGTCGCCGTGGAAGATGTTGTCGCCGAGGATCAGGGCGACCGGTTCCCCGCCGATGAAGCGCTCGCCGATGACGAACGCCTCGGCGATGCCGGCCGGCCGGTCCTGGACCGCGAACTCGAAGCGGAGCCCCCACTGGGACCCGTCGCCGAGCAGCCGCTCGAACTGCGGCCGGTCCTCGGGGGTGGTGATGATCAGGATGTCCTGGATGCCCGCCATCACCAGGGTCGTCAACGGGTAGTAGATCATCGGCTTGTCGAAGACCGGCATCAGCTGTTTGGAGACGGCCTTGGTGATCGGCCACAGTCGAGACCCGGTACCGCCCGCGAGCACAATCCCACGCATGCCGGTGATGATAGCCACCGTCCCGGTTTCGCATACCTGCTTTCCCCGCCCGGCTCCGCGGTCCCGCGGCGCGGAGTTCGCTGTGTTTCCCCGGGTTTCGCCGTCTCCACCCCGTCTGTCCCCCCGGGTGTCCTACCATGACGTTCTCATGCGGATACTCGTTACCGGCGGCGCCGGCTTCATCGGATCACAATTCGTTCGGGCCGCGCTCCGCGGCGAGCTGCCGTCCGGTCCCGGCGCCCGGGTCACCGTGCTGGACCATCTGGCGTACTCGGGCAACGAGGCGAATCTCGCCGATGTGGCCGGCCACCCCGACCTCACCTTCGTCCGGGGCGACATCCGTGACCGGGAGGTGGTGGACGCGGTGACGGCGGGTCAGGACGCGGTGGTGCACTTCGCCGCCGAGTCGCACGTGGACCGCTCCATCGTGGACGCCTCGCCGTTCGTGACCACCAATGTGCTCGGTACCCAGGTGCTGCTGGACGCGGCGCTGCGGCACCGGGTGGGGCGGTTCGCCCATGTGTCGACCGACGAGGTGTACGGCTCGATCGCGGACGGCAGTTGGACCGAGGAGTCGCCGGTCGCGCCCAACTCGCCGTATTCGGCCTCCAAGGCGGCCTCGGACCTGATGGTGCTGGCCTACCACCGCACCCATGGCATGGATGTCACGGTCACCCGCTGCTCCAACAACTACGGGCGGTACCACTTCCCGGAGAAGATGATCCCGCTGTTCGTCACCAATCTGCTGGACGGCCGCAAGGTGCCGCTCTACGGGGACGGGCGCAACGTCCGGGACTGGCTGCATGTCTCCGACCACTGCCGGGGCGTCGACCTGGTGCTGCACGGCGGCCGGGCCGGCGAGGTCTACCACATCGGCGGCGGCACCGAGATCAGCAACCGGGAGCTGACCGAGCGCCTGCTGCGGGCCTGCGGGGCCGACTGGCGGATGGTGGAGCCGGTCACCGACCGCAAGGGCCACGATCTGCGCTACTCGCTGGGCATCGACAAGATCCGCGCCGAGCTGGGATACGAGCCGCTGACCGGTTTCGACGAGGGACTGGCCGACACCGTGGCCTGGTACCGGGACAACCGCGCCTGGTGGGAGCCGCTCAAGGAGAAGGCGGAGCTGCCGGAATGACACGCTGGCTGATCACGGGCGCGGCCGGCATGCTCGGCCGCGACCTGACCGCGGTGCTGGGCTCCCTCCCCGGGGGCGAGGTGACCGCCCTGGCCCGCGCGGACCTGGACATCACCGACGGTCCCGCGGTGGACGCGGCGGTGGCCGGCCACGACGTGGTGGTCAACGCGGCCGGGTGGACCGATGTGGACGGCGCCGAGCAGGACGAGGCGGCCGCCACCCGGACCAACGGCGAGGGGGTCCGCCGGCTGGCGGAGGCGTGCGCCCGGCGCGGCGCGACGCTGCTGCAGATCTCCACCGACTACGTCTTCGCGGGCGACGCGGACCGCCCGTACCGCGAGGACTCCCCCACCGGACCGCTCGGCGCCTACGGACGCGGCAAGCTGGCCGGCGAACTGGCGGTGCGCCAACTGCTGCCGGAGCGCGGGTTCGTGGTGCGCACCGCGTGGCTCTACGGGGAGCACGGCCGCAACTTCGTCGCCACCATGCTGGAACTGGCGGCGCGGCGCGACACCCTGGACGTGGTGGACGACCAGCTGGGGCAGCCCACCTGGAGCCGCGCGCTGGCGGTGCGGCTGGCCGGACTCGGCGAGGCGGCGCTGGCCGGGCGGGCCCCGGCGGGGATCTACCACGGCACCGCGAGCGGGCAGGTGACCTGGTTCGGCCTGGCCCGGGCGGTGTTCGAGCTGTCCGGTCTCGATCCGGAGCGCGTCCGCCCGACCACCTCCGACCGCTTTCCCCGCCCGGCCCGGCGCCCGGCCTACAGCGTGCTCGGCCACGACGGGTGGGCGAGGGCGGGGCTGGAGCCGCTGCCCGACTGGCGCGAGCAGTTGGCGGCGGCGCTGCCGCTGCTGCGCGCGGTGCGGGTGCCCTGACCCCGCCCCCGGACGGCCGGACCGCGCCCGCGGTCCGGCCGTCCGGCCATTCCGGCATTGCGCACCGCGCCGGTCAATTCACCCTTTTCGCCGGGGGACTTGGCACGACCTTTGCCGACCGTTGACATCCAGCAGTATCACCGGCCTACCCCATTGACTGCACACTGTCATGCACTGGCGTCACGCTAACCCCACCAATCGGCGCCAGTCACGCGAGAAGGAGCAGCATGTCGGCAACCATCCGCGTCACCGCGATATCCGCCGCGGCCGCGGCGCTTGTGTCCTCCCTGGCACTCGCGCCCGGCGCCGCCGCCACCGCCGGCCACATCCGGCTGGCCCCGCTCAGCAGCAACCGGGTCATCGGCCCGGACACGCGCGTCGCCCACAGCACCAGCGGCAACTGGGCCGGTTACGCGGCCACCGGCACCACCTTCAGCAGTGTCTCGGCCAGTTGGGTGCAGCCGTCGGTCACCTGCGGCAGCGGCACCGCGTACTCCTCGTTCTGGATCGGGCTCGACGGTGACGGCAGCAACTCGGTGGAGCAGACCGGCAGCGAGGCCGACTGCTCGGGCGGCCGCGCCCAGTACTACTCGTGGTACGAGATGTACCCGGCCTACCCGGTGAACTACAGCAACGCGGTCAGCCCCGGCGACCACTTCACCTCCACGGTCAGCGTCAGCGGGCACACCTACACCCTGACGCTCTCCGACACCACCAAGGGCTGGACGAAGACCACCACCAAGACGCAGAGCGGTCTGTCCAACGCCTCCGCCGAGATCATCGCCGAGGCGCCGTCCAGCAGCAGCGGCGTGCTGCCGCTGGCGCACTTCAGCACCGCGTCGTTCACCAACGCCACCGCGAACGGCCAGGCGATCGGCAACTACGGCCCGGACAAGATCAACATGGCGTCCGGCAGCACCACCAAGGCGACGACGTCCGCGCTGTCCGGCGGCACGAACTTCTCCGTCACCTGGAACCACAGCTGATCCTGTCCCGCTGACACCTCGCGGTGTCATATGACGAGGTGCCGGTCGTCCTTCGGGGCGACCGGCACCTCGCCGCGTGTCCAGGTCCGGCCGGCCGGGGCGGGACTACGGTGGCTGCTGCTCTCGCACAGTTCGCCCCGAGCGGAGGTAGGCATGCGCAGCAAGCGGCAACAGGCGGCCGGGCCGGGCCGATCACGCGGACCCCGCCGTTACGCGGCGGTCGCCGCGCTGGCCCTGGCGGCGGCCACCGCCTCGACGGCCTCGGCGACGGCCGACATCTCCCCGGCCCCGACCCCGATCGGGCCGAACCAGGCGTTCACCGGGCAGGTCAACGGGGTGAGTACCGGGGCGGTCATCAAAGTCGCCTGCTTCGGGCCGGTGACCGCGGACGAGACCGGTCACCCGGTGGCGGGCCAGAGCGTCTCGGCGGCCCTCCTCCCGCCCCCGTCGGGGTCGGTCCGCGGCGGCTGGACCGGTGACGCGGCCACCCGGCTGCTGGTGGAGTTCGGCTCGCCGGTGTCGATCGGGACGATCACCCAGCTCACCGCCTACGGACTTCCGGTGGCGATCCCGGCCTGGCTGGAGCTGCCCTGCTCCGGCGCCGGGAAGGTGGTCTTCGCGCCCTCGCCGACCAGCGCCACCGCCCGCTCCTCCACGATCCCGGTGACGTACCAGAACGTCGGCCTGTGACCGCCTGACGCGGCGGCAGCCCGGGCGGGGACCGGCCGCGGCCGGTCCCCGCCCGGGCTGTCCGGCGGCGGGACGGTGCCGGGGCGCCGTGCGGGCGCCGCCGGCCCGGTGTCACTCCCCGGCGATGCCGGTGATGACGGGCTCCCCCAGGGACGCGGACTCCACCGGGAGGCCGGCCGTCCGCAGCGCGCCCCTGATCAGCTCGCGGGCGCCGTCGCCGGCCGCCGTCTTGGTGTCCGCCTCGACCTCCAGGTGAATGCTGAAGGCCGGCGTGCCGTCGTAGACGGTGAGGATGTCCAGCGCCTCGGCCTCGCCGAATTCGTTGCCCTGCGGGTCGGCCGGGCGCAGCGCTCGCACCATTTCCTGCCGGGCCCCGTCGGACGGGGGGTCGAGGAAGGTGCCGGGAACGGTGACGACGTAAATGGTCATAGAGGAACACCTGCCCAGCGGATCGGAACGGACCCCTCAGTCTTCGACCGTACGGGGGACGGCGCCGAGGCCCGCGCCCCCGACGGCGCACCGCCGCCGGGGCGCGGCAGACGGCGCGTCAGTCGAAGCGCGCCAGCTTCGGGTCGCCGGCCCGCTGCCAGACGGCGGGCAGACGGCGGCGGGCGGCGCGGGCGAACTCGTCCTGGAGGGCGCGCAGACGGCCGTAGCCGTAGGTGTCCGCGCCGGTCTCGCGGGCCTCGGCGGCGAGTTCGGGGAGGGCGGCGCGGGCCATCACCGCGTCCTGGTGGTCGCCGAGCACCTCCTGCACGGCCCTGGTCCGCTTGCGCAGCCGGGCCGCCTTCCGGCCGCCGTACGGCAGCGCGGTCTCGGCGGTGTGCCGGGCCCGGCGGGCCGCCTTCCGTGCCTCGTGCAGCGCCTTGTCCCGCGCCGGGCCGGAACCCGCCCGCCCTGCCGCGTCCATCCGCCGCGCCAGCCGGCGCCGGTCGCGGGTGGCGACCTCGCGCAGGTGCCGGGCGGCCGGCTCGGCCGCCTTGCCCTTGCGCAGCGGCGGCTCGGCGCGCAGATCCTCCAGGGCGTCCAGCAGCGCGTGGTAGCGCGGCGAGTCGAGTGCGGCCAGCGCGTCCTGCTGGCCGGCCCGGTGGCGTTCGGCCTCCTGGGCGGCGATCCGCCGGGCGAGCACCTTGTCGCCGATCCCGCGGGCCTGCTCCTTCAGCCGGGCGCCGAGGACCTCGTGGTCGCGCGAGCCGGCCAGCACCCCGGTGAGCCAGCGCAGTTCACCGGCCACCGGGTCGGTCCGCTTCCGGTCCAGCACCCGGCGGCTGCCGCGCAGCAGGCTCCGCAGCCGCCGGCTGGTGGAGCGCATCCGGTGCACCGCGTCGGCCTCGTCGGCGCGTACGGCCGCGTCGGTGGCCAGCAGCACCGCGAGCTGGTCGGCGAGCCGGTTCATCACCGCCTCGCCGGCCGATCCGGCCCCGGGGAGGCGCCGGGGCCCGAGGTCGCCGAACTCCGGCGGCAGTTCGCCCGCGAGCGCGTGGTCGAGCTTGTGGGCGCTGGGCGAGGGATACCAGCCGCCGTCCTCCAGCAGCCGGGCCGCCGCGCGCATCAGCTTGTCGTCGCCCTGGTCCTTCTCCACCTCGATCTCGGACCAGTGGACGAGCTGGGTGCTGTTGCCGCCGGCGGCCGGCTCCGCGGCTGCGGCGCCGTTTCGAGCGCCCCCCTTGCCGCTGCCCCTGGCCGCCGGCCGCAGCCGCTCGGTGCCGAGGACCTGCGCGGCCACCCGGTCCTGGGCGACCTCGGCCAGAGCGCGGCCCTGTTTGTCCAGCAGCAGGTGGCGCGTGCGGTGGGTGCGCAGGTGCACCACCGGCAGCAGCTCGGCGCCGCGGGTGTACGCCTTGAGGTGCCGGTTCAGCTCGCCGGGGACGTGGCCGGCCTTGCCCGCGCGCAGCGGCGCGTGCACCTCGCGGTGCTCCCCCCGCCCGCCCGGCAGCTTCACGTGCCAGCCCTCTTCGTGGCCGCCGGTGCGGCGGCGCAGGGTGATGCCGTGCGCCAGCAGACGCAGGTCGGCGGTGTCGTAGTGGACGGCGTCCAGTTCCTCGGGCTTCTCCTCGCGCACCTCGGAGACTCCCGGCAGTCGCCGCAGGCCGCCGGGGTCGAAAACCCCGGGTCCCTCGAACTTGGTCTGCTGTTCGATGTGGGTCGTGGTCATAGGCATCGCGTGCCCGCCTCCCGATCGCTCATTCGGCCCTGGCCCCCCGCCGCGGTCCCCGCTGCGGCGGACCGGGATCGGCCAGCAGGCTCCGGTCGAGCCGCGCCAGCAGATCCGCCGGCCCCTCGTAGACCTCCTCGGCGCCCGCGCCGGTCAGCTCCTCGCGGGACATGCCGCCGGACAGCAGCCCGACGCAGCGCACCCCGGCGCGCCCCGCGGCTTCGGCGTCCCACACCGCGTCCCCGACGAACACCGCGCGCGACGCCGGGACGCCCGCGCGCTCCAGCGCCCGGGCGACCAGATCGGGTGAGGGCTTGCTGGCGTCCACGTCGTCGGCGGTGGTGACCGCGTCGATCGCGTCGTCGGCGCCCAGCGCGTCCCGCATCACCCGCAGCTCCCGCTCCGAGGCGGAACTGGCCAGGACCACCCGCCAGCCGCGTGCCGCGCAGGCCCGCAGCAGGTCGGCGGCGCCCTCCAGCGGGGCGAGCCGGGTCCAGAACTGGGCGTAGAGCGCGTCGTGGGCGGCGCTGAGCGCGCTGTCCCGGTCGTGGTCGCGGTCGTCGCCGAGCAGCCGGTCGAGCAGATGGTCGCTTCCCATCCCGACGCCGCGGTGCACCCGGCTCATCGGCGCCCGCTCGCCGTACTGCCGCAGCGCCTCCCACCAGGCGACGGTGTGCAGATAGACGGTGTCCATCAAGGTCCCGTCCACATCGAAGAGCACCGCCGTGTCCCGCCGCCCGCCTCGATCACCCATCGCCACCACCGCCACCTCCGTGTCGCCGTCCGTCCCGCCGGCCGGCGGGACCCGCGTCCGCGCCCCCGCTCCGGCGGTCTCCGGCGGTTACCCGTCGCCGGGGTGGTCACACCGATTGTCGCGCCCCGCGAAACAGTCCGCCACAAATCCGGCGATATCCCCGTTTCGGTGCGAATCGGTCGGGTAGCTGCGGTGCACGGAAGACAAGGGAGGCCACAGCCCATGACGGACCAGGGAACCAACAAGACCGGCTTCGCGCGGGACGACGAGCTCAAGAGGGAACTGCAGGGCGAGCTCAAGGCGAACCGGGGTGTCCGGGCCGAGGAGGCGTACGAGCCGGAGCCGTCCGGGGAGGACGAGCCGGTCGCGGAGTTCGGCGCCGCCAACGACCCCGGCGCTCCGGCGCCCGCCGGCATGACCCGCGAGGGCGTGACGGTCCGCAGCGAGCTGGCCAGGCATCTGGAACGCACCGTCTACCCGGCCAAGCGGTCGGCGCTGCTCGGATCCCTGCGGCGCCAGCACGCCCCGGACACGCTGGTGGACCGGGTGTCGGCGCTGCCGGCCGAGCAGCAGTACCCGAACGTGCAGGCCGTGACCCGCGCCCTGGGGTTCGGTGTGGAGGACCGCAGGGACTGACCCGCGCCCGCGGCCCCGCCCCGCGCGGGGCCCGCTCGTACGGGCCGGCCCGGGAAAGGACCCGTATCGCCCACCGCTGACGGGGTAACCGACCGCTGTGACGCACTCACCGGACAAGCAGCAGGAAGCAGGGGCGGCGGCGCTGCCGCCTGACCGTACCCAGGCGATCCTGGAGGCCACCAAGGAGATGGCCGCCCGGCTGAAGGAGGGTGGCCACGCCTTCGCGCTGGCCGGCAGTGTCGCCGCCTACGCCCACGGGGTCGTGCCGAGCTTCCAGCACGACGTGGACTTCTGCATCACCCCGGACACGGCCGACGCGGTGGCGGAGACCCTGACCGGGGCCGGCATCCCGGTGCGCCGGCCGCCGGAGGACTGGCTGATCAAGGCCCGCTGCCTGGGCCAGGACATCGACCTGATCTTCGAGCTCGGGCATGTGCCGGTGGACGAGGCGCTGCTGCGCCGGGCCCCGGTGATGCCGGTGGAGGCGGTACGGATGCCGGTGCTGTCGGCCACCGACCTGCTGGCCTCGCTGCTGCGGTCCTTCTCCGAGCACCACTGCGACTTCGGCGCGGTGCTGCCGGTGGCGCGGGCGCTGCGGGAGAAGACGGACTGGACGCGGCTGCGCCACGACTACGGCGCCCAGCCGATGCCGGGTGCCTTCCTCAATCTGCTGGAGCGGCTGGAGATCATCCCGCCCGAGGAGGTGGCTCATGAATCCGTATGAAGCCCCGACGCCCGCCGCGGCCGAGGGAGCCGAAGGGCACGCCGAGTACCGGGTCGCGCATCTGCACGAGCGGCTGGTGGACGAGGGCGTGGCCGACCTCGGGCTGCGGGTGGAGGACCGCGGCGGCACCGTGATCATCAGCGGCAGCGTGGCCACCGAGGGCTGCCGGGCGACCGTGCTGCGGCTGGCCGACGAGGTGCTCACCGGGCTGGACCGGCATGTCGATGTGACGGTCGCCGAACTCGGCGCCCCCGACCGGGCGGAGCGCCTGCTGTGATCCGGGTGGCGGCGGTCGGTGACATCCATGTGGGCGCGGACAGCCGCGGCAGCCTGCGGCCCGCGTTCGAGATGCTGCCCGATGTGGCGGACTTCCTGCTGCTGGCCGGTGACCTCACCCGGCACGGCACGGTGGAGGAGGCCCGGGTGGTGGCCGGCGAGGTGGCCGGGGTCGGGGTGCCGGTGGTCGCCGTGCTCGGCAACCACGACCACCACTCGGACCAGACCGGCGAGGTGACGGCGGCGCTGGAGGGCGCGGGCGTCACCGTACTGGAGGGCGCCGCCACCACGCTGACCGTCGGGGAGACCCTGGTCGGCGTGGCCGGGACCAAGGGCTTCGGCGGCGGGTTCGCCGGGCGCAGCGCGGGCGAGTTCGGCGAACCGGAGATGAAGGCGTTCGTCCGCGCCACCCGGCGCAGCGCCGAGGGTCTGCGCCGGGCGCTGGACGAGCTGGGCGACGCCGGCTGCGGGCTGCGGATCGCGCTCACCCACTTCTCCCCCGTACCCGACACCCTGGCGGGCGAGCCGACCGAGATCTACCCCTTCCTCGGCAGCTATCTGCTGGCGGAGGCGGTCGACGGCGGCAAGGTCGATCTGGCCGTGCACGGCCACGCGCACGCGGGCACCGAGCACGGCACGACGGTCGGCGGTGTCCGGGTCCGCAATGTGGCCCAGCCGGTGCTGCGGCGGGCCTTCGCCGTCTACCACCTGGACCCGGCGGGCCTGGGCTGAGCCGGTCGCCGTACGTCCGCACCGGCCCGCGGACGTACGGTGTCCTCCGGGACGGGCGCACCGGCGGGACGCCGACCGCGGACCGGCCGCCCGAGCCCGCTCCGTACCCCTGCCAGGAGGACCACCGTGGACGTGGACCTGCGCAAACTGCGCTACTTCGTGGCGGTCGCCGAGGAACTGCACTTCGGCCGGGCCGCCGCCCGGCTGCACATCGCCCAGCCGGTGCTCTCCCGGCAGATCCGGGTGCTGGAGGACGAACTGCGGGTGCGGCTGTTCGACCGCGACCGGCGGGCCACCGCGCTCACCCCCGCCGGGGAGCAGCTGCTGCGCGACGCGCCCGGACTGCTGGCGTCGGCCGAGGCGCTGCGCGGGCGGGTCCGCCGGGCGGCGGACGAACAGTCGGTGTTCACCGTCGCGTTCATGCCGGGCATCACCGTCGCCGGGCCGGTGCAGGCGCTGCTGGCGAAGCGTCCGGGCCTGGAGGTACGGGTGCTGCGCACCGGCTGGCACGATCAGGCGACGGTGGTCCTGGACGGCCGGGCGGACGTGAGTTTCGTCCGGATGCCGGTGGACCACCAGGGGCTGCGCCTGCTGCCGCTCTTCTCCGAACCCCGGGTGGCCGTGCTGCCCCGCGCCCACCGGCTGGCCGGCAAGACGGCGCTGGACATCGCCGACCTGGCCGGCGACACGCTGCTCCAGGACCCGGACGCGGTGCCCGAGTGGCGCGACCTGCCGCATCGGCGCGCCGCCGCGGCCGCCCCCGAGCCGCGCCTGCGCACGGTGGAGGAGAAGCTGGAGTACGTGGCGGCTCTGGAGGGCGTGATCGTGCTGCCCCGGTCGGCCGCCGCCTACTACACCCGTCCCGACGTGTGCCAGGTGCCCGTCGCGGACATCGCGGCGAACCAGGTCTGCCTGGCCTGGGACGCGGCCGGCGCGACCGCGCCGACCGCCGAGTTCGCCGAGCTGGCCGCGGCGCACTTCCGCGACGGTCCGCCGCGGTAGCGCTCCGGCCGGCCGGTCAGCCGGCCGTCTCCCGGGCCAGGTCGGCGAGCACATCGAGGTGGGTCGGGTTCCAGCCCAGGTCGCGGCGGGCCTTCGCGCCGGTGATCCGCTGGTCCAGGGCGAAGGCCTCGGCGATCGGGCCCATCCGCTCCAGGGCCTGTTCGAGGGTGAGCCGGTCGAACTGTCCGGGGCAGCCGGCCGCCTGGGACAGCGCCTGGGCGGCCTCGGCGAGCGTCGGGTGCTGGTCGTCGACGCCCAGATACGTCGATCCGGGCGTCCCGTTCAGGGCGCGTACGTACAGATCGGCGAGATCGTCGACGTGGACCACCGACCAGTGGTTGGACCCGTCGCCGATCAGCGGCACGGCGCCGTTGGCCCGGCCGGGGTCGGTGAAGAACATCCTGGTCAGCTGGCCGGCGCCGCCGTAGACCAGGCCGGCCATCAGCAGCACCGGGCGGCCGCCCCGCTCGGCGGCGGACAGTACCTGCCGCTCGTTCTCGGCGCGCCAGGCGGTGATCCGCGGCGGGCTCTGCGGCGCGTCCTCGTCGGCCACGCCGTCGGTGTCGCCCAGCACCCAGGCACCGCTGGTGTGCACATAGGTGCCGCGGTCGCCGAGCCCCTCCTGCATCGCGCGGGCCGCGGCCAGATCGATGGCCGGGGCGTCCGGGCCGGCGTGGGCGCCGAGGTGGATCACGCCCTCGGCCGCGGCGGCGGCCTTGCGCAGTACGCGGGTGTCGGTCAGGTCGCCGGCCACGGCGACGGCGCCGAGACCGGTGACCGCGGCGGCCGAGGCCTCGCTCCGGGCCAGTGCGGCGACGTCGAAGCCGCCGCGGACGAGGGCCGACACGACGGACCGGCCGATGTAGCCGGAGCCGCCGGTGAGGAAGACAGCCATGACAGGGCCTTTCGCAGTGTTCCAGTACGGTCGGCCGCACCGGGGCGGCCGCTTCCACTGTCGGCCCGCCCGGACGCCGGCGTCCAAGACCTGATGGCGCGGCTGTGATACCCGGCGGGTCTCTGCTGCGGACAGTACGGGAGAAGGGGCTGGTCGAAGCGGTGACAGGGCCCCGGGCAGGGCCGCCGCTCACGCGGAGGGCGGGTCGCGAGGGGGCGGGAGCGCGCCGGACGGTGGACCCGCCGTCACCGTCCGTCCCCGACCGCGCCGCGCGCGCGGTCCGGGCCGCTGGCCCAAGATCACGAACGCGGCCGGCTGGGGCACACTGTCCCGGTGACTCCGCTCCCGGCGGGGCCGAACGGGACAGCAGGGGCGGGGAGGCCGCGGTGAGGGTGATCGTCTTCGGTGGGTCGGGCATGGTCGGCCAGGGGGTGCTGCGCGCCTGCTTGGAGGACCCGGCGGTGACCGAGGTGGTGGCGGTGGTCAGACGCCCGCTGGGCATCGGCCGTCCCCGGCTGCGGGAGGTGGCGCACGCCGACTTCACCGACTTCTCGGCGGTGGCCGGCGAGCTGTCCGGGGCCGACGCGTGCTTCTACTGCCTGGGCGTGTCCGCCGCCGGGCGCGGGGAGGCCGAGTACGAGCGGGTGACCTACGACTACGCGCTGGCCGCCGCCCGCACCGTCGCGGCCGGCAACCCGGAGCTGACCTTCACCTATGTCTCCGGCGAGGGCACCGACAGCAGCGAGGGCGGCCGGTCGGCGTGGGCCAGGATCAAGGGCCGTACCGAGAACGCGCTGCTGTCGATGGACATGCGAGCGTACATGTTCCGCCCCGGTTGGATCCAGCCGGTGCACGGCGAGACCTCCCGCACCCGCCTGTACCGGGTGATGTACACGCTGGCGTCGTGGCTGTACCCGCTGCTGCGCCGGGTGGCGGCCCGTCATGTCACCACCACCGAGCACCTCGGCCGGGCGATGCTGGCCGTGGTCCGGCTGGAAGGCGGCGGGCCGCACATCCTGCACAGCCCGGAGATCAACCGGCTGGGGTCGTGACGGGTTCGGCCGGATGGCCGCGCAGTAACGATTCGGCAAGTCGGGCGGTCTTCCCGCCCCGCCCGCATGGCGGCTCTCCGGACGGGGCACAAGGCTGCTCATGACGGAGATCGGCCTGCCCAGCGGCGTACGAGCCTGCCTTTTCGACCTCGATGGCGTGCTCACGCCGACCGCGCTCATCCACGCCGCGGCCTGGAAAGAGATGTTCGACGAGTTCCTGCGGCAGCGCGGCGGCGGCGATTCCGGGGAGTTCCGGCCGTTCGACGCGACCGCGGACTACGACGCCTATGTGGACGGACGCCCGCGCGCCGACGGGGTGCGCAGCTTCCTGGCCTCCCGCGACATCGAACTGCCCGAGGGCGAGGAGGACGACCCGCCGGACCGCGAGACCGTGCACGGGCTGGGCAACCGCAAGAACATCCTGGTGGTCCGGAAGATCCGGGACGAGGGCGTCAAGCCGTACCCCGGTTCGGTGCGCTATGTGGAGGCGGTCCGGGCGGCGGGGATGAGGACCGCCGTGGTGTCGTCCAGCGCCAACTGCAAGGACGTCCTGGTCTCGGCCGGGATCGAGCACCTGATGGACGTCCGCGTCGACGGGGTGACGGCCGTGGAGAAGGGCCTGCGCGGCAAGCCCAAGCCGGACACCTTCCTGGAGGCGGCCCGTCAGCTGGGCGTCGAGGCCGGTCAGGCGGTGGTCTTCGAGGACGCGCTGGTCGGGATGGACGCCGGCCGCGAGGGCAAGTTCGGCTACGTGGTGGGAGTGGACCGGGTGGGCCAGGCCGAGGAGCTGCGCAAGCACGGCGCCGACACCGTCGTCACCGATCTGGGCGAGCTGCTGGGGAGGACGGCGTGATCGAGCACCCCGCCTACGACGTCGCGCCCTGGTCGCTGCGCGAGAGCGAGCTGAACTTCGACGTACTGCCGCAGAGCGAGTCGGTCTTCGCGCTGTCCAACGGGCACATCGGCTGGCGCGGCAACCTCGACGAGGGCGAGCCGAACGGGCTGCCCGGCTCCTACCTCAACGGCCTGTTCGAGCGGCACCCGCTGCCGTACGGCGAGTCCGGCTACGGCTACCCGGAGTCGGGGCAGACGGTCATCAACGTCACCAACGGCAAGGTGATCCGGCTGCTGGTGGACGACGAGCCCTTCGACCTGCGCTACGGCACGATCCGCCACCACGTCCGCGAGCTGGACCTGCGGGCCGGGGTGCTGCGCCGCTCGTGCGAATGGGTGTCACCGGCCGGCCGCGCGGTGCGGGTGCGCTCCACCCGGGTGGTCTCCTTCCAGCAGCGCGCGGTGGCCGCGATCTCCTACGAGGTCGAGCCGCTGGAGGACCAGGTGCGGCTGGTGCTCCAGTCGGAGCTGATCGCCAACGAGGAGATCCCCCGGGTGGCCGGCGACCCGCGGGTGGCCGCCGCGCTGGAGTCGCCGCTCCAGGCCGAGGAGAACTCGGCGTCCGGCACCCGGCTGCGGCTGGTGCACTCCACCCAGCGCAGCAAGCTGCGGGTGGCGACCGCCGCCGACCACCGGGTGGAGGGGCCGGAGCACACCACGAAGATCTCGTCGGAGAGCAGCGACGACGTCAGCCGGCTGACCGTGACCGCGGTGCTGGACACCGGGCAGAAGCTGCGGCTGGAGAAGTTCGTCGCCTACGGCTGGTCGGCGACCCGTTCGCTGCCCGCGCTGCGCGACCAGGCCGACGCGGCGCTGGTCGGCGCCCTCGACACCGGCTGGCAGGGCCTGCTGGACCAGCAGCGCGAATACCTCGACGACTTCTGGGAGCGCGCCGACGTCGAGGTGGACGGCGACACCGAGATCCAGCAGGCGGTGCGCTTCGGGCTGTTCCACGTGCTCCAGGCCGGCGCGCGGGCCGAGGAGCGGGCCATCCCGGCGAAGGGCCTGACCGGGTCCGGCTACGACGGCCACACCTTCTGGGACGCCGAGACGTTCGTGCTGCCGCTGCTGACCTTCACCTCGCCGCGCGCCGCCTCCGAAGTGCTGCGATGGCGGTGCAACACCCTGCCCGTCGCCCGCGAGCGGGCCAGCCAACTGGGCCTGTCCGGCGCGGCGTTCCCCTGGCGGACGATCAACGGCGACGAGGCGTCCAGCTACTGGCCGGCCGGCACCGCGGCCTTCCATGTCAACGCCGACATCGCCGACGCGGTGGTGCGCTATGTGGCGGCGACCGGCGACGACGCCTTCGAGAAGGACACCGGGCTGCAACTGCTGGTGGAGACCGCCCGGTTGTGGCGTTCGCTGGGCCATCACGACCATGCCGGGGCGTTCCACATCGACGGGGTGACCGGGCCCGACGAGTACAGCGCGATCGCCGACGACAACGCGTACACCAATCTGATGGCGCAGAGCAATCTGGTGGCCGCCGCGGACGCGGCGGAGCGCCACCCGCGGCACGCGGCCGAACTCGGCGTCACCGCCGAGGAGACCGCGGCATGGCGGGACGCGGCGGCGGCCATGACGGTGCCGTACAACGCCGATCTGGGGGTGCACGAGCAGTCGGCGGGCTTCACCCGGCACCAGGTGTGGAACTTCACCGCCACCGATTCCGAGGACAACTACCCGCTGCTGCTGCACTATCCGTACTTCGATCTGTACCGCAAGCAGGTCGTCAAGCAGGCGGATCTGGTGCTGGCGATGTATCTGCGCGGCGACGCCTTCACGCTGGAGGAGAAGGCCCGCAACTTCGCCTACTACGAGCCGCTGACGGTACGGGACTCGTCGCTGTCGGCCTACTGCCAGTCGGTCGTCGCCGCCGAGGTCGGCCATCTGCAGCTCGCCCACGACTACTTGGGCGAGTCGGCCATGATGGACCTGGAGGATTTGGAGAACAACGCCCGCGACGGGCTGCACATCGCCGCGCTGGCGGGCACCTGGACGGCCCTGGTGGCGGGGCTGGGCGGGATGCGGCTGTTCGACGGCGACTCGATCCGGTTCTCGCCGCGGCTGCCGGACGCGCTCAGCCGGGTCGCCTTCCGGCTGCTGTTCCGCGGCCGGCGGCTGCGGGTGGAGTTCACCCGCACCTCGGCGACGTACACGCTGGCCGAGGGCGAGCCGATCGAAGTGCTGCACTACGGCGAGCCGTTCGAACTCACCACGGCGCGGCCGGTCACGCGGGACGTGCCGGGTTACCAGCACCGGCCCGAGCCGTCCCAGCCGGCCGGCCGCGCCCCGCGCCGGCGCCACCACCCGGCCTGACGGCGGCACACCTGGCGGATCCGGCCGGGCCCGAACCGGGCCCGGCCGGTCCCGCGTACCCCTGCCGCATCACACAACTCAGTTCTTTGCAGGGATAGTTACGCAAATTTCTTGCTAACGCTCGCATTATTGCGGGCTTGTGTCGGCGACCCTACGATCGGTGCGCGCGGTGACCCCGCCACCACACGCCGTACGGCACCTGCTCCTTGCTCGTCACGACCCTCCTCCTTCCCGAAGGGACAACGACCGGTGAGAAAGCTCAGCCTGATCGCCGCTTCGAGCGCCGCGGCCTTGGCCGCCGTCCTCATCCCCGGCGCGTCCACCGCGCTCGCGGGCACCTCGGTGGCCGGCACCGCCTGCCAGTACTACACCGACTTCGACTTCGTCGGCAATGTACTGTCGATCTACGACAGCAAGACCTGCAACGGGGTCTCCCAGCCCGCCTACGCGGTCATCGAGAAGGTCGGCGCCAACGGCACCGTCATCCCGGTGGCCTACGGCCTGGGCATCGTGCGCTACACCTGCCAGGGGAGCACGGTGAACACCTACCGCTTCGCCGGCGAGCTCAACCCGCAGGTGATCCTGACTCCGGGCGCGCTGCCCTGCGGCTGACCGGCCCGCCGCCCTCGACCGCCGCCGCGTGTCCACGGCACGCGGCGGTGACGGGCCCTCCCCCGCGGCGGCGGGCGGGGGCCCGTTGGCGTTTCCCGTCCGGAGCGGTCACCGGCCCCGGGCGGTCACCGCTCCTCGGCGTCCTCGGCCTCGAACGCCGACCGGGCCCGGTCCGAAAGGGCCCTGGCGTGCTCCACGTTGAAGTGGGCGCCGACCATCAGGGCCAGGTTGGAGAACCACAGCCAGACCAGGAACACCACGGTCCCGGCCAGCGGCCCGTACAGCCGGTTGTACGTGCCCAGGTGCGCGGTGTACTCGGCGAACCCGGCGGAGGTGGCCAGCCACAGCCCCACCGCGAGCGCCCCGCCGGGGGCCATCGAGCGCAGCGACCTGCTGTTGCGCGGTCCGGAGCGGAACAGCACCAGCACCAGCGTGGATGCCACCACCAGCAGTAACGGCCAGCGCAGGCCGCGCCAGGCGGCCAGCGTCGCCCCGTCCATGTCCAGCAGGGCGCCGGTCCTGCGGGCCAGCGCGCCGGTCACCACCAGGCACAGCGCGCTGCTCAGCAGCAGCACCAGCAAGGTCGCCGAGGTGAAGATCACCCGGGGCATGGTGCGCCAGGCCGGGCGGCGGTCGTGGACGCCGTGCATGGCGTGCAGCGCCCGGCGGAACACACTGGCGTAGGCGATCGACGACCAGATCGCGCCCGCCCCGCCCACCGCCGACAGCGACAGGCTGGCCGACTTGTCCTTCGCCATGTCCAGCAGCGCCTGGGCCACCACCGGACGGGACTCGGCGGGCAGCAGCGTGGTGATGCCGTCCGACAGGCTGCCGTCCGACGCTCCGCCGGCCAGCCCGACCAGCGAGACGGTCATCAGCAGCGCGGGGAAGATCGCCAGCACCGCGTAGTAGGTCAAAGCCGCGGCCCGCTCGGTCGCGTCCTTGTCCCAGGCGGCGGCGAGGGTACGGAACAGGGTGCGGCTGAAGCGCAGCAGCGCCCACATGCCCCGCAGCGTCCTGCCGTGTTCGCGTTCCCGCCGGTGCTCACGCCTGCCGCGGGACGCCGCGCGCTCCCCTGTCGCCACCCTTCACCCTCCCAGCGCTGCGGCCACGCCTCACGGCGTTGCCTCTTGACTCGTCTATGCCCAGGGCCGACGCCTTCATGACATGCGGGCCGGTCCGGTCCGGGTCCGAATGCCGGTGCGGCGAACGGGCACACGGACCGGCAGATCCGATCCGAGCCGACACAGGAGAACGCGATGTCCGAGCCGACCGACCCTTCCACACCCGCTCCCGAACCGGGCCGGAATCAGCCGCCCGGCCCGGGGTGGGGCCAGACTCCGCAGCCGGCCCCGGGGCCCGCCGCGACCGCTCCGCACAGCTCGCGCACCGGGATGCTACTCCTCCTGGGTGTCGTGGTGATCATCGCCGTGGTCCTGCTGGTCCACGCCGTGATGGCGGGTTGAGCGGCGCCGCGCGGGAGCGGCGGGCCCGGCCCCGTACCCCGGCCGGCGCCGCCGGTGGAGCGGCCGTCGCGACACTCGCGCCCCGCCTGCGCGCTTCCCGGGGCCGGAGCCGGAATGCTGGTCGGGCCGGGCGCGACGCGTCGCCGGGCCCGGAGCGGGACCTTCCGGGGCGGGTCCGAGCGGGAAGGGGACCGGACAGGTGGTGTGGGACGCCGATGTCGCCGTCGTGGGCGCGGGGGCCGCTGGCCTGAGCCTCGCGTACCGGCTCGCCGATCCGGCGCGGCCCTCACCGCCGACCGTGCTGCTGGTGGACGCGGCTCCGGGACACCTGCGACCGCCGGAGCGGACCTGGTGCTTCTGGGAGGAGCCGGACGGCGCCTACGACAGCGTGCTGACGGCCCGTTGGGACCGGCTGCGGGTGCACGGCGCCGACGGCCGCCCGGTGGTGGCCCGGATCGCGCCGTTCGCCTACAAGATGCTGCGCTCAGCGGACTTCGAGCGGCTGGTGGCCGCCCGGCTGGACACGGCGCCCCGGGTCCGGCGGGTCGAGGCCTCGGTGGAGGAGCTACGGGACGACGCGGGCGGGGCGCTGGTCCGCGGGGTCGCGGCCGGCGGCGAGCCGGTGGTGTGGCGCACCCGGTGGGCCTTCGACTCACGCCCGCCGGCGGTGCTCCCCCCGGCCAGGACCACGCTTCTCCAGCACTTCGGGGGCTGGTTCGTCCGCAGCGACTCCCCGGTGTTCGACCCGGCGGTCGCCGATCTGATGGACTTCCGCACCCCGCAGCCCGCCCGGGGGCTGTCCTTCGGGTACGTACTCCCCCTCGACGAGCGCGCGGCGCTGGTGGAGTACACCGAGTTCTCCGCCGCCGTGCTCGACGGCGCCGGGTACGAGGCGGCGCTGCGGCACTACACCCGGGATGTCCTGGGGCTTGCCGGACTGCGGGTCGTCTCCGCCGAGCAGGGCGTGATCCCGATGACCGACGGTCCCTTCCCGCGCCGGGCGGGCGCGTCGGTGTTCCGGATCGGCGGCGCGGGCGGCGCGACCCGGCCGGCCACCGGCTACACCTTCGCGGCCGTGCAGCGGCAGTCCCGGGCGATCGCCGCCGCGCTGGCCGCCGGACACGACCCGCTGCCGCCGCCCGCCTACCCGGCCCGCGCGCTCGCCATGGACGCCGTGCTGCTGCGGGCCCTGGACACCGGGCGGGTGGACGGCGCCGACTTCTTCACCCGGTTGTTCTCCCGAGTCCCCGCCGGGCGCCTGCTGCGCTTCCTCGACGGCCGCTCGCGGATGGCGGAGGACCTGTCCATCGGCCTGCGCACGCCCGTACTCCCCATGCTGCGCACGGCGCTGGAACTGCCCTGGGTGCCCCGGCTGCCGGCGCGCTCCCGGCCGGCCGCGCCGCACCCCGCGCCCCAAGAGGAAGAGAGCGGGACATGAGTCTGCCGCCCGCCGCGAAACCGGCCGCCGCCGGCCGTCCGGCCGGCCGCGGCGGGGCGCCCGCCCGGCGGGGCCGGGACCGGCGGGCCGAGATCCTGCCGGCCGTGCCCGGGCGGGCCCGGGTGCCGGCGGCCGACCCGCCCCGGGTCGCGGTGGTGGGCGGCGGCATCGCGGGGCTCGCGGCGGCCACCGCGCTGGCCGAACGCGGGGTGCGGGTGGTGCTGCACGAGCGCGGCGCGGAGCTGGGCGGCAGGCTGAGCGGATGGCCGACCGTGCTGGCCGACGGGTCGGCCGCGACGATGAGCCGCGGCTTCCACGCCTTCTTCCGCCAGTACTACAACCTGCGGGGGTTGCTCCGGCGGGTCGATCCCGGGCTGGGCATGCTCACCCCGCTGCCGGACTACCCGCTGCGGCACGCCGACGGACCGCGCGACAGCTTCGCCAAGGTGCCGCGGACCCCGCCGTGGAGCGCGCTGGGCTTCGTGGCCCGCAGTCCCAGCTTCGGCTGGCGGGACCTGGCGGGCATGGACCCGATGGCGGCGCTGCCGCTGCTGGACGTCCGGGTGCCCGGCGTCTACGAGCGGCTGGACGATGTCAGCGCCGCGCGGTTCCTGGACGCGGTCCGCTTCCCCGGCGCGGCCCGGCACCTGGCCTTCGAGGTGTTCTCCCGCAGCTTCTTCGTGGACCCGCGCGAACTGTCCGCGGCGGAACTCGCCTTGATGTTCCACATCTACTTCCTCGGTTCGAGCGAGGGCCTGCTCTTCGACGTGCCGGCCGAGCCCTTCCCGCAGGCGCTGTGGGACCCGCTGCGGAGCTATCTGGAAGGCCACGGCGTCCAGGTGCGCTGCCGGGACGCGGTGGAATCGGTGCGGCCGTCGGCCGACGGCGGCCGGGTGGCGGTCCTCGGCGCCACCGGGGAGCGGACGTACGACGGGGTGGTCCTGGCGCTGGACACCGCGGGGCTGCGCGAACTGGTCGCCTCCTCCCCCGCGCTGGGCGACCCGCCGTGGCGGGCCCGGATCGGGGCCCTGCGGACCGCGCCGCCCTTCCTGGTCTCCCGGCTCTGGCTGGACCGCCCGACCGCCCCGGGCCGCCCCGGCTTCCTCGGCACCAGCGGCTTCGGCCCGCTGGACAACGTCAGCGTGCTGCACGCCTGGGAGGGCGAGGCGGCCCGCTGGGCGGCGGCGCACAACGGCTCGGTGCTCGAACTCCACGCCTACGCCGTCGATCCGGCCGCCGACCGCGAGACGGTCCAGCGGCGGCTGGTCCACGAACTGCACCGGGTCCACCCCGAGACGCGGGCCGCCCGGATCGTGGACGCCCGGCACGAATGGCGCACCGACTGCCCCCTCTTCCCCGTCGGCGGCCACCAGGCCCGCCCCACCGTCCGCACCCCCTCCCCGGCGGTGATACTGGCCGGTGACCTGATCCGCACCGCCCTGCCGGTCGCCTTGATGGAACGCGCCGCCACCACCGGCTTCCTCGCCGCCAACGCCCTGCTGGAACGCTGGGGCGTACGCGGCCAGACCCTGTGGACAGTCCCCCGCCGCGGCCGCACAGCGCCCCTGCGCGCCCTGAGCCGCATGGCCGACCGCACCCCCTGACCACCTTCGAACCCGCCGCCCAGCGGCAGGGCACCCGGCGCTCAGCCCGGGAGACGCCCGGCGCCGCGCAGCGAGCAGCGGCGCTCCGCGTAGGCGAGGTCGTCGCGCCACAGCCGGGCGGACGCCGCTCGCATCAAGGGGCGCAGCAGTGGCGCGGCGGCGCGGGCCGCGGTGAAGCCGGGGCGGGGGGAGGTGGCGATGACCGCTTCGGTGACGGCGGTCCGGGGTCCGCCGTCGTGGTCCGGGCCCAGGGGGGTGGCGTGGGTTTCCACCACGGACCCGGCGCCCTCCCCCTCGGTGATGTGCATGACGACGGTACGGGGCTCGGGCGCGCTGAAGACCGCTCGCACCGGGACGACGACACGGCCGGCGACCTTGAAGGAGACCCGGACGGCGAAGGAGTCCGCGTCGGCGGGCTCCTCGACCGTGAGGTCCACGAAGGAGTAGGGGTGGAACCACCCGCCGTGCCAGGGGTCGAGGCGGTTGGCCACCACGTCCTGGGGTTCGCAGCGGCCGGTCGCCGTGAAGACGGCGGCCACCGCCGAGCCGGGCGGCGGGCGGCGCGGGAGGACCGGCGCCGCCAGCGGTTCCTCGCCGCCGACCGCGTCGAGCCGCACCCAGGCGAGGACGCCGTCGTCGTGGGCGGGCAGCGGCGACCACCCGGCGGTGGCCGAGCCGTTCAGGGCCAGGCCGTGCCAGTGGCAGCGCAGCGTCCCGCAGCGGACCACGGCGTCCTTGAGCGGTGCCCCCAGGTGCGGGCAGGCGCCGGGCCCGGCCACCAGCCGGCCGCGGGCGTCGCGCCAGGCCACCACCTCGACGCCGCCGACCGTACGGCCGAAGGGGCGGTCCGCGGTGATGCCGCCGGCGGCGCCCAGCACGTACCAGTTGCCGGAGGGACGCTGCCGGGCGCGTTCCAGGGCGGCGGCGATCAGGGCCGGCTCGGCGTCCCGCCAGGTCGGCCGCTGCCTGTCCCAGGGCACGGCGCCGCGCCGGAGGGCCAGCGGGACCCGGTCCCGGATCACACCGCCTCCCGCACGGCGGCGGGCGACCGGCGGCGAGGACCCGGCTCACCGGTCCTCCGGGCCCGCACCCGGGCCGCGCCCACCCGGACCAACCCGTCCAGCGCCACCGAGGCCCGCACATGCGACGGCACCGCGGCCCGCCGGTGCAGCACCGGGTAGCCCTCCCGCTCGACCGCGGTGACGATTCCGCCGTAGAGCACGCAGGCCGTCCGGATGCAGGGCCGGGCCACCGGGTCGAGCATGGCGATACCGGGGGCCGCCCGGTGGTAGAAGCCGCGGGTCAGGGCCGCGAAATCGGCCAGGGCGGCGGTGATCCGGCGGTCCCGGCCACCGGTGTCCCGGCTCCACCGCAGCCGGGCCCGGTCGACTCCGTTGGCGGCGAGCAGATCGGCCGGCAGATAGACCCGGCCCCGGTCGAGGTCCTCGCCGACGTCCCGCAGGAAGTTGGTGAGCTGGAAGGCGACACCGAGCGCCGCGGCGTGCGGCTCGGCCTCCGCGCGGGGTACGACATGGCCGAGCACCGGCAGCATCTGCAGGCCGATCACCGCGGCGGAGCCGTGCATGTAGGCACGCAGGTGTTCGAAGGTGGGGTAGTCGGTGACGGTCAGGTCGGACCGCATCGAGGCCATGAAGTCGGTGAAGTGCCGGTGGTCGATGGCGTAGACGCGAGCGGTGTGCGCCAGCGCCCGTACCACCGGCTCGGCGCGGGCCCCGGCGGTGGCGCCCAGGGCGCGGTCGAGTTCGGCGGCCAGTGCGGTCAGGCGGGCCTCCCGCTCGGCGAGGCCGGCCGTGCCGCCGAGGTCGTCCACGATGTCGTCGGCCCGGCGGGCGAAGCCGTACAGCGCGTGCACGGCCGGGCGCCGTCCGGCCGGCAGCAGCCGGGTGGCGAGGAAGTACGTCCTGCCGTGGCGGGCGTTGAGCAGCCGGCAGCGCTCGTAGGCGTCGCGCAGCGCCGGATCGTGGATACCCGCGGCGTCGAGTTCGTGCCGGGTCATACGCCCCGCCTCTCGTCGGCGGCCGGGCCCTGGACCGGACCGCGGCGTCGGATGCCCCCTGCCTCGGCCCGGCGGCCGGGAGGCGCCCCCGGTGCCCCCGGCTCCGGGAAGAGCGCCGGGACGGGGCCCGGCAGCCGGTCCCGGACCGGGCGCCCGGGTGCGCGGCGGCCCCGGGGTCCACCGGTGACGCGGGCGGCGGCGAGCTTCCCGGAGATCAGGACGGTCGGCACGCCCACGCCCGGGGTGGTGCCGCAGCCGGCCAGCACGGCGTTGTCGATCCCGCGTACGAGGTTGGCGGGGCGGAACGGGCCGGTCTGGGCGAAGGTGTGGGCGAGCGAGAAGGGCGTACCGGCCGCGTGCCCCTGCGCGGACCAGTCGGCCGGGGTGACCAGGCACTCCTGCTCGATCGCGGCGCCGAGTCCGGCCAGGCCGCGCCGTTCCAGTTCGGTCAGCAGCCGGTCGCGGTAGCGCGGGCCGAGCTCGGCCCACTCGGCGGGTCCCGGACCGATGTCGGTGTTGGGGCACGGCGCGAGGACGTAGTGCAGATGGCGTCCCGGCGGCGCGAGGGCGGGGTCGTGGGTGGTGGGCCGGGTGATCAGCAGGGACGGGTCGCTCATCAGCCGTCCGGTGACGGTCAGCTCGTCGAAGGTCCGCTCCCAGGCGGCGCCGAAGGAGAGGGTGTGGTGGGCGAGTTCGGGCCAGGTGCGGTCGGTGCCCGCGTGCAGGACCACGGCGGACGGCGAGCGCCGGAGCGGCAGCGGCCGGCGCGGGGTGCGGCCGAGCAGCCGGTAGGCGGTGGGCAGTTCGACGCCGAGGACGACCGCGTCGCAGGGGATGCGCTCGTCACCGGTGATCACCGCGGTGACCCGGCCGGCCCGCTGTTCGAGCCGGGTCACCGCCCGGCCGTAGCGCAGATCGGCGCCGGCCGCCTCGGCCGCCGCGGCCAGCGCGCGGGGCACGGCGTGCATGCCGCCGCGCGGGAAGTACACACCCGCCACGGTGTCCATGTAGGCGATGACGGCGTAGGCGGCCAGCGCCCGGGCCGGCGGCACACCCGCGTAGAGCGCCTGGAAGGAGAAGACCCGGCGCAGCCGCTCGTCGTGGATGTGGCGCCCGATGGCCGTGTCGAGGCGGCCGAAGCCGCCCAGGGCGGCGAGCCGGGCGAGATCGGGGTGCAGCAGCCGCAGCGGCGAGTCGAAGTTGGTGTCGATGAAGCGGCGCATCTGGGCCCGGTGCAGTGCTTCCAGCCAGGTCCGCAGCCGGCGGTAGCCGGCCGCCTCCCGGGGGCCGGCGAAGGCCCGGACGGCTTCCTCCATCGCCTCGGCGCGGGTGTGCACGTCCAGGCTGCTGCCGTCGGCGAAGCGGGCCCGGTAGGCGGGGTGCAGCTCGATCAGGTCCAGGCGGTCGCGCAGGGTCTCGCCGACCGCGGCCAGCGGCTCCTCCAGCAGGTGGGGCATGGTAAGGACGGTGGGCCCGGTGTCGAAGTGGTAGCCGCCGCGCTCGATACGGCCGGCCCGGCCGCCGGGCACATCCGCGCGTTCCACCACGGTGACCCGGCGTCCGGCGCCCAGCAGGTGCAGCGCGGCGGCGAGCCCCGCCAGGCCGGCGCCGATCACGACGACATGGCCCGTGGGGCCGGGAATCGACTTCATGGCCGGTTTCCTTCCCGGCCGCCGGGGTGCTCGGTACGGGCGTCCGGGTGATCGGCAGCGGCATTCGGACGGTCGCCACGGGCGTCCGGGTGATCGGCGTCGGCATCCGGCCGCTCGGGACGGGCGTCCAGCTGCCGGTCGCCGGTCTCCGGATGCCCGCTCCCCGCCTCCGGCTGCCCGGTTCCCCGGCCGGTCGCCGCCGCCAGGACCGCGAGCAGCCGGTCGCGGGCGGCCGGTTCGAGCGAAGCGCCCAGCAGCCGGACCCGGCAGGCGTCGGCGAGCCGGTCGGCGCGGGCTTCCACGTACTCCCTCGCGCCGGTGGCGACGAGCACCTCGCGGACCCGGTCCAGCGCGGCCGGGGACAGGGCCGGGTCGCCGAGCGCGTCCTCCAGCACGCGCAGCGCCGCCGGGTCCCGCCGGGCGCGCCGGACGGCGATCGCCACCAGATAGGTGACCTTGCCCTCGCGGATGTCGTCACCGGTCGGCTTGCCGGTCAGCAGCGGATCGCCGAAGACCCCGAGCAGGTCGTCGCGGAGCTGGAAGGCCAGACCGGCGCAGCGTCCGGCGTCGCGCAGCGCGTGCCGGACGGCCGGATCGGCGCCGGCCAGCGCGGCGCCGAGGCCGAGCGGGCTCTCCACCGAGTAGCGCGCGCTCTTGAGGAACGCGGTGCGCATCGCCCGGCCGGGCGAGCGGGAGGCGGTCACCTGGGCGTGCAGGTCGAGGTACTGGCCCGCCGCCATCTCGGTGCGCATCGCGCGCCACACCGGGCGCAGCCGGTCCCGCGCGGCGGGCGTCAGCCCGGCGTCGGCGACCAGGTCGTCCGCCCAGGCGAGCGCGAGGTCGCCGACCAGGACGGCCGCGGAGAAGCCGAAGGGCGCCGCGCCGCCGGCCCGCGGGCCCGTCGCGTGGCGGGCGGCCAGTTCGGCATGGACGGCGGGACGGCCGCGGCGCAGCCCCGAGCCGTCCATCACGTCGTCCTGGACGAGGGCGCAGCACTGGACGAGTTCGAGGGCGGCGGCCACGTCCAGCACGGCCCCGGCGCTTTCGGTGCCGTCCTGCCCGCGGCACGCCCGCCACCCCCACCACAGCAGGGCGGAACGCCGCCGCGCACCGCCGCCGAGGGCGAAGTCGGCCAGCCGGCGGGCGATGTGCTCGTCGAAGACCGGGTCGATCACCAGCGCTTCGGCCCTGCGGTCGCGGAAGACATCGCGGAGCACCCGGTCGACCGCGCCCCGCAGGTCCCGGTCGACACGCTCGGGCGCGGCCGGCCCGGGGTTTTCCGCCGGGGGGTCCGCGGGGCGTGCCGCGACCGGCATCCGGGCGGAAGCCGTCATGTCCGGGCCCGCCCCGGCCGGCCGGTCCGGCCGCCCGTGCCGCTCCCCGACGGGGCGCCCCGCCTCGGCTCCGCCGGGTGACGCCGGGGAAGGCGCATCGGGTGTCCTCTCGTCGCGACCCCGTGACAGCCGGGTCCGGTGTCCTCCTGCGTTCACACCTCCTCCTGATACGGCTGGACGGACCCGATGACCCGGTCCGGGGTGAGCGGCAGCTCCCGGAAGCGGGTGCCGGTCGCGTGGTGGACGGCGTTGGCGATCGCCGCGGCCGAGCCGACGATGCCGATCTCGCCGATGCCCTTGCTGCCCATCGGGTTGAGGTGCTCGTCGGACTCGTCGATCCAGTGCGCTTCGAGACCGGTCACATCGGCGCAGGCTGGCACATGGTAGGAGGCCAGGTCGCGTTCGGCCCAGTCGCCGAAGACCGGGTCCATGGTGCTGCCTTCCAGCAGCGCCATGCCCAGCCCCATCGTCATGGCGCCGAGGAACTGCGAGCGGGCGGTGCGGGGGTTGAGCACATGCCCGGCCGCGAACACCCCGAGCATCCGGCGCACCCGCACCTCGCCGGTCACCGTGTCCACCTGCACCTCGGCGAAGTGCGCGCCGAACGCGTGCCGGGCGTAGGGCGATTCGGCCGCCGCCTCCCGCTCGGTGTCGCCGCTCGCGGTCAGCCCGTCGTCCGGCACCTGCCCGCCGTATTCCCGGACCAGGGCGGCCAGCGCGTCGCACGCCTTGTAGACGGCCGACCCCCAGGAGGCGGTGCCGGAGGAGCCGCCGGCCACCGAGCCGGCCGGCAGCCGGCTGTCGCCGATGTCGAGCCGCACCCGGGGCAGCGGGGCGTTGAGCGCGGCGGCGGCGATCTGGGTGAGCACGGTACGGGCGCCGTTGCCGATGTCGGTGGCGTCCACCCGCACCCGGTACCTGCCGTCGGGCGTGGCCTCGGCGGTGGCATACGAGGGTGACAGCAGGACGGGGTAGGTGGCCGCGGCGACCCCGGTGCCGAGCAGCAGGTCCCCCTCGCGGCGCACGCCGGGCCGGGGGTCGCGGGCCCGCCAGCCGAAGCGGCGGGCGCCCTCGCGCAGGCACTCGGTCAGATGGCGGCTGCTGAACGGCCGTCCGGTGTCCGGTTCGGTGCCGGGCTCGTTGCGCAGCCGCAGTTCGACCGGGTCCAGGCCGGTGGCGGCGGCGAGTTCGTCCATCGCGCACTCCAGCGCGAACATGCCGGGCGCCTCGCCGGGCGCCCGCATCCAGGACGGGGTGGGTACGTCCAGGGCGGCGACCCGGTGCGCGGTGCGGCTGTGCGGGGAGGTGTACATCACCCGGGCCGGGACGCCGGCCTGCTCCACGAACTCCTTGACGGTGGAGGTCTGGGTGGCGACCTCGTGGGCGAGCGCGGTGATCCGGCCGTCGCGGCCGGCGCCGATCCGCACCCGCTGCACGGTGGGCGAGCGGTGCCCGGTGACGGCGGCCAACTGGCGCCTTGGCAGGACGAGTTTGACCGGGCGGCCGGTGTGCAGGGCGGCCATCGCGGCCAGCACCGCGGGCGGGCGCGGGGTGCCCTTGGACCCGAAGCCGCCGCCGACGTGCTCGGAGAGCACGGTGATCCGGTCGGGGTCCAGGGCGAACAGCTTGGCGAGCGCGTCCCGGACGGCGGTGGCGCCCTGGCTGGAGTCGTGCACGAGGAGCCGGCCGTCCTCCCAGCGGGCGACGGAGGCGTGCGGCTCCATCGGATGGTTGTGCAGCCCGGTCAGGGTGAAGGTGGCGTCGACACGGATGTCGGCGGCGTCGAAGCGCGCCGGGAAGTCGCCGCGCTCGCGGACCGCCGGGTGGCCGCCGTTGGCCCACTCGGGTGTGTACAGATCGGGGTGGTCGGCGCTGAGCACGACGTCGTGGGGTTCGGCCGCGTACTCCACCCGGACCGCGGCGGCGCACTCGCGGGCGGCTTCCAGGCTGTTGGCGACCGCGAGGGCCACGTACCAGCCCCGGTGCGGCACCCGGTCGTGCTGGAGCAGCAGTTCCAAGGTGGGGTCGCCGGCCGGGCGCAGCCGGGGCGCGTCGTCATGGGCGAGTACGGCCAGGGCGCCGGGCACGGCCAGGGCGGCCTCGCGGTGCAGCGCGGTGATCCGGCCCTTGGCGACCGCGGCCGGCACCGGCCAGGCGTAGGCGCAGCCGTCCGGGGTGTGCTCGGCGGTGTAGCGGGCGGCGCCGGTGACCTTCTCCCGGCCCTCGTGGCGGACGGCCGGCATGCCCAGCGGGCGCTTCACGCCGCGCCGCCCTGTCCGCGCCGGGCGGGCCGGGGCCACGCGGCGGCGGTCCGGGCCAGGCCGGTCAGGACGCTCACCGCCAGGCGCCGGGCCAGTGGCACCTTGAAGGCGTTGTCGCGCAGCGGGCGGGCCCGGTCGAGTTCGGCGGCGGCGGCGCGTTCGAAGGTCTCCCGGGTGGCGGGGGCACCGCGCAGCACCTCTTCCGCGGCGCGGGCCCGCCAGGGGCGGTGGGCGACGCCGCCGAAGGCCAGCGCGGCGGCGCGCACCCGGCCGTCCTGGACGTCGAGCACGGCGGCGACGGAGACCAGCGCGAAGGCGTAGGACGCCCGGTCGCGTGCCTTGCGGTAGACGGACGCCCCGGCGGGCGGCGGGAGTTCGACCGCGGTGATCAGCTCGCCGGGGCCGATCACCGTGTCCTGCTGGGGGCGTTCGCCGGGCAGCCGGTGGAACTCGGTGGCGGGCACGGTCCGTTCGCCGTCCGGGCCGAGCAGGATCACGGTCGCGTCGAGGGCGGCCAGGGCTACCGCCATGTCGGACGGATGGGTGGCGACGCACTGGTCGGAGTGGCCGAGGACGGCGAGATCGCGGTGCACTCCCTCGCGGGCCGGGCAACCGGAGCCGGGCTGGCGCTTGTTGCAGGGCTTGTCGGTATCCTGGAAGTACAGGCAGCGGGTGCGCTGCAGCAGATTGCCGCCGGTGGTGGCGATGTTGCGCAGCTGTCCGGAGGCGCCGGCCAGCAGCGCCTGCGACAGCGCGGGATACCGGCTCCACACGACGGGGTGCGCGGCGAGATCGCTGTTGGGTACGGCCGCGCCGACGCTCAGACCGCCGCCGGGCGTGTCCGTGATCCGGTCCAGCGGCAGCCGGCTGACGTCGATCAGGGTGCCGGGGGTCTCGACACCGAGTTTCATCAGGTCCACCAGGTTGGTGCCGCCGCCGAGGTAGCGGGCGCCGGGGTTGGCCGCGTACGCCTCGACGGCCTCGCCGGGGGTGGCGGCCCGCACATAGCCGAAGGGCTTCACTGCCTGCCCCCTCGCGGGCGGACCGGCCCGCCGGCCTCGGGGCGTTCCGCCGCCCGGCCGGCCGCCGCGTCCCCGATCGCCGCGACGATGTTCACGTAGGCGGCGCACCGGCACAGATTGCCGCTCATCCGCTCGCGGATCTCCTCGGGGCCGAAGGACCGCCGGACCGTGTCCGGCCGGGCGCCGGGCCTGGTGACGTGCGAGGGGTGGCCGGCCGCGACCTCGGCGATGGCCCCGATGGCCGAGCAGATCTGCCCGGGGGTGCAGTAGCCGCACTGCAGCGCGTCCCTGGCCAGGAACGCCTCCTGCACGGGGTGCGGCCGGTCGCCGTCGGCCAGTCCCTCGACGGTGGTGATCGAGGCGCCGTCGTGGGCCACCGCCAGCAGCAGGCAGCTGTTGGCGCGCCGCCCGTCGATCAGCACCGTGCACGCGCCGCACTGGCCGTGGTCGCAGCCCTTCTTGGCGCCGGTCAGCCCCAGGTGCTCGCGCAGCGCGTCCAGCACGGTGGTGCGGTGGTCCAGGGTCAGCGTGCGGGGAGCGCCGTTGACGTGCAGGGTGAGCGTCGAGCGCTCCGTCCGGTCCGCCGGGACGGCGCCCGCCCGCCGGGGGGTGGACTCCACGGTGTCGTGCCTTTCCTCGCCGCTCCTGATCACTGCCGCCTTCCCGCGCGCCGGCCGACCGGTCCCGCCGGGCGCGGCCGGTCGGCACGCCCGCGGCGGTCGGCGCACCCGCGGAGGTCGGCGGGCCGCCCCTCCCAGGCTGTCGCGGCCCGGGCGGGGCCGCGCCCCGGGCGCCCCCGGACGGGTGACCGGGGATGCCCGGGGACCGCGAGGACCGGCGCCGCGCGGCGGTTCGCGGGGCGCGGCGCCGGTCCCCGGCCCCCCGGTCCGGTGGACGCGGGACGGCCGGCGGCCGAACTCGGCACCAAGCCCGTAACGGCCTGCCGTCCGCCCTTCCTGCGCGGCTCGGCCCGATGCCACACTTCGGTCTGTGCCCGACTTCGACATGCTTGTCATCGGTTCCGGTCCCGGCGGCCAGAAAGCCGCCATCGCCACGGCGAAACTCGGTCGCCGGGCGGCGATCGTGGACCTCCCCGACCGGCTGGGCGGGGTGTCGCTGCACACCGGCACCATCCCGTCCAAGACGCTGCGCGAGGCGGTGCTCTATCTCACCGGGCTCAACCAGCGCGACCTGTACGGCCAGAGCTACCGGCTGAAGGAGGACATCACCATCGCCGACCTGACCGCGCGCACCCAGCACGTGGTCACCCGCGAGGTCGATGTGATCCGCAGCCAGCTGGCCAGGAACCAGGTGACGCTGCTGCCGGGCACCGGCCGCTTCATGGACGACCACACGGTCGCGGTGCGGGACGCCTCCGGGAGCGACCGGCTGGTGACGGCGGACCACATCGTGATAGCCACCGGCACCCGCCCGGCCCGTCCGGCGAGTGTGGCGTTCGACGACGTCACGGTGATGGACTCCGACAGCGTGCTCAGCATGGAGCGGGTGCCGCGCTCGATGGTGATCGTGGGCGCCGGGGTGATCGGCATGGAGTACGCCTCCATGTTCGCGGCCCTGGGCAGCAAGGTCACCGTGGTCGAGCAGCGCGACGGGATGCTGGACTTCTGCGACGCGGAGGTCGTGGAGGCGCTCAAATACCACCTGCGCGATCTGGCGGTGACCTTCCGCTTCGGCGAGACCGTCGCCGCCGTCGAGCGGCATGCCCGCGGCACCCTGACCGTGCTGGCCAGCGGCAAGAAGATCGCCGCCGACGCGGTGATGTACTCCGCCGGGCGGCAGGGCCTGACCGACGGGCTCGATCTGGACAAGGCCGGGCTGGACGCCGACAAGCGCGGCCGGATAGCGGTGGACGCGCACTACCGGACGGCGGTCGGGCACATCTACGCCGTCGGTGACGTCATCGGCTTCCCGGCCCTGGCCGCCACCTCCATGGAGCAGGGGCGCGCCGCCGCCTACCACGCGTTCGACGAGCCGGTGGGAGGTCTCCAGGACCTCCAGCCGATCGGTATCTACACCATCCCTGAGATCAGCTTCATCGGCCGCAGCGAGGACCAGCTGACCGACGAGCTGATCCCCTTCGAGGTCGGCGTGTCGCGTTACCGCGAGCTGGCCAGGGGCCAGATCATCGGCGACGCCCACGGCATGCTGAAGCTGCTGGTCTCCCCGGTCGACCGCAAGCTGCTGGGCGTGCACTGCTTCGGCACCGGCGCGACCGAGCTGATCCACATCGGCCACGCCGTGATGGGCTGCGGCGGCACCGTGGACTACCTGGTGGACGCGGTCTTCAACTACCCGACGCTCGCCGAGTCGTACAAGATCGCGGCGCTCGACGTCACCAACAAGATCCGGCAGATCGACCGGATGGACGGCTGAGCCAGACGCGCTGCGTGCCCGTACCACTACGCCGGGTACGGACGACCGATTCGGGAACATTCGTCCGGGTGAATCGTCACAAGCGGGTAGGCGAACGACATGACGGACTACAGAGCCCTGCATCTGATTCGCGATCTGCCGCCCGTGGTGGACGTCCCCGACCTGCCCGGCGAGGGCGGGCCGCGCCATGAGCGCGCGGCGGCCGAAACGGACGCCGAGGCCCGGCCGACCCGCCGGACGGCGGACGGCCAGGGCGGCGACAGCGACTCCTAGGAGGGTGCTGAAGATCTTGGCCGGTTCAGCGAGCGGCGTCCGGTGCGGTCAGCTGCAAGGCGGCCGGGTGCCCGGATAGTGCGTTTCTGTCCGGGCACCCGGCCAACGCTGCAGATGGCGGTGCCGGGCGTCGGGAGCCCGGCATAAATCTTCAGCACCCTCCTGGCCTTCGGCACGCGGACCGGCACGCGGCGGGTGCCCCCTCCGGCCGACGGCGGGGCCCGGCGCCGGGCCCCGTGACCGTCCCCCGTGACGACCCCCGTGGGGGTCAGCCGATGGAAGCCGCCGGCCGGCGGCGGGTGCCGGTCCACTCGATGAGCTGGTCGGCCGTCCAGGTGGTGATGACGCGATCCGCCGGGATGCCCGCCTCCTCGGCGCGGGCGCAGCCGTAGAGCTGCCAGTCCAGCTGACCCGGCGCGTGGGCGTCGCTGTCGATGCTGAAGAGCGTGCCGGCGTCGCGGGCCAGGGCGAGCAGCCGGCGGGGCGGGTCCAGGCGCTCGGGGCGGCAGTTGATCTCCACCGCGGTACCGCCGGCCGCGCAGGCGGCGAAGACCTCCTCGGCGTCGAACTCCGACTCGGGCCGCTTCTTGCCGCCCAGCAGCCGCCCGGTGCAGTGCCCGAGCACGTCCACCAGCGGATTGCCGGCGGCGGCCACCAGCCGGCGGGTGAACGCGGCGGCCGGCATCCGCAGTTCCGAGTGGGCGGAGGCCACCACGACGTCCAGCCGGTCCAGCAGGCCGTCCTCCTGGTCGAGCGAGCCGTCGGACAGGATGTCGCACTCGATCCCGGTGAGCAGCCGGAAGGGTGCCAGTTGGGGACGCAGTTCGTCGATCAGGTCGAGCTGCCGGCGCAGCCGGTCCGGGGACAGCCCGCGGGCCACCGTCAGCCGCGGGCTGTGGTCGGTGAGCACCGCCCACTGGTGGCCGAGGTCGCGGGCGGTGCGCGCCATCGTCTCGACGGGGCTGCCGCCGTCGGACCAGTCGGAGTGCAGATGGCAGTCGCCGCGCAGCGCGGCCCGCAGCGCCGCCCCGCCGGGCGCGAGCGGGGTGCGGGCCCGCTCCTCCAGCGCGGCCAGATACTCGGGGGTGCGCCCCGCGCACGCTTCGGCGACGACCTGGCCGGTCGTCGCCCCGATGCCCTTGAGGTCGGTGAACCCGCCGGTCGCGGCCCGCTGCCGCAGTTCCTCCCCGGGCAGCGCGGCCACCACTGCGGCGGCGTTGCGGAAGGCCCGTACCCGGTAGGTGGGCGCCCCGGAGCGCTCCAGCAGGAACGCGATCCGTTCCAGCGCCTCGATCGGTTCCATGGTCAGCGCTCTTCCCGCTGGGGACCGGGCCTAACGGCCGGGCGTACCGGGGTCACCCGTCAGGACCCGCCGCCGGGCGCCCGCTCAGACGTTGGGCACCTTGAGGGCGTCCCAGGTCTCCTTCCCGGGCGGCCACTTCAGGGCGGCGCCGGTCCAGCCCTTGTCGTGCTGGGTGTTGTACTTGCGCTGCCAGGCCTCGTACGAGGCCACGTCGCCGGAGCCGATCAGGTCCTTGTTGGCGCTGCCGGCGTAATGGTCGCAGCCGACCGCGACCAGCCGGTCGTGCATGGCGGCGACGATCGGGGAGCGGCGCCCGACGGTGAACCAGGAGGCCCCGGGGAAGGGCTCGTAGGCGGGCGCGGCGACGCCCTTGGCCGCCCAGGTCCGCAGCGCGGCCTTGTCGGCGAAGTTGGCGACGTCGTGGTCGATGCCGCCGGTCTCGCTGTACTGGTGGACGGTCCAGGCGTGCTCGACCCGGGGGTGGCCGGCCGCGGCGCCCGGGTCGGCGATCCACAGGCCGTCCCCGCACTGGGAGGTGCGGTCGCGGTTGAGCCAGAAGTCGCGGTTGCAGTAGAGCAGCACCCGGTGGCCGGGCGCCGCCGCCTGCGCCTGCTTGAGCCAGGCGTCCTTGTCCGCGGCGGACACCGCGGTGTCCTCCCAGTCCAGCGCGAGGATGTCCCCGGCCTGGGGGGCGGCGTGCCGCAGGAAGTACGCCACCTGGTCGGCGACCGGGCCGGCCTTGGCGAAGTGGTAGTGGCCGACGACCAGGCCGTGGGTGCGGCCGGTGGCGACCTGGGCCGCGTGCTTGGGGTTGATGTAGCCGGTGCCCTCGGTGGCCTTGACGATCACGAAGCCGAGTCCGGCGGTGCCGTAGGAGGAGTTCTGGTAGGAGGCGACATCGATTCCATTGACGGTCATGGCGGATCCTTCGGTGCTACGGCTCGCGGCCGGCCGACGGGTGGATCAGTGCACGGCGCTGACGTCGAAGGTGTCACCGCAGACGAGCGGGCTGCTGGTGGCCAGCGTCATGGACTCGGTGGACCCCGGAGGGTACACCATCAGATAGGTCGGTTTGCCCCAGCAACTGTCGCCCTGGATTCCCTTGTTGAGGGTGTGCAGGTCGGCCTCCACGGTCTGCCCGGCGGCGATGCGTACGGCTGGTCCGGCCGGTCCCCGCCGGGCCGCGGGCTTGCCGATGGCGCTGCCGTCCCGGCGGATGAGCGACACACCGGGGAAGCCGGCCAGCGTGCAGGCGGTCTTGCCGGTGTTGGTGAAGTCCAGCGGGTAGTAGGTGTTGCCGGCGCCCGGGTCGCCCCGGCCGAGCCGCATCCGCAGGTCGGTGACGGTGCAGCGGGTGGAGGCCGGCTGGGCGCCGCGGGTGGCCGACGTCGCCGTGGCGCGGGGCGGCGCGGGCGCGGTGGTGGGCGCCGTGGTGGCGGGGGCGGTGCCGGACGGCGGCTGCGAGGTCGCGCTCGGGGCCGGGTCGGCGGGAGGGGACACGGCGGTGGTCGTCGTGACCGGGCCGCTCGGTGTGCCGGACGAGGTGGTACCGGTGCCGCCGGTACCGCAGCCGACTGCGGTGAGGGCCAGTACGGTCACCGCCGCCGCCGCGAGCGGTACCGCCCGGCGGCGGCGTACGAGAGCGGCGGGTGCTGATGACGGGGTCGTGGTTACGTGCTCCGGCGTAGGTCGCATACTTCACCGTTGCTCGCTGGGCCGGTGCTTCGAACCTCGGGCTCACAATTGTTGCCGTATCCGCACATTCCCTGATGTGTGCGGGGGCGCCGCGGGCTCAACGGCGCGGCGGCCGCCCGGAGTCCCCGTCGTCGCCGTCGCGGCCGCTGTCGCCGTCGGCTCCGTCGTCGCCGTCGTCCTTGTCCTCGGGCTTGTCCTCGTGCTCGTCCTCGGGCTTGCCGTGCGCGTCGGGGCCGCGCCGGCGGCGGACCTCCCAGACGACGAGCGCGGCGACCACCACCGCCGCGACGACCGCGGCCACCGCCGTGCCCGCGGTGCGCTCCACCCGCTGGTAGGCGTTGCCCGCGAAGTAGCCGAGCAGCACGAAGCCGACGCCCCAGACCAGGCCGCCGAGCGCGTTGTAGAGCAGGAAGACCCGGTAGGGCATCCGGCTGATGCCGGCCAGCGAGGGGATCAGGGCCCGGAAGAAGGCGATGAAGCGGCCGAGGAAGACGGCGGTCGGCCCGCGTCGGCGGATCAGGTCCCGGGCGCGGTCGATGTGGACGTGGCGGCCGCGCAGCGCCCTGGTCTCCAGGATGCGCGGGCCGAAGCGGCGGCCGACCTCGTATCCCACCGAGTCGCCGGCGACCGCGGCCACGACGACGAGGACGGCCATCCAGTAGACCGAGACCTTGTGCTGCCCGGCGAGCACTCCGCCGAGCACGGCGGCGGTCTCACCGGGCAGCACGAAACCGAAGAAGAGGGCGTCCTCACAGAAGACGAGCGCGAAGACGACGGCGTAGATCGCGGCGCCCGAAGTCCGCCCCAGCCAGTCGGTGATCGTGTGCATAGGCGCCCGGGCGTCCTAGCGGACCACGCGCGGCCTGCGGCGCAGCCGCCAGAAACCGTACCCGAGGTCGAGGGCGAAGAGTACGACGCCGATCACGAGCAGATAGCCGAGGCCGCCGGCGACCGCGCCGATCAGGCCGAGCACGATCGCGGCGATGATCAGGAGCAGGAACAGACTCATGGTGCGGTCTCCTTTCCGGGCCGTTACGGCTCGTTCGGACCGGAGCGACGCGCTCCGGCGCGGTTCTGCGGTGGTGCGGTTTCGGGGTGGTGCGGAGCGGCTGAGCGCCGCGGGGTCGCCCCCGCGGCGCCTCCGCTCAGCGGCGGGCGAGTTGACGTGCCCCGTCCGCCCCGGGCTTGTACGGCAGGCCGTAGTGCCGGAAGATCGCCTCCTCGTCCTCGACCGGGAGGACATCGTCCGTTCCGATCGAAGGGGCCGACTTCATCAGCGTTCTGGCATACGGCACGCGCAGGTAGCCCGGTCCGGCGATCACCTCGGCGACCGGTACGAACACCAGCCGGTGCCGGGTGGGAAGACCGATGCGGACCGTCGCCATCGACGGCTGGTCCGTCACGGTGTCCACGTAGATCGCCTCCAGGGCACCGATCTTGTGGCCTTCCTCGTCGACCACGTCGTGGTCGCGCCACTCTCGGAGATCAGCGGGTTGGATCATGGCCGTTCCTCCTGCCGTGGCCGGGTCGGTGTCCCGTTCAGCAGTCGCCTGCCCCGGCTCCGGCCCGGTACGCGCCTCAACCGGCCTTCGTCTCACTGCGATCGCCGCCCCACAAGGTGTGGAAGGTGCCCTCGCGGTCGTCGCGGCGATAGGTGTGGGCGCCGAAGAAGTCGCGCTGTGCCTGGGTGAGGGCGGCCGGCAGCCGCTCGGCGCGCAGCGCGTCGTAGTACGCGAGCGCCGCCGAGAAGCCGGGCACCGGGACGCCGTGCTGCACGGCGGCGGCGACCACGGTCCGCCAGTCCTCCTGGGCGGCGCCGATCTCCTGTGCGAACCGCTCGTCGGACAGCAGGCTGGGCAGGTCCGGGCGGCTCGCGTAGGCGGCCGTGATCCGGTCCAGGAAGGCGGCTCTGATGATGCAGCCGCCGCGCCAGATCGAGGCGATGGCGCCCAGGTCGATGTCCCAGCCGTACTCCTCGCTGCCGGTCTGGATCTGGTGGAAGCCCTGGGTGTACGAGACGATCTTCGACGCGTACAGCGCCTGCTCCACCTGATCGGCGAACCGGGCGGCCGCCTTCTCGTCGAGCGTGGTGCCGCGCGGCCCGGGCAGGTCGCGGGAGGCGGCGCGCAGTTCGGCGTGGCCGGACAGCGAGCGGGCGAAGACCGCCTCGGCGATGCCGGACACCGGCACGCCGAGGTCGAGGGCGACCTGTACGGTCCAGCGCCCGGTGCCCTTCTGCTCGGCCTGGTCGGCGACGACGTCCACGAACGGCTTGCCGGTGGCGGCGTCGGTGTGCGCCAGCACCTCGGCGGTGATCTGGATCAGATAGGAGTCCAGCCGCCCGTCGTTCCAGGTCCGGAAGATCTCCGCGATCTGCGCCGGGGAGTATCCGGCCACCGCCCGCAGCAGGTGGTAGGCCTCGGCGATGAGCTGCATGTCGGCGTACTCGATGCCGTTGTGCACCATCTTGACGAAGTGGCCGGCGCCGTCCGGGCCGATGTGGGTGGTGCAGGGCTTGCCGTCCTTGGCCTTGGCGGCGATCTGCTCCAGCATCGGGCCGAGTGAGCCGTAGGACTCGGCGGAGCCGCCGGGCATGATGGACGGGCCGTTGAGCGCGCCCTCCTCGCCGCCGGAGACGCCGGTGCCGACGAAGTGGATGCCCTGCTCGCGCAGTTCCCGCTCGCGGCGGCGGGTGTCCTCGAAGTGGGCGTTGCCGCCGTCGATGATGACGTCGCCCGATTCGAGCAGCGGGGCGAACTCGGCGATCACCGCGTCGGTGGGCTCGCCGGCCTTCACCATGATCAGCAGCCGCCGGGGCCGCTCCAGGGCCGCGACGAACTCCTCGGCGGTCGTGGTGGGCACGAAATCGCCCTCGTCGCCATGGTCCTTGATCAGGGCGTCGGTCTTGGCCTTGGTGCGGTTGTGCAGGGCCACGGTGAAGCCGTGGCGCGCGAAGTTCCGGGCCAGATTGCTGCCCATCACCGCCAGTCCGGTGACGCCGATGTCCGCCTTCTCAGTCATGCGCAGCTCCTGGGTGCTCCCGCGTCGGCTCCGGTGGTCAGTCTCTCGTCGCCCGGCCCGTCCGGCGCGTTCACCGCGGCCGATCGGGGGGCGGGTCGGGGTGCGGCCCGGGACGCGGGGCCGGTCGCCACGGCCCGGTTCAACGCCGGGAACCTCGTGAGTCGCGGAACACGATGCGGTAGGCGATCAGCAGCACCAGCGCGCCGGCGATGGCCGACAGCCAGGTGGGGCCGTCGAAGAAGTCGTGCCGCACGGGGCGGTCGAGCACCTTGGCGGACAGCCAGCCGCCGACGAACGCTCCGGCGACGCCGAAGAACAAGGTGCCCAGCAGGCCGCCCGGGTCCTTGCCGGGCAGCAGTATCTTCGCGATGCCTCCGGCCAGCAGGCCGAGGATGATCCAACTCACTATTCCCATGCCGGGCTTATGCCCCGCGCCGGTCCGGCTACGCCGCGCCGGGTCGCCCGCCGTGCTTCTCCCGGCAGGGCGGCGCCTTCGGGCGGGCTGTGCGGTCCTCCGGATCCGGCGTCAGGACCGGGTGTCAGGACCGGGTGTCAGGACCGGGTGTCAGGACTGGGTGTCAGGCTGAGGCATCGGGATCAGGCGTCAAGGGCGGCACTCATCGAGCAGGCGATGACGAAGAAGCCCGCCGTGCCCGTCACTTCGAACAACCGTGCAAGTGAGCCGCTGAACGGTCCGGCCAGCACCATGCGGCGCTGCCGGGCGCGGTGCCGGCGCTGCGCCTCCAACAGGACGTGCAGGATGCTGGAGTCCGCGAAGGCGGTGGCCCGCAGGTCGACGACCGTCCGCGCCGCCTCCACCTCTTCGGCCGCGGTCAGCGCCGCGGCGAGTTCCGGCGCGGCCTCGTGGCCGATGTCGCCCTGCACCCGCACCACCACCGCTTCCGGGCCTATGACGTCCGTGACCACCGCACGGGATGCGTCCAGCACTGTCCGTCCCCTTCCCGCGCCCTACGGGCACGTCCGCGAAGCGCCTCCCGCACACCGTCTCCGGGAGGCTGCCGGGCATGGGTCGCGGGGCCGCAGGACCGGCCCCGCTCGTTCCGGTCATGGCCGGCGGGTCACAGCCGGCGCCAGCGGGCCGAGGCGAAGGAGAAGGCGCCGAAGAGCACCAGACCGACCGCCACCGCCACCAGCAGCCAGGGCCCGGCGGCGGTGTGGGCGAAGCTGCGCAGCGTGTCGTCCACCCCCTTGGCCTGGTCCGGGTCATAGCGGACCGCGGCCACCAGGACGAAGACACCGGCTCCGGCGAACACCGTGCCGCGGGCGATACCGCCGCCCATCCCCGAGACGACGACCGCCTCGCGGGTCCGGCGGCCCATCCCGGCGGTCGTCATCTTCTTCAGGAACTTGCGGCGCGCGGCCCGTATCGCGATCATCGCGCCCGCCACCACCAGTCCGCAGCCGGCCACGCCCACCAGCCAGCGGCCGGCCGGCAGGCCGAGCGCGGAGCGCGTCCAGTCCTGGGACTTCTGGTCGCTGCTGCTGGAACCGCCGGAACCGGCGGCGAAGGCGGCCGTTCCCCAGCAGACCGAGCCGTAGAACACGGCCCGGCCGGCGTTCATCAGGCGCTTGCCGGGACGGCCGCCGGCCCCCGTACCGGAGCCCCCTTCGCCGGGTTCATCGGTGCCGATGACGGCCTGCGCCGCCCGCCAGAGCGTCATGCAGGCGAATCCCGCGGCCAGCACCCACAGCATCGCGGTACCGAAGGGCTGGCCGGCGATGGACTGCAACGCGCCTTGGCGGTCGGCCTGTTGGCCGCCGGCGCCGAAGGCGATCCTGATGGCCAGGACGCCGATCAGTACGTAGACGACACCGCGGGCGACAAAGCCCGCCCGTCCGGCGGAGGTCAGCGCCTCGCGCGGTGAACGGCGGGCCGCCGCTCCGGCTGCCCGTCGTCCCTTGGACTGTACGTGCGACGACATCGCGCCAGCCTCCCCTGTTCCGGCGGGCGCCTGATGGTGCCCGGGAGGGGCGTGTGCCCCGCCGCCGCGGGTTCACGCCGGGCGTCAGCCGTTCGGCGGCCCGGCGGAGGGCCGGCGGTCCTGCCGCTGGGCGGTGTCGTCCCGCTCGTCGGACCGATCGGCCGCGTCCACGCCGGCCGCCGCCGGGTCGGCGGTGAGGAACTCCTCGACGCCGGTCAGCTCCAGCAGCCGCTCCAGGGTGCGCGGCCGGTCGTCCAGGTGCAGCCGGACGCCCGCGGCGTCGGTCCGCCGGTGCACCGCGAGCAGCTCGGACAGGCCCATGGAGTCGCAGTCGCCGAGCCGGCCGCAGTCCAGGCGCAGGTCACGGCAGGCGGGATGGGCGGCCAGCGCGGCGTCGACGGCTGCGGGCAGTGCCCCGGCGCTGTCGTAGTCCAGGTCGCCGTCGAGGTGAATGCTCAGCGTGTACGCGTCCACCGCGACGGTGGTGAGGGTCAGCTGATCGATGGGGTGCGTGGTCATACGGGCCTCCCGGTGTGCGGCGCGGGGACGGTACCGGCATGGGGGCGGCTGCCGCCGCCGGGGCCTGCGTTCGCCACCGCTGTCCTCCTCGCCGCCGGCCGGCCTGTCGCCATGACCGTCGATCCGGCCGTCGATCCGGCCGTCGGTACCGCCGTCGATATCGCCGTGTACATCGCCGTCAACATCGCCGTCGCCGCGACGGCTTGCGTCGTTCTCATCCCGTGAACCTGCCCGGTCCGTGTCCTCCCACCGCACTGAGGTGGGTCCCGCGCGGGGCGGTGATCGCCACCGCGGCCATGTCGTCGTGCCGTCCGTCGCCCACCCACCGCGAGGCGAGTGTCATCAGTCGTTCCACCACCGCTTCCGGCGGCCGTCCCGCGACGTGGGACAGGGCCCGGCGCAGCCGGGTCTCCCCGAAGAACTCCCCGCCGCCCGGGCCGCCCCTGGCCTCGGTGATCCCGTCGGTGAAGAGCACGCAGGTCTCCCCCGGCGCCAGCGTGACCGTCTCGGTCCTGGCCGCCACCGTCGGCATCGCGCCGACCAGGGTGCCGCGGGTCGGCACCGCCTCGACCCGGCCGTCGGTCCTGACCACCAGCGGCGCCGGGTGCCCGGCGCTGGTCAGCCGCAGCCGCACATCGGGGCCGTGCCGCGAGGTGGAGGCCAGCAGCAGGGTGGCGAAGCGGGTGTGATGGGAACTCAGCAGCGCCCCGTTGAGCAGGCTCAGCACCCGCTGGTGGTCGCCGGCCAGGGGCAGCAGGGCGTGCAGGGTGTTGCGGATCTTGCCGGTGAGCACGGCCGCGTCCAGGCCCTTGCCGCAGACGTCGCCGAGGACGACCAGTGTCTCGGCGCCCGGTCCCGCGCCGGGGTGCAGGTCGTAGAAGTCGCCGCCGACCCGCTCACCGGGGCGGGCGGCGGCGTACCGGGCGGCGAAGTCCACCCCGCCGACGTGTCCTATCCGAGGCGGCATCAGCTCGCGCATCAGGGTCTCGGTGATCGAGGTCTGCTCGGCAGCCAGGCGGGCGGCGGACATCGCGGCTCCGGCCCGGCCGGCGAACAGCCGGGCGAAGGTCTCCTCGGTGTCGGTGAAGGCGGCGGCGCCGGCCCGGCGCAGCAGGATCAGCGCGCCGGCCGGGGCGCCCTGGCCGGGCAGCGGGGTGACGATGACGGACCCGACCTCGCCGAATCCCGCCGGCACCACCCAGTCGGGGAGGCCGGCCGGATCGGTCCGGCGGGCCGGCCCCGGCGGGAAGCCCCGGAGGGCCTCGGCCAGGCCTGGCACCGCGGCCGGGTCGCCCGCCGCCGCCCGGCTGACCGGCTCGGCGCCGCGCACACAGGAGGCGACCGGCAGCCGGCGGGCGGCGCTCGGGGCCACCACCACCGCGGCGTCGGCCAGATGGGTCGCGGCAAGGCGCGCCGCAACCTCCCCGCACCGCTCCGGGCTCAGCGGGGACACCAGCAGGTCGGACGCCTCGGCCAGGAACGCGGTGCGCTCCCGTTCGACGCTCAACGCGTCCGCCGCCAGGCGCAGTTCGGTGTCGTCCACCAGCCACCACGCCACCGCTCCGGTGGAGTCGGGAGCCGACGGGTGCGCCTCGAAGCTGCGTTCACCCACCGGCCCCTTGACAGGCCGGCCCGCGCCCGCGCCCCGGTCGCCGCCGGTCAGCCGCTGGTGCGCGGTGACCAGCCACGACGGCGCGGCCTCGGTCAGCTCGGCCCCTGCCAGCGCCCGGGGCAGCAGTGTCACCGCCTCGTCGTTGGCCTGGCGGACCACGCCGTCGGCGCCCACGAGCAGCACCGGGAAGGGAGTTCGCTGCCAGGTGGCGCCCGGCGCGGTCTCACCGGCCGGTTCGATGCCTCGTTTCGCGTATACGGTCACCGCACGGGACCCGTACGCGGGACGGGTCCCTTCACCTCTTCAGCCCTCGGAACCGCGGATCTGCCCTCTCGTTCCACCTTGCCGCACCGGTCGCCCGGTGGGCAATGACACCTCCGCCCGCCGCGCCGCGGCCCCTTCCGGGGCGCTCGCGCGGCCGGGCGCGGGCGCCGGCTCAGTGCCGGCGGTCGGTGTGCCGGTAGCCGAAGGGACCCGGCAGGTCGGCGGAGGTGGTGCGGCGTCCGGTGGTGGACCAGGTGCGGTGGGCTCCCTTGCGGCCGAGGGTCAGCGACAAGGACTTGCGGTTCACATTGATCCGCACGCCCGGCAGGATGTGGAACGACTTCCGGAACGTCATCGGCATGGCGGTCTCCTTGGGTTGGCCTGCCGGGACGTCTGCCCCCGGACCGCGTCTTCATACGGCTTCATCGGGTTCGGGGGCGGCAATTGACGGGCCGTCGGGCCGGGCCGGGCCGCCGGGGCGTCCTCAATGCCCGGCCGGGGCCGGCTCCATGGCGCCACCGGCGGGCCGGCTCAGCGGAAGCCGGCCACCGGGTGCGGCGCGTAGGGCGCCTCCAGCAGCCCGACCTCTTCGGCGTCGAGTTCCACGTCGAGCGCGGCCACCGCGTCCTCCAGGTGCTCCGGCTTGGTGACACCGACGATGGGGGCGGTCACCACCGGGTTCTGTCCCAGCCAGGCCAGGGCGACCTGGGCGGCCGGTATGCCGCGCTTCGCCGCGATCTCGGCCACCCGCTCGACGATGATCCGGTCGTCCTCGTGGTAGAGGTTGGCGCCGAACTCGTCGGTCTCGGTGCGGGCGGTCACCGCGTCCCAGGGCCGGGTCAGCCGGCCGCGCGCCAGCGGGCTCCACGGGATGACGCCGATGCCCTGGTCGGCGCACAGCGGCAGCATCTCCCGCTCCTCCTCGCGGTACAGCAGGTTGTAGTGGTTCTGCATGGAGGCGAAGCGGGTCCAGCCGTGCAGCTCGGAGGTGTACAGCGCCTTGGCGAACTGCCAGGAGTGCATCGAGGAGGCACCGATGTAGCGGGCCTTGCCGGCCTTCACCACGTCGTGCAGGGCTTCCAGCGTCTCTTCGAGCGGGGTGTGCGGGTCGAACCGGTGTATCTGGTACAAGTCCACATAATCCACGCCGAGCCGACGCAGACTGTGATCGATCTCACTCATGATCGCCCGCCGCGACAGTCCGCCGCCGTTGGGACCCGGCCGCATCCGGCCGTGCACCTTGGTGGCGATGATCACATCGTCGCGCGCGGCGTAGTCCCGCAGCGCCCGGCCGGTGATCTCCTCGCTGCTGCCGTCGGAGTAGACATTGGCGGTGTCGAAGAAGTTCACCCCGGCTTCCAACGCCTGGCGGATGATCGTACGACTGCTCTCCTCGTCGAGCGACCACCGGTGATTGCCGCGGGCCGACTCCCCGAAACTCATGCAGCCCAGCGAGAGGGCCGACACCTCCAGGCCTGTCGAACCCAGTCGCGTGTACCGCATTTTCGCATGCCTCCTCGAAGGCCGACCGGACGCTGACGCCAGCCGGACGTTCTCATTATGTGTTGATCATCTGTGGGGAATACAGATGGGTCCGCTCCGGCTTTCCTCATCCGGTCCGTGCGGACGAGGACGAACGAAGACGAACGAGGAGTACACCGATCGTGAGCACTGACACACAACAGGCCAAGGCGTCCGGATCGTTTCTGCTGGGCGGCGACCGGCCGGTCACCCGGCTCGGCTACGGCACCATGCAGCTGACCGGCCCCGGGGTCTGGGGGGACCCGAAGGATCCCGAGGAGGCGGTACGGGTCCTGCGCCGGGCGGTCGAGCTCGGCGTCGACTTCATCGACACCGCCGACTCCTACGGGCCGATCGTCGCCGAGCAGTTGATCAAGAAGGCGCTGCATCCCTACGCGGACGACCTGGTGATCGCCACCAAGGCGGGATTCACCCGCTCCGGCCCGGGCGACTGGCGTCCGGTGGGACGGCCCGAGTATCTGCGGCAGCAGGCCGAGATGAGCCTGCGCCACCTCGGCCTCGAGAGGATCGACCTCTTCCAGCTGCACCGCATCGACCCCAAGGTGCCGCTGGCCGAGCAGATAGGCGAGCTGAAGCTGCTCCAGGAGGAAGGGAAGATCCGGCACATCGGGCTGTCCGAGGTGAGCGTCGACCAGCTGGAGCAGTCGCGGGCGATCGCGGAGATCGCCTCCGTGCAGAACCGCTACAACATCGCCGACCGGTCCTCGGAGAAGCTGCTCGACCACAGCGAGGCGCACGGCATCGCCTTCATCCCGTGGTTCCCGCTGGCGACCGGCCAACTGGCCAAGCCCGGCGGTCCGCTGGACACCCTGGCCGAGCGGCACGGCGCCTCGCCGTCCCAGCTGGCGCTTGCCTGGCTGCTGCGGCGCTCCCCGGTGATGCTGCCGATCCCCGGCACCGCCTCGGTCGCGCACGTCGAGGACAACATCGCGGCGGCCGGACTGACGCTGACCGACGAGGAGTTCGCCGAGCTGACGGCCGCGGTCTGACGGGACTGTCTGACGGCGACGGCCCGACAGCCGCGGTCCGTCGGCGCGCACCGGACTGCTCCGGCTGACCCTCCCGTCAGGTGGGTCAGCCGGAGCAGTCCGCCAGCTCGAAGGAGAAGGCCGCGGTCACCGTCTTGCCGTCGGGGCGGGCATGGCTCTCCCACTCGTCGGCCAGCGCCTCTATCAGGGCCATGCCGCGCCCGGACGTCCGCTCGTCGTCGGGTTCCCTGGCGGCCGGCAGCTGCCCGGAGGAGTCGCCGACGCTGACCCGCAGGCAGCGGCCGTCCCAGACCAGCACCACATGGGCGTCGCTGTGCGCGTGCACATGGGCGTTGGTGATCAGCTCGGATACCGCGAGCACCACGTCGTCCGCGGTGTCGGGCGCGCGCTGGGTCCAGCCGAGCATGTCCAGATGTTCGCGGGCCCAGTCACGTCCCGCCTTGACCCCCTGGGAGACAGGGAACGACCTTGCCCAGCCGACGGCCTTCACTGGCATCCCGCTTCCTGTTCATATCGACGCGTATCAGCCCGTATTGACCAGCACCCACCAGCACCCACCAGCACTGCCCCGCATCGACCGGTGTGCACGGCAGGCGCCCGGCCACCGTGCTGGGGGGCAGGGCGGTGGCCGGGCGCGGCCCGGGGGCGCCGGGGGGGTGGGCGCCGCCGGGCGGGGTCCGGCCGTATGCCGGAAATCCGCCGGCCGGACCTGCTCCCCCGCGAGTCCCTTGCGGGGGATGACTTCCGCCTGCCCGACCTTCCGGGCCTCATGCAGCGGTGGCCGGGAGATTTTCCCCGGCGCGCTTCCCGGGCCCGCCGGGGGACCCGCCGACCGGGCCGCGACGCCGCCAACGGGCAAGGCGGCGCGGTGAGATCGGTCACCGCCGGGTCATGCCTCCAGCGCCTGCTCGAAGGTGGCCGCCATGGTGAACAGCTCCGCGGTGCCGGTGACATCGAACAGCCGGCGCACGATGTCGCTGAGCGGCCCGGCCACGATCAGCCGGCCGCCCACCTCGGTGTGGCGGCCCTGCGCGGTGAGCAGCACATGCAGGATCGACGAGTCGGCGAACGGCACCGCCGACAGATCGACGACGGTACGGGCCGGTGTTCGCAGCGCGGCCCGCTCCAGGGTCTCCGCCAGCAGCGGGGCGGAGTCGGCGTCGATCTCGTCGGTGACCCGGACGACGACCGTGTCGCCGTCGGCCAGCACCGTGATCAGCTCCCCCGTTTCCGACACCTTCTCACTCTCCCGTTCGCGAATGGACACACCTGACACAACTGGCACAGCGGATTCAGATGACCCGGGCGAAGATCGGCGGGTCGTGCCCGACGAGATTACCGGGAGCGCCCCGGCACGTCGCGGACGGCTTCGGCCGCCTGCTCAACGGTGTCGTACATCGCGACGATCTGATCGATGCCGACGATCTGGAAGATCCGCGCCAACTCCTGGGTGGTGCCGCACAGCGCGAAGCCGGTGTGCTCGGCCTGGGTGCGGCGGTAGGCCCCGACCAGCGCGGTCAGGCCGGTGGAGTCGCAGTAGGTGACTCCGGACAGGTCGATCACCAGTCCGCCGTCCAGGGCCAGTCCGTCCAGCGTGTGCTGCAGCCGGTGCGCGGTGTGCAGGTCCAGATCTCCTGACACATCGAGAACACACTGGCCGGAGGGCCTGGCCTCCACCGTGAAGGTCAGATCGGACACCGGTGCTCCTCGGGGTCGGCGAGCGGCGGACATCGGCCGTGATCCGGTGGACGGGGTCACGACCTGCACATCATGCTCGTACCCTGAACCCGCCGGTTGGTGCGTCCTCCATACTACGGAGCTGTGGGGCGGCTCGGGGGCGGGGAGACGGGGAAGGCGTCCGTCGGGCCGGGCGCCCAAGGGGCGAGCGCCCGGAATGAAGGCTGCCCGAGATGAAGGCGGGACGATGGTCGGCAGGGAGCAGGACCGGGCGGAACTTCTGTTCCCCGGCGACGGCGAGATGGCCCGGCGGATGCGCGCCTACCCGTGGGCGGACTCACCGATGGGCGAACCGGAGTCCTGGCCGGCCGGGCTGCACACCGCGATACGGATCTGCCTGACCTCGCGGTTCCCGATGATCGTCTGGTGGGGCGCGGAGCTGCGCTTCCTCTACAACGACGCCTATCTCCCGCTGCTGGGCACCAACCACCCGGCGCTGGCCAAGCCCGGCGACCAGGTGTGGCGGGAGATCTGGCACATCATCGGCCCGATGCTGCGGTCGGTGATGGACACCGGGCGGGCCACCTGGTCGGAGGACCTGCTGCTGCCGCTGGTGCGGCACGGCTATCTCGAAGAGACCTACTGGACCTACTCCTACAGCCCGCTGCACGACGACGACGGCGCGGTGCGCGGGGTGTTCACCGCGGTGAGCGACACCACCGAGCGTGTGATCGGCGAGCGTCGGCTGGCGGCGCTGCGCGACCTGGGCTCGCAGGCCGGCAGCGCCCGCAGTGTCACCGAGGCGTGCCAGCTGGTGGCCGCCGCGCTGGACCGGGCCGGGGCCGATGTGCCGTTCGCCGAGATCCATCTGCGCGCGGCGGACGGTGGCGGACCGGAGCCGGCGGCGAGCACGTCCGGCTCCTTCGCCCGGCCGCTGCCGGACGGCGACGGCGGCTGGCCGCTGGCCGAGGTGCTGGGCGGCGGCGGTCCGGTGACGCTCTCCGACGTACGGGAGCGCTTCGGCGAGCTGCCCTCGGGCGGCGGCTGGCAGGCGCCGCCCCGGCAGGCCGTGGTGCTGCCGCTGCCGGGTGAGACGGGGGCGCGCGACGTCGGGGTGATCGTACTGGCGGCCAGCGCCGGGCGGATGCTGGACGACGGCTATCTGTCCTTCCTCAATCTGGTCGCCCAGCAGACCGCCGCGCTGGTCAACGGCGCGGTGGCGTACCAGGTGCAGCAGCGCCGGGCCGAGGAGCTGGCCGAACTCGACCGGGCCAAGACCGCGTTCTTCTCCAACATCAGCCACGAGTTCCGCACCCCGCTGACCTTGATCATGGGTCCGGTGCGGGAACTGCTGGACCACGCGGACGGCCTCGACGCCCCGGTACGCGAGGAGCTGGAGGTGGTCAACCGCAATGGACTGCGGCTCGGCCGGCTGGTCAACGCGCTGCTGGACTTCTCCCGGATCGAGGCCGGCCGGACGCAGGCCCGCTACGAGCCGGTGAACCTGTCGCTGCTGACCGCGGAACTGGCCGGCGTCTTCCGGTCCGCGGTCGAGAAGGCCGGCCTGGACTTCGACGTCCGCACTCCCGAGCTGCCCCAACCCGTCCATCTGGACCGGCAGATGTGGGAGAAGGTGATGCTCAACCTGCTCAGCAACGCGCTGAAGTTCACCTTCGAGGGCCGGATCGGCGTGTCGGTGGCCGCCGAGGACGGCCGGGCCGTGGTGCGGGTCAGCGACACCGGTATCGGGGTGGCCCGCGAGGAGATGCCGCGCCTGTTCGAGCGCTTCCACCGGGTCCGCAGCGCCCGGGCGCGGTCCGACGAGGGCAGCGGCATCGGCCTGGCGCTGGTGCGCGAGCTGGTCGAGCTGCACGGCGGCACGATCACGGCCGACAGCGCCGAGGGCGCCGGCACCACCTTCACCGTCTCGCTCGCCTTCGGCGACGCCCATCTGCCCGCGGCGAACGTGGCGCCGCCGACCGCCGTGCCCACCGGGTCGCGGGGCGTCTCCACAGCCGCCGAGCCGTTCGTGCAGGAGGCTTTGCGCTGGCTGCCGGACATCGGCGACCCCGCGGCGGCGGAGGAGCGGCTGCCGGAGCAGGCCGGCGCCGAGGCGGCCGGCGGGCCCGGCCCCGCCCGGGTGCTGATCGCCGACGACAACGCGGACATGCGCGAGTACCTGGGACGGCTGCTGCGCTCCCGCTACACGGTGGACGCGGTGGGCGACGGCCGCTCCGCGCTGGACGCGGCCCGCGCCGACCCGCCGGACCTGGTGGTCAGCGATGTGATGATGCCCGGCATGGACGGCCTGGAACTGGTGGCCGCGCTGCGGGCCGATCCGCGGACGGCCGGCGTGCCCGTACTGCTGCTGTCGGCGCGGGCGGGCCAGGAGGCGTCCGTGGAGGGCCTGGAGGCCGGCGCCGACGACTATCTGGTCAAGCCGTTCGCGGCCGGCGAGCTGATGGCGCGGGTGCGGGCCAATGTCCAGCTGGCCCGGCTGCGCAACCATCACGCCCGCTGGCGCACCGCGCTCATCGACTCCCTCCAGGAGGGCTTCTTCCTCTGCGACGAGGACGGCGCCGTGCTGGAGATCAACACCGCCTTCGCCGAGGTGCTCGGCTACGGTCCCGAGGCGCTGCCCTACCGGCCGCCGCACCCGTGGTGGCCGGCGGCGGGCGATCCGGCGGCCCGGGAAGTCACCGCGGCGGCGTTCACCAGCGCGCTGACCGGGCCGAGCGGCAACTGCGTGGTGCCGGTCGAGCACCGCGACGGGCGCCGGCTGTGGGCGGCGGTCGCCTACAACGAGGTGCGCGACCCGGAGAGCGGCCGGCGGATGTACGTGGGCACGCTGCGCGATGTCAGCGCCGAGCGGCTCGCGGTGCAGCGGGAGGCGGCGCTCGCCGCGCTGAGCCTGCGGCTGGCCAGGGTGGGCAGTGTGAGCGACGCGCTGAACGAGGCGCTGGAGGAGTTCCGTTCGCTGTGGCGCTCGCCGCGGGCGCTCGCCGTCACCTGGGGCCCGGAGGACGGCGCCGCGGGTCACCCCCGGCTGACCGGCACCACCGCGGGCTGGGCCGAACTGCCGGAGCCGCTGCGGGCCACGCTGCTCGCGCTGCGCGACCGGCAGCCGCTCACCGCGGTGCCGACCGACGACGGGGTCAAGGGCGCGGGCATCACCCTGGAGCATCCCGAGGGGCGGCTGACGATCTGGCTGGAGATCGCGCCGCCGCGGCCGTTCGGCCCCGAGGACCACACGCTGCTGGCACTGCTGTGCGGCACCCTGGGGCCGGCCCTGCACCGGGCGCACCTGTTCGACCAGCAGCGGGAGACATCGGTGGCGCTGCAGCGCGCCATCCTCGGCCCCGGCCGGCTGCCGGCCGGTTTCGCGGCCCGCTACGAGCCGGCCGGCCGGCCGCTGGAGGTGGGCGGCGACTGGTACGACAGCGTGGAGCTGCCGGACGGCCGGATCGCCATCGTGGTGGGCGACTGCGTGGGCCGCGGCCTGCACGCGGCCGCCGTGATGGGGCAGTTGCGCAGCGCCTGCCGGGCGCTGCTCATCCAGTCGATGGGCCCGGCGTCGGCGCTGGAGGCGCTGGACCGCTTCGCGGCGCTGGTGCCGGGCGCCCACTGCGCCACCGTCTTCTGCGGCATCCTCGACCCGGCCGACGGCGAGCTGACGTACAGCAGCGCGGGCCATCCGCCGGGCATCCTGGTCGGCGCCGAGGGCGATGTCCGGCTGCTGGAGGAGGGCCGGTCGCTGCCACTGGCCGTACGCCCCGGCCGGCCGCGTCCCGAGGCGCGGTGCACGGTGCCGCCGCGGGCGACGCTGCTGCTCTACACCGACGGGCTGGTGGAGCGGCGCCGGCTCCCGCTGGACGACGGCATCGCCAGGGCGGGCGCCGCGATCCGCGCGGGGCGGACCGTCGCGGTCGAGGAGCTGGCCTCCGAGGTGCTGTCCCGGATGGCCCCGGCCGGCGGTTACGACGACGACGTGGCGCTGCTGGTCTACCGGCATCCGGGCCCGCTGGAGCTGGCCTTCCCGGCCGAGTCGGGGCAGTTGTCGACGGTCCGGGGCGCGTTGCGCGGCTGGCTGGCCACCTGCGGGCTCAGCCCGCGGCAGGCTCAGGACGTGCTGGTGGCGGCGGGCGAGGCGTGTGCGAACGCGGTGGAGCACGGCCGCAGGGCCGGGCCGGGCGGCCGGGTACGGCTGCTGGCCAGCACGACCGCCGACACGCTGCGGCTGACGGTGACCGACAACGGCAGCTGGAGGACGCCGCGTGCCACTCCGGGGGTGGACCGCGGCCGCGGTATCGCCCTGATGCGGGCGCTGGTGCACCAGGTCGTCATCACCCCGGGCCCGGAGGGCACCACCGTCGACTTCCACACGAGGATCGCGCCATGACATCCACGCTCGGACTCACCACCGGCCGGGGCGCCGACGGCGGCGCGGTGCTCGCCGCGCGCGGCGAGATCGACATGAGCAATGTCGACGCCTTCCGGTCCGCGCTGGCCGAGGCGATCCCGCCGGGCGGCACGCTGCGGGTGGATCTGACCGACGTCGCCTATCTGGACAGCGCGGGTCTGGCGGTGCTGTTCGACCACGCGGCCCGGATCAGCCTGATCGCCGGGGCGCTGCTGGAACCGGTGCTCACCATCTCCGGGCTCACCGAGATCGTCACGGTCGAGATCCCGGAGGAGAGCGCCTGAGCCGCACCGCCAGCAGAGCCACGTCGTCGTTGCCGTCGGGCGGGAAGCGCGCCAGCAGGTGGTCGCAGACGTCCTCCACGTCGGCGGGCGCCTGCGCGAAGGCCTGCCGGAGTTCGGCCAGGCTGTCGGCGATGTCGGTGCCGCGCCGCTCCAGCAGTCCGTCGGTCACCATCACGATCTGCGTGCCCGGCGGCGTGCTCACCCGCCTGGCCGGCGGATGCGGCAGCCCGAGGCCCAGCATCGGCCCGTGCTCGCGGACGAACCAGGTCGTCCCGTCGGGCGCGCGCAGCACCGGCGGCAGATGCCCGGCGTTGGCGATCTGCACGGCGTCGCCGCTCTCGATGAGCATGATGCACAAGGTGGCGCACACATTCGGGTTCAAGGTGTGCAGCAGGTGCTCCAGATGGCCCGCGATGACGTGCGGGGCGTGGCCCTCCAGGGCGTACGCGCGCAGCGCGTGGCGGAGTTCGCCCATCACCACGGCCGCGTCCAGCGAGTGCCCCGCCACGTCGCCGACGGCGACGATCAGTCCGTCCCGGACGGTCAGGGCCTCGTAGAAGTCGCCGCCGATCTCGGTGGTCTCGCTGGCCGGCAGATAGCGCACGGCCAGTTCGGCGCGGTCGGTCGCGGGCAGCGACACCGGCAGGAAGGTCCGCTGCAAGGTCAGCGCCAGCGTGTGCTCCTCGCTGTACGACCGCAGCGCCTCCAGTGACAGCGCGCTGGCGTGGGCGAGCTGGGTGAGCAGTTCGTGGTCGTCGGCGGTCAGTCCGGCGTCCGGCACCGCGATGCACAGCGGGGCCCGGCCCGCCTTGACCCTGGCCAGCGCCACCGCGAGCGCCGGGGTGTCGTCGGTGGCCGGTGTGATGTGCACCCGTACCCCGGTGTCGGCGCCCAGCGGATGGGACTGGAGGAGTGCCGGGACACCGGCCGCCGGCGGTTCGGTGACGGTGACCGGCTGGCCGGCCCCGCCGGCCGCCTGGACCAGTCCGCCCTGCGGCGCGGTGAGCAGCACCCTGGCCGCGGCGCCGAAGATTCCGGCGGCGCCGAGCGCGGTGCCCCGGGCCAGGGCGGCGGCGTCGCCGGCCCCGTACAGCGCCAGGGTGGCCCGGTTGAGGCCGCCCAGGCGCTCGGCGAGGGTCTCGGCGCGGCGGCGGGCGCGGGCGTAGCGCAAGGTGGCGGTGACGGTGGCCAGCAGCTCGTCGGGGGCGATCGGTTCGGTCAGATACGCGTCGGCGCCGCGGTTCAGGCCCTGTGCCCGGTCGGTGACGCTGATCGCGGACGCGGAGATGTGGATGACCGGCACGGAGGCGGTGTGCGGGTCGGCCTTGACCCGCTCGCACACGTCGAAGCCGGTCATGTCCGGCAGCCGTACGTCGACGATGGCCGCCTCCGGCAGCGGCTCGGCGGTGTGCAGCAGGGCCAGCGCCCCGGTGCCGTCCTCGGCCTCCAGCACCACGTGGCCGGCCCGGCGCAGGCAGGCGGACAGGATGTAGCGGTTGGTGGGATTGTCGTCCACCACGAGGATCAGGGCCGGTTCGGTGTCGGCCGCGGCGTAGGCCTTCACGGCCGGTCCCCGTCCTGCGGGCGGTGGCCGTCCGAGGACCGGTGCAGCACGCCGGCCAGCCGGCCGGGTGTGAGGTGGATCTTGCCCAGCACGGCCCGGGCGTGCGCCAGCCGCGACCGGTCGAGCCCGTCGTGGTCGGTGGCGGTGAGCACCACGACCGGGACCGACGCCAGCGCCCGGTCCCGCGCGAGGTGTTCCAGCAGCTGGTAGCCGTCCGGCGGTGACATCGACAGGTCGAGCAGGACGGCGTCGGGCCGCTCGCGGCGTACGGCGGCCATCGCCTCGGCGCTGTCGGCCACTTCGGTGACCGTATGGGCCAGCCGGGACAGCACCGGCCGCAAGGTGGCCAGGAAGGCGGGGTCGTCGTCGATGACCACCAGCGAGCCGAGCAGCGGAAGGCCCGTGCCGTCCTCGTCGTCGAGGCCGGCGCCGGCGGCCGTCCCCGCGTCGGCGTCCGCGGCGGCGGCCGGTCCGGACAGCGGGCTGCGGGTCCTGGCGGGGAGTTCGACCACCACGCGGGTGCCCTCGCCGAGGGTGCTGGCCAGGGACAGCCGGCCGCCGAGCAGTTCGGTGAGCTTGCGGGCGTAGGGCAGGCCGAGGCCGGTCCCCGCCACGGCGCGCTGGTGCGGGCCGCGCACCTGGTAGAACTCCTCGAAGACCCGTTCCTGCTGGTCGGCGGGGATACCGACCCCGGTGTCGGTGATGGTGAAGACGTACCAGGGCCGGCCGCTGCGGTTCTCGCAGCCGACCGCCAGCCGTACCTCGCCGGTCTCGGTGTACTTCAGGCTGTTGGACAGGACGTTGCGCAGCACCCGGGTGAGCATCACCTCGTCGGTGACCAGCGGCTCCCCGTGGGCGCCGTCGGGGATGACCAGGGTGACGCCGGGTCTGGCGGTGCTGCGCAGGGTGCCGCGCAGCTGGTGCAGCAGCGAGCGCAGATCGGTGTCGACGAGTTCGGGCTCCAGCCGGCCGGATTCGGCCTTGGCCACGTCGAGCAGTTCCTCGACCAGGGCCAGCAGCGTGCTGCCCGAGGCCGCGATCAGCGCGACCTGCTGCCGCTGCTCGGCGGTGAGCGGGTCGGCGCCCGGCCCCAGCAGCAGCCGGGTCAGGCCGATCACCGCGTTGACCGGGGAGCGCAGCTCATGGCTGACATTGGCCCAGAACCGGGTCTTGGACTCGCTGACCAGGCTGAGCTGGCGGGTCTTCTCCTCCAGCTCGGCGTAGAGCGCGACCACACCGCTGTTGGTCTCCTCCAGTTCCTTGGACAGCTCGGAGTACAGCGCCACGACGCCCTGATTGGTCTCCTCCAGCTCGGTGTTCAGCCGCTGGAGCTCCTCCTGGTGGGCGCGGGCCTGCTGCAGCGCGGCCAGCAGGTCGTGGTTCTGGTTGCGCAACTCCTCGCTCATGCTGACACCGCTCAGTCCGACCAGTTCGTCCCGGGCCCGGGCGGCCAGTTCCGCCGGCGGCTCGGAAGTGGGGGGAAGATGCTGCCCCAGGAGCAGCGCCGGGCGCTCGCCGGGGGTCCACACGCACTGGTCGAGCAGCCGCTCGGCCGCGTGCAGGATGTCGGGGGACGGCGTCGCGTCCCCGGTCCACTCGAAGCGCACGGTGACCCGAGGTGGTTCGGTGGCCACCAAGGCGAGCCGGCCGGTGAGGCCGGGGGCGCCGTGCAGGTCGCGGCCGACCTCGCTGAGCACAGTGGTGAGCCGTACCGTCTCGGCGTGCGGCAGTCCGAGCAGCCGGAACGCCGCCTGCGCGTCGCGGCGCAGCGCGAACACCTCGCGCTCACCGCGCAGCAGCAGGGTGAGGACCACCAGCGGGTCGCCGGACGTCATGCGTCCACCTTGACCACCACGATTCCCGCGTCGTCGCCGCGGGTGCCGGCCTGCCACAGCAGCTGGCCGGCGATCAGCACCGGGCCGTGCGCGAGCAGGCCGGGGAAGTCGGCCGGGACCCAGCGGTTGCTCAGCCCGTCCGAGTGCAGCACCAGCGCCGAGCCGGGGGGCAGGTCCGCCTCGAAGGTCTGCAGCCGGGAGATGCTGTGGCCGACGATCCCCGGGGTGGACAGCAGGGTCTGCCGGGACTGCGCGCCGAGCACGAATCCGCTGATGTTGCCCGCCCCGGACAGGGTGACCCGGCGCCGGGCGCGGTCCACCCGGGCCACCGCGACGGCCGCGCCGCGCGAGCCCTTGAGCCGGACGTGCAGATCCCGCACGATCCCGGCCGGATCGGTGGCCCGGCTCTCCCGGAAGGCCAGCCGGGCGGTGTCCGCGACCCGGGCGGCCAGCGGGCCGTGCCCCAGGCCGTCGCACATCATCACCAGGGTGTCGACGACACCGTCGGCGGTGGTCTCCTCGCGGGCCGCCCAGGTGTCCCCGCACAGTTCCTCGCCGCTGATCGGCCGGGTCAGCCCGCCGACCTCCGGATGCGCGGCGGCCTGCGGCGCCCCGGCCTCGCGCGGGTAGAAGCGCGCCAGCAGCGCGGTGCCGCGGCCGGGCAGCGAGTGGATGCCGAACACGTCGGCGAGCCGGTTGATGGCGCCCAGGCCGAGGCCCAGGGTGCCGCCGGTGGAGTGGCCGTCCATGAGCGCGGCCCGGATGTCGCCGATGCCGGGCCCGCTGTCCAGGGCGAGGAACTCCACCCCGGCGCGGACCCCCTGGCGCTCGATCCGCAGCGCCAGCGCCCCGTCGTCGCTGTGCCGCTGCAGATTGGTGGCCGCCTCGGTGACGGCCAGCGCGAGGTCGTTGGCGCGGCCCTGGCCCAGCCCGATCCGGTCGGCGAGCAGGGCGGCCTCGCGGCGGGCCGCCGAGGGCATCGCCTCGCCGACCCGCAGCCACACCACGTCCCCCGCCTCGGTCACGGCGCCGGTGTTCATCTCGCCCACTTGGTGACGGTGACCGTGGTGCCCTTGCCGACCTCGGAGACCAGGTCGAACTCGTCGCTGAGCCGGCGGGCGCCGCTCAGCCCCAGCCCCATGCCCTTGCCGGACGACCATCCGTCGGTGAGCGCGAGGTCCAGGTCGGGGATGCCCGGTCCCCGGTCCCGGAACTGCACCCGTACGCCCTGCTTGAGGCTGCGCCGCACCAGGCTGCCGCGCATGCTCCCGCCGCCGCCGTAGGACAGCGTGTTGCGGGCCAGTTCGCTGGCCGCGGTGACCAGCTTCGTCTGGTCGACCAGCGAGAGCTTGGCCTGCTGGGCCAGGACGCGGACCGCCTGCCGGGCCTTCACCACGTCGGCGCTCTCGGCGATGGTCAGCTCCTGTACCGAGGACTCCTCGGCCGGGTCCTGCTCCGCCTTCACGGCCGGACCGTTGGGTTGTCCTGGGCGATCTTGAGCTGGTCGAGTCCCTGCTCCAGATTGAGCGCGGTGCGCACCCCGCCCAGCGAGAGGCCGAGTTCGACCAGGGTCATCGCGACCGCCGGGCGCATGCCGACGACGACCGTCTCGGCGCCCAGGACCCGGGAGATCGCCGCGATGGTGGCCAGCATCCGGCCGACGAAGGAGTCGACGATCTCCAGCGCCGAGATGTCGATCACCACGCCGTGCGCGCCGGTCCCGACGATCCGCTCGGACAGATCCTCCTGGAGGTCGAGCACCATCTGGTCCTCCAGGTCGATCTGGATGGAGACCAGCAGGACGTCGCCGATCTTCAGGATCGGCACGCGGTCGGTCATACCAGGCCTCCGGACCGGGCGACGGCGGCCTTCTGCCGGTCGATCTGGTTCAGGGCGTGCCGCAGCGCGTCGGCGAGGGTGGCCTTGGTGGCGATGTCGCCGAACTCGATGCCGAGCGCGACGATGGTCTGCGCGATCTGCGGGCGGATACCGGAGATGGTGACCTCGGCGCCCATCATCCGCGCGGCCACCACGGTCTTCAGCAGGTGCTGGGCGACCTGGGTGTCCACCGCGGGCACACCGGTGATGTCGATGATCGCGTGGGTGGAGTTGAGATCGATCAGCGACTGGAGCAGCTTCTCCATCACCACCTGGGTGCGCGCCGAGTCCAGCGTGCCGACCAGCGGCACACCGACCACGCCGTCCCAGAGCTTGACCACCGGGGTGGACAGCTCCAGCAGTTGCTCGGCCTGGGCCGCGATGATCTCCTCGCGGGTCTTGGCGTGCGTCTCCACCGTGTACAGCCCGAGGTCGTCCAGCGCCCGGAAGAACTGGAGGTAGGCGGTCACGTCCGCCCCGTCCTCGGCCAGTACCGGCTCCAGGACCTCCTTGAGGGCGAAGACGCCGAAGGCGGTCTCGGTGGGGCTGAATCCCCGCCGGGCGCGGTTGCGCGAGAGTTCGGCGAGCAGCCCGCGGGTCTCGGCGAAGTGCTCGCCGCGGGTGGACAGACCACCCTGGGCGACGGCCGCGGTGACGGCGTCGTAGACCTCGGTCAGTTCGCGTTCCGCCTCGGCCGCGGTGAGCCGGCCCGCCAGGGTCGTGGTGACGGTCGTGACCCAGCGCGCGATCAACTCGTCCCGCCGGTCGGTCAGGAGGCCTGCCAGCCTCGGCGTCAGTGTGTCCTTGTCCGCCATGTCGCGCCCCTCCGTGGTGATCGCGGCCCGATGCGCCCCGATGCAGCCCCTGAGGCTACGGCACAAGCCGCACCGGACAGCAGGGCAGGTGTTCGGGGGGCGTCGCCGCGGGTCCCGCCCGATCGTGCGCCCAGCTATACGTCGAACGGTCCGATCGGTCCGAGCGCGATCGTCACGGTGATCCGCTTCCCGACCGGCTCGCGGCGTACGTCGAAGCCGTCGGCGACCGCGAAGACGATCTCCAGGCCGTGCTGGCCGATCCGGCCGGGTTCGGCGGCCCGCGCGATCGGCAGCACCGTGTTGGTGTCCCAGACGGTGATCTCCAGGACCGGGCCGCGGATCTCCAGGTTGAGCGCGCACGGCCCGGGAGCGTACTTGAAGGCGTTGGTCACCAGTTCGCTGACCACCAGCTGGGCGTCCGCGTCGGCCTGCGCGGGGACCACGGCGGCGTGCTCGTCGCGCGCCCGCGCCAGGAAGGCGGCGGCGAAGGAGCGCGCCTGGGCGATGGCCCCGGTCTGCCCGTCGTAGGCCGCCCCGGCCCAGATGCCCTGCCCCGCCGACCCACGCCGGTCGCGCCCGGCCGCCGTCCCTGTTTCCATCGTCGCTGCCCCTGTCCGGTCGCCGTGCACGACCGATCGACCGCCTACCCGTAGGAAGCCGCGCCACACACCTGCGGCTCCATGATTCTCCGGCGGCTCCGGGCGGACCGAACATTCGTGCATACTTCCGCCATGCCCACGCATGGTGATTCCCCTCAGAGCGGCCCGGCCGCCCGTCCGGTGCCGGTGGTGGCGGCACACGGCGACCTCGACATCGAGAACCTCGGGCCGCTCCGGCAGGCGCTGGAGACGGCGGCCGAAGGGCCCGCGGTCGTGCTCGACGCCAGCGGCGTCACCTTCGCCGACTCCAGTTTCCTGTCCGTGCTGCTGGGAGTGCGGCAGCTCACCGACCTGCGGGTGGCGGGCGCGCCGCCGCAGGTGCTGCGACTGCTGGAGATCACCGGCGCGGACCGGATCATCCCGCTCTACCCGAGCGTGGCCGAGGCGGAGAAGGCCGGCCGTACGGACCCGGTCGACTGACGGACCCGGTCGGCTGACAGCCTCGGGCCCGCGGCCGGCCGGTGCGTGCTCCCGCGCGCAGCGGGCAAACGACCGCTGACATCCGGGACGCCGCGTCGGGCGCGGGAAGAGCGCGGGAAGAGAAAGAGGACGCCATGGAGGCCGGTGCGGGCGCCCAGCGGTCCGGCGGCGGGCGCCGTCCGCCGTCACCCGCCATCGCGACTCGCCTGGCCGGCCGCGGCCGAACGCCGGCGCCCGGTGCGGCGCCTGATGGTCCGTCGCTCCTCCTCCGTCGTACCGCCCCACACCCCGCTGGTGTTCGCCGAGTCGAGGGCGTCGCTCAGGCAGGTCTGCTTGACCGGGCAGCGGGCGCAGATCTCCTTGGCGCGCTGCACTTGCAGATTGGCCGAGCCGGACTGGCCGACGGGGAAGAAGAGTTCGGGGTCCTCGGTTCGACAGGCAGCCTGTTCTTGCCAGCTCACGGGGCACCGCCTTTCATCGGTGGTCAACGCCGGACGGGGCGCGGTTCTCAGCGCCGTACCGTGGCGCCTGCCCCCTCAGACGCTCGGTCAACGCAAGGATTCGGTCGGGAAACGACGAAGGATGGTGGAGGACCGTGCGCAAGACACAGGACATCAAGACCGTGGCGGTACCGGACCGGGTGCGCGCCGGCCGCTCCGCGTGGGGTCTGTACCGCGAGACGCGCCGTCCGGGGGCGCCCGGGCTGCTGCGCCGGCTGTTCGCGACGCCGGGGCTGATCGTCTCGGTGCTGCTCGGCCGTTATCCGGGCCTGTCCCGGGGCAAGTTGGTGCTGTTCGCGGCGCTCGCGGCGATCTACGTCGTCTCGCCGGTGGACGCGATACCGGACTTCATCCCGGTGCTGGGCTGGACCGACGACGGCGCGGTCGCGCTGTGGTTCCTCACCGGAATCGTCCGCGAGTCGGGCCGCTATGTGGAATGGCGGTCCCTGCGGCGCCGTTAGGGTCGCAGAATGCAGCAATGGACCGGCCATCCGTTTCCCCTCGGCGCCTCCTATGACGGCGGGGGAACGAATTTCGCGCTGTTCTCGGAGGTCGCCGAGAAGGTCGAACTCGCCCTGATCGACGACTCCGGGCGTGAGGAGCGCGTCACCCTGGACGAGGTGGACGGATTCATCCGGCACGCGTATCTGCCGGGGGTGGGTCCGGGGCAGCGGTACGGCTTCCGGGTGCACGGTCCGTACGATCCGGCGCGGGGACACCGGTGCAATCCGGCGAAGCTGCTGCTGGACCCGTACGCCAAGGCCGTCGACGGCCAGGCCGACGGCCACCCGTCGCTGCTCGGCTACCTCCCGGACGACCCGGATCTGCCCAGCACCGAGGACGATCTGCGGCACGCGCTGCTCGGCGTGGTCGCGGACCAGGCCTTCGACTGGGAAGGCGACACCCAACTGAAGCGGCCCTACCACGAGTCGGTGATGTACGAGGCGCATGTGCGGGGGTTGACGCGGCGTCATCCGGGGGTGCCGGAGGGGTTGCGGGGGACGTA
>NZ_JBHSBB010000006.1:117348-211039 GCF_042650325.1 Streptomyces polygonati | reverse complement strand
AGCGGGCACAAGGAAACCCGCCGCGAGCAGCGCGGCAACAGCCACAGCGGATGATCGGACCATTCGGAGAGTTCCGAATGTGCGGTGCGGTGAGTACACGGCCCCTCCCGAGGCAACGGGACATACGACACTGGCGGCGCAACATCCAAGAAACACATGGGATGAGTGCGCCACAGAGTGGACGCCGTTACCGGGCGTGTCAAGACTTCGATCAGCAATACATCGGACGTATCAACTCTCTGACTGAGGAGTTGGTCCGAACCAGCCAGTGACTTCGGGTCGGCATGACTGGACGCATACGAGGTGGGCATGCCTATCGACGGAGGAAAAAGCGCAGACCGGATCGGGGGAAGCAGACGGATATCACGGGGCATCGGTTACGGCACGCGGTACGGCGGGCCGACCTTCCCGCCGTGTCCGAGACACGCGGACTGCTACGCGACCATCTGAGGAGTTGGGGAGTGCCGGCGCTGTCGGACACGGCGGAGCTGCTCGCCACCGAACTCCTCACCAACGCACTCCAGCACACCGCCGGCGGCGCCGTGCTGACCGCCACCCTGACATCGGGGCCCGCGCACCGGCTGCGGGTCGAGGTGCGCGACTCGCTCGCGCGGCGGCCCAGGGCTCCGGAGCCCGGCGCGGTCTCGCGGGCGCTGGCCACCGGTGAACACGGCACCTCCGGGCGCGGGTTGATCCTGGTCGAGGCGCTCGCCGACGCCTGGGGCGCGCAGGCGCAGGAGGGCGGCAAGGTGGTGTGGTTCGAGCTGGACGCCGAGGAGGCGGCCTGAGCGTGCCGCGGCGAGCACGAAAGCGGTGTGGCCCCGGGAGAGTTCGCCCTCCCGGGGCCACACCGCTGTCGAAGTCCCGCTTCCCGGTGCGGGGCCGGTCCCGGGTCGCCCGGCCCGGCCCCGCACGGCGGAAATCAGCCGAACTGCCGCTCCAGGTCGGACAGTTTGCGCTCCAGCGAGTCGAGCCGGGGCAGCGTCAAGGTGTCGTCCTCGGCGGTCAGGTCCACGGTGAAGGCCGACCTGGCCGTCTCCTGCGCGGTCGCGGACGACACGGCGGACTGGTCGGACGAGTGGACGGGCTGCCCCTCCTCACGTACCGGCTGGAGGGCCGGGCGGGCCCGTACCGGGAGTTCGCCGGCCGGGGGCTCCGCCGAAGCTCCTATGGCAGGCTCCGATACGGCCTGACCGCCGGTGGCGCCCGCCGAGGGCAGTTCCACCTGACGGCCGCCGCGGGGGCCGCGCGGCCAGGGGCGGTGCTGGCGGTTGAAGGCCTTGATCCGGGCCCGCTCCAGGCGGTCGTGGTCACGGCGGCGCAGCGCGTGCTGCTCGCGCTGCCGCTTGTCCTCGCGGACCTCCTCGACCGCCTCGTCCAGCGACCGTACGTTCTCCAGCAGCATCAGCGACCAGGCGCCGTACGTCTCGCGCGGCGCCCGCAGCCAGCGCACCATCCGGATCTGCGGCAGCGGACGCGGCACCAGGCCCTGTTCGCGCAGCGCGGCCCGGCGGGTCTGCTTCAGCGCGCGGTCGAAGAGCACCGCGGCGGACAGCGACATGCCGGCGAAGAACTGCGGCGCGCCGGCGTGCTCGATGCCGCGCGGGGCGTGCACCCAGTTGAACCAGGCCGCGGCGCCGGCGAACAGCCACACCAGCATGCGCGAGCCGAGGGCCGCGTCACCGTGGCTGGCCTCGCGGACCGCCAGCACCGAGCAGAACATCGCGGCGCCGTCCAGGCCGAACGGCACGAGGTATTCCCAGCCGTTGGTCAGCCCGAGGTTCTGCTGGCCGAATCCGACCAGGCCGTGGAAGGAAAGCGCGGCGGCGACCGCGGCGCAGCAGAACAGCAGCACATAGGACGCGCTTCCGTAGAAGGCCTCCTTGCGCCGCCGCCGTTCCTCACTGCGCTCCCACGAATCCCCCTGTGCGTCCGCGCCGGCCGTGCGGCGGTTGCGGAGGACGACGACGCAGGCAGCCAGGACGACCAGGCCGACGGCGCCCGAAATCATCCAGTTCAGCGAAATGTCGGTAAGTCTCATGTGCGAATCCTCGTGTCGCTTCCGTCGCGCTCGGGTCGCGGGATCTGCTTACGACCGACATCATTGCGAAGAGCGCGGATACGTGCAGACGTTATGGCGCAAGAGCACGCGTTTGGCGTCAGGTGCTCGAACTCTCGTGCCAGAACAGCTGAGTTGACCGGAATCGTAGCGTGACCGCCCACCGCGCATACGCCCGGTGGTCGATCCGGTCCGTATTGCGCGCCCGCGGACGGCCCGAACGGGCCCTGCGGGGGCTGATGGTGGGGAAGGGGCGGTCGGTGCGGCCATTTCTGGCTGAACAGCCCCTTGCGGTGAGGGTATATGACGGCCCGTCGGCTTCAACCGCCCCGGGCCGCGGGATCGCCCGGCACGTCCGGGAGAGGTGACCGCCGGTGTGGTAAGGGTCACCTTCCTCACGGCGTGGCGCGCGCGGGTTAACCTGACGGCACCGCGTCGGCCGGGTGATGGTCGGCGCGACCGCGCATCCGGTGTCCAGCCGGTTGACAGCCGACAGGAAGGGACCCGGTGGACCGAGCCGTGCGCACCCGGGTGCCAGACCCGCGCGAGCCCACGGCGGGCGCCGAGGGTGCCGGGGCCGATTTTCCCGTCCGGCGGATGCCGGAGCGGCTCTCGGTACGTGACCAGGTGCTCGCCGCGTTGCGCGCCGAGATCGTCGGCGGGGAGCTCACGCCCGGGTCGGTGCACTCCGCGCCCGCGCTGGCCGCCCGCTACGGGGTGTCGGCCACGCCGGTACGCGAGGCGATGCAGCTGCTGGCGCGGGAGGGGGCTGTCGAGGTGCTGCTGAACCGCGGGTTCCGGATCGCCGAGCGCACCGCCCGTGATCTCGCCGAGCTGGCGGCGGTACGGGCGCTGCTGGAGGTCCCGGTGGTGCTGGCGCTGGCCCGCAGCGTGGCCCCCGGCCGCTGGGAGGCGCTGCGGCCGCTGGCGGCGGCGACGGTCGCGGCGGCGGCGCTCGGCGACCGGGCCGCCTACGCGGAGTCGGACCGGGCCTTCCACCGCGCGCTGCTGGAGTTCTCCGGCAACCTCCAGCTGGTCTCGGTCGCCGACGAACTCCACCGCCGCGCCCAGTTCCCCCTGCCCGCCCCCCACCCCGGCTCCCATTCCCCGACCCGCCCCGCCGCCCTCCTCGCCGACGCGACCGAGCACAGCGTGCTGCTGGAGGCCCTGATCGCCGGCGACATCCTGACGGTGGAGTCCCTGGCCCGGGAGCACTTCTCCGGTTCCACCTGGGGTTAGCGGACCTCCGGGCCCCCGCCCGATGGTTCCGCCTCCGGCGGGGCGTTCGCCCTCCGGGCTCGGGGTGCCCCTGAGCCGTCCGCGCCGGAGGATTTCCGGGGTGCCCCGGAGGGCGCGGACAGGAGGGCGGCGAGGGTCGGGGGCGGCCGGGCCGAGGTGTTCCCTGGCGGGGCGTTCGCCCTCCGGGCTCGGGTGTCCCGGAGCCGTCCGCGCTGGGGGTGTTCCGGGGTGCCCGGGAGGGCGCGGACAGGAGGGGGCGGGGGCCGGGGCCGGCCGGGCCGAGGTGTTCCCTGGCGGGGCGTTCGCCCTCCGGGCTCGGGTGTCCCGGAGCCGTCCGCGCTGGGGGTGTTCCGGGGTGCCCGGGAGGGGGCGGCGAGGGTCGGGGCCGGCCGGGCCGGGGTGCCCCCTTGGGGGGTGTTCGCCCTTCGGGCCCGGTGTGCCCCGGAGCCGTCCGCGCCGGAGGGTCTCCGGGGTGCTCCGGAGGGCGCGGACAAGAGGGGGTGGTCCGTGCCCGGAGGTCCCTCCGGGCGTGGCCCTGCGGGGCTGTGCCGTAAGGGGCGGGGGCACCCCGCCGGGGTGCCCCCGGCGGGGTGTTTGCCCGCCGGGTTCGGGGGCTACCCAAGTAGTCCGCGCCGCCCGGGAGGGGCGGACATGGGGGGCGCCCCGCCCCGCCCCGAGGGGCCTCGGCTAGGCCGTGAAGGCCGGGGCCAGCCAGGCCGGGATGCCGTTGAGGAGTTCGTAGAGGCGGGCGGCCTCGGCGTGGAGGCGTTCGGCGATGTCGTCGGGCTCGACCTCGGCGAGGGAGAGCATCGCCGGGGCGGTGCCGACGAGGTGGCCCAGGGAGACCCGGATGCGCAGGGATTCGGCGAAGCCGTGGCGCGCTTCGGCCAGGTCGCCCTCGGCGGCGGCCAGGCCGGCCAGGTGGCGCCAGGTGAAGGAGGTGAGGAACGTGTCGCCGTGGGCGACCGCGCCGGCGTGCGCGCGGCGGAAGGCGGCGCGGGCGGCGGCCGGATTGACGGCGATGTTCTCGGCGACCAGACCGCGCCGGAAGTCCAGCAGCGGGCGCCCGGGGGACCCGGGGGACAGTAGGGCCGCGCTGCGCCCGTAGGCGGACCGCGCCTCGTCGGCCCGGTCCCGTACCGAATGCAGGGTCGCCCCGTAGGCAAGGAAGCCCCGCTCGGAGGCCGCCCCGCCGCGCTCCTCGTCGGTGCCGGCCAGCGCCTCGGCCAGGCGCAGCGCGTCCTCCGCCTCCGCCCAGCCGTCGAGCTGGTAGAAGCATCCCTCGACCAGCAGCGTCGCTCTGCTCAGCGCCGCCCCCGCGTCGTCCTCGCAGAAGGGGGCGAGCAGCGCCGCCGCCTCGGACCAGCAGCCGCGTGCCCGCAGCCGCCAGACGTCCGGTACCCCGACCACAGATTCCGACAGGGCGGTGTCCGCCACAGCCTCTCCCCCAAGCGCGTCATCGAGCCAGTGTGAGCAAATACCCCAGCAAGTACCCCACCGGCGGCCGGCCGCGCAGTTGTCCGAGAGATGTCCGCCAGTTGACCGCCAGTGGCGGAAGTCCAGCACGCGGAGGGGGCCCGCGCCAAGGGGTCGGAGATCACTTCTTGTGAAAGGGATCACGAATGCCCCGCCCTTGACGGGCCCGGCAGACCCGTGAGAAGCCTCCGGGCGTCAACTCATCCGCAGCGCGAGGAAGAAGTCCAGCTTGTCCTCCAGGCGGGCCAGGTCCCGTCCGGTGAGCTGCTCGATCCGCCCGACGCGGTACCGCAGCGTGTTGACGTGCAAGTGCAGCCGCGTCGCGCACCGGGTCCAGGACCCGTCGCACTCCAGGAACGCCTCCAGCGTCGCGATCAGCTCGGCGCGGTGCCGCCGGTCGTAGGCCCGCAGCGGATCGAGCAGCCGGGCGGTGAAGGCGCGGCGGACGTCGTCGGGCACGAAGGGCAGCAGCAGGACGTGCGAGGCCAGTTCCTCGTGCCCGGCCACACACACCCGGCCGGGTCTGGCCGCCGCCACCCTGCGGGCGTGCCGGGCCTCCTCCAGGGCGCCGCGCAGTGCCTCCGGCGCGTGGACGGCCGCGCTGAGGCCGACGGTCAGCCGTCCGTCCTCGCCGAGCCCGCGCGACATCGGCCCGCGCAGCGCCTCCAGCAGCCGTCCGGCGGCCAGCGGCAGCGGACCGCCGTCCCCGTCGTCCTCGTCGGCGGCGGGGACCGCGTACGGGGCCGCCGCGCCGCCGCCCGGCTCGCCGCCCGCCGCCGGCGGTGCGCCCGCCCGGCCGGAAGCCGGCCGGCGCGGCAGCGGCACCAGCGCCATCGCCTTGTCGTCCGCGTGCGCGACCGCGATCCGGTCGCCCGCGCCGGGGCCCGACTCGGCCGGGTCGGGCAGCGCCTCCTCCAGCAGGGACTGCGCCACCGGGCCCGAGGGCACCTCGCCGCCCGCCCATTCCACCCGGGCGACCACGATCTGCCACCGCGGGACCTCGGCCGCGCCCGGCACCAGGACCGGGGCCGCCGCCCGCAGCCGGGCGCCGATCTCGGCCGGCGGGGCGCCGCCCGCCACCAGCTCGAAGACCTCGGCGGCCAGCCGCCGCCGCACCGCCCGGGCCGCGTCGCGCCGGTCGCGTTCGACCGCCACCAGCTGCGCCACCCCGTGCAGCAGGTCCAGCCGCTCCGGCGGCCACTCGCCGGCGTCCGCCGCCACCGCCAGGAACCAGTCCGACAGCACCGTCGCCCGTACGTCCGGCGCCCCGGAGCCCGCGCGGACCGGGAAGAGCGAGAACGTACGGCCGCCCTGCACGGCCACCCGGTGCGGTGCCGGGCGGGCGGTGCGGGCCGCCGCCTGCGCGGCGCCGGCCAGCTCGGCGCGCAGCGCGGCGGGCAGCGGGCGGTCCGAGCCGCTGATCTCCCGCCCGGTGGCGGACAGCACCCACGCGCGCAGGTCCAGGTCGCTGCCGAGCAGGTCGAGCACCGCGTCCGGGCCGCCGCCGGGCGGGCCGGACGACATCAGCCGCCGGTGCCGTTCGACGACCGCCGCCAGGTCGCCGGCCCGTTCGGCGGACACCTGCCGGACGACGTACTCGGTGATGGCCGCGAAGGCCACCCGCTCGTCCACCGCGAACAGCGGCAGCCGGTGGCGGGCGCAGGCCTCCACCAGATCGGCCGGGACGGAGGGCAGGCCCGCCTCGCCGGCCGCCAGGGCCGCCACCCCGGCGCCGGCCAGGATCCGTACGAAGGGCTCGGAGTCGGCCGGGCCGTGCCGCCAGGCGAGCCCGGTGAGCACCAGTTCGCCGCCGGTGAGATAGCGGCTCGGGTCCCGCAGATCCGTGGTCATGACCCCGCGTACCGTACGGTCCAGCTCCTGGCGGCCGCCGAGCAGGCGCAGCCCGAGAGCTTCGGTGTCCAGCAGTGCGCGCAGCCGCATCGTCGTCGCCTTGTCGTGAGCAGTCCGTGAGCACCCAGGGTGACGGGGAAGCCGTTCCAACGGTGTTGCCGGCCGGATGCCGACAGGTTTCCGAACCGGCCTTTTCGGAGGAATCTACAAGACCTGCCTGCCGGCCGGCCGAACCCTTCATGGTTTCGGTGACTGCACCCGAACGGGTGCGCTGCCGTGTACTGGTCGGGTGCCGTGTGCGTTGCTCAAGATGAGGACACCCGGCAGCGCCCGCGAGAGCGGGATCCGAGGAGGGACATCCATGGACTTCCTGCGCCCCGCCGACTGGGAGGAAGCGCTGGCCGCGAAGGCCGCGCACCCCGGGGCCGTGCCCATCGCGGGCGGCACGGATGTGATGGTCGAGATCAATTTCGACCACCGCAGGCCGGAGTATCTGCTGGACCTGAACCGGATCGGCGAACTCCAGGAGTGGGAGGTCGGCGCGGACACCGTACGGCTGGGCGCCTGCGTCCCCTACAGCCGGATCATGGAGTCCCTGCGCGCCGAACTGCCGGGTCTCGCGCTGGCCGCCCACACGGTCGCCTCCCCGCAGATCCGCAACCGCGGCGGCGTCGGCGGCAATCTCGGCACCGCCTCCCCGGCCGGGGACGCCCACCCGGCGCTGCTGGCCGGCGGCGGCGAGGTCGAGGCGGTGTCGGTACGCGGCACCCGGCTGATCCCGGTCGACGACTTCTACCTCGGCGTGAAGCGCAACGCGCTGGCGCCCGACGAGCTGATCCGGGCGGTGCGCCTGAAGAAGGCGACCGGGCCGCAGCAGTTCTCCAAGGTCGGGACCCGCAACGCCATGGTGATCGCGGTGTGCGCCCTCGGTGTCGCGCTGCACCCGGACACCCGGACCGTCCGTACCGGCATCGGCTCGGCCGCGCCGACTCCGATCCGGGCGAAGGCGGCCGAGGAGTTCCTGGCCGCCGCGCTCGACGAGGAGGGACTGTGGGACAGCCGCGGCGCCGTACCCGCCCCGGTGGCACGGCAGTTCGCCACCCTGGTGGCCGCCGCCGCCAACCCGATCGACGACGTGCGCGGCACCGCGGCCTACCGCAGGCACGCCTTGGGCGTGCTGGCCCGCCGCACCCTGGACTGGACCTGGCGGGAGTACCGCGGAGAAGAGAGGAGCGAGTCATGCGCGTGACCTTCACCGTCAACGGCCGCCCGCAGCACGCGGACGACGTCTGGGAGGGCGAGAGCCTGCTGTACGTCCTGCGCGAGCGGCTCGGCCTGCCCGGCTCCAAGAACGCCTGCGAGCAGGGTTAATGCGGCTCCTGCACGGTCCGGCTGGACGGGGTGCCGGTCTGCTCCTGCCTGGTGGCCGCAGGCCAGGCCGAAGGCCGCGCGGTCGACACCGTGGAGGGCCTGGCCGGCCCGGGCGGCGAACTCGCCCCGATCCAGCAGGCGTTCGTGGACGCCGGCGCCGTGCAGTGCGGCTTCTGCACCCCCGGACTGCTGGTCACCGCCGACGAGTTGCTGGAGCGCCACCCCGATCCCTCCGACGGCGACATCCGCGAGGCGCTGTCGGGCAATCTGTGCCGCTGCACCGGCTACGAGAAGATCCTCGACGCGGTGCGCCTGGCCGCCGCCCGCACGCGCCAGGCGGTGTGAGCGCCATGACCGCCATGAGCGAGGGGTCCGGCGCCGCCGCCGCTCCCGGGCCTGTCTCCGGCCGCCTTCCCGGCCGCGTCCCCGCCGGCCTCACCCAGGGCTCGGTCACCAAGGGCGGCATCGGCGAGTCCACGCTCCGCCCCGACGGCATCCTCAAGGTCACCGGCGAATTCGCCTACTCCTCCGACCTGTGGCACGAGGACATGCTGTGGGGCCACACCCTGCGCAGCACCGTCGCGCACGCCAGGATCCTGTCCGTCGACACCGCCGAGGCGCTGGCCGTCCCCGGGGTGTACGCGGTGCTGACCTACGACGACCTGCCGACCGAGGTCAGGCACTACGGCCTGGAGATCCGCGACACGCCCGTGCTGGCCCACGGCAAGGTCCGCCACCACGGCGAGCCGGTCGCCCTGGTGGCCGCCGACCACCCGGAGACCGCGCGCCGGGCCGCCGCGAAGATCCGGATCGTGTACGAAGAGCTGCCCGTCGTCACCGACGAGGCGTCCGCCACCGGGCCGGGCGCGGCGCTGGTGCACGAGGACCGCGACGACCACCACATCGGCCATGTCCCGCACCCCAACATCGTGCACCGGCAGCCGGTGGTGCGCGGGAACGCCGACGAGGCCGCCCGGCGGGCCGATGTCGTCGTCAGCGGCAGCTATGTCTTCGGTATGCAGGACCAGGCGTTCCTCGGCCCCGAGTCCGGGCTCGCGGTGCCGGCCGAGGACGGCGGCGTCGACCTGTACGTGGCCACCCAGTGGCTGCACTCCGACCTGCGGCAGATCGCCCCGGTGCTCGGCCTGCCGGAGAGCAAGGTCCGGATGACGCTGTCCGGCGTCGGCGGCGCCTTCGGCGGCCGTGAGGACCTGTCGATGCAGATCCACGGCTGCCTGCTGGCCCTGCGCACCGGCAAGCCGGTCAAGATCGTCTACAACCGCTTCGAGTCCTTCTTCGGCCATGTGCACCGCCACCCCGCCAAGCTCTGGTATGAGCACGGCGCCACCCGCGACGGCAAGCTCACCCATATGCGCTGCCGGATCGTGCTGGACGGCGGCGCCTACGCCTCCTCCTCGCCGGCCGTGGTCGGCAACGCCGCCTCGCTGTCGGCCGGCCCCTACGTCATCGACGACGTGGACATCGAAGCCGTCGCCCTCTACACCAACAACCCGCCCTGCGGCGCGATGCGCGGCTTCGGCGCGGTCCAGGCCTGCTTCGCCTACGAGGCCCAGATGGACAAGCTCGCCGCCCGACTCGGCCTGGACCCGGTGGAGTTCCGGCAGCGCAACGCCATGGAGCAGGGCACGATCATGCCGACCGGCCAGCCGGTGGACTCGCCCGCGCCGGTCGCCGAACTGCTGCGCCGGGTCAAGTCCCTCCCGCTGCCGCCCGCACGGCAGTGGGAGACCACCGAGGGCGCCGACGTACGGGCGCTGCCCGGCGGCCTGTCCAACACCACGCACGGCGAGGGCGTGGTCCGCGGGGTGGGCTACGCGGTCGGCATCAAGAACGTCGGTTTCTCCGAGGGGTTCGACGACTACTCCACCGCCCGGGTGCGGATCGAGGTCATCAACGGCGAGCCGGTGGCCACCGTGCACACCGCGATGGCCGAGGTCGGCCAGGGCGGCGTCACCGTGCACGCCCAGATCGCCCGCTCCGAACTCGGCGTCACCCAGGTCACCATCCAGCCCGCCGACACCCGGGTCGGCTCGGCCGGCTCCACCTCCGCCTCCCGGCAGACGTACATGACCGGCGGCGCGGTGAAGAACACCTGCGAGGCGGTACGGGAGAAGGTGCTGGACATCGGCCGCGGCAAGTTCGGCAGCCACCACCCGGCGTGGGCCACCGCCGAACTCCTGCTGGAGGACGGCAAGGTCGTCACCGACGGCGGCGAGGCGCTGGCCGATCTCGCGGACGTGCTGGAGGGCGAGAGCGTCGACCTGGAGCTGGAGTTCCGGCACCGGCCGACCCAGCCGTTCGACCTGCGCACCGGCCAGGGCCACGGCCATGTGCAGTACTCCTTCGCCGCCCACCGCGCGGTGGTCGAGGTCGACACCGAACTCGGCCTGGTCAAAGTGGTCGAACTCGCCTGCGCCCAGGACGTGGGCAAGGCGCTCAACCCGCTGTCGGTCGTCGGCCAGATCCAGGGCGGCACCGTCCAGGGCCTCGGCGTGGCGGTGATGGAGGAGATCGTCATCGATCCGAGGACCGCGAAAGTCCGAAACCCCTCCTTCACCGACTACCTCATCCCGACCATCCTCGACACGCCGACCATCCCGGTCGACATCCTCGAACTCGCCGACACCCGGGCCCCGTACGGGCTGCGGGGCGTCGGCGAGGCCCCGACCCTGTCGTCCACGCCGGCCGTGCTCGCCGCCATCCGGCAGGCCACCGGGCTGGAACTCGCCAGGACCCCGGTCCGGCCGGAACACCTGACCGGAACGTGACCGCGGGCCGTCCGCCCGGACCCGGCGCCGAGGAGACCCGACCCGAGGGGAGTTGACCACCATGCTGGACATCGCCGAAGAGCTGGTCGGCTGGTGCGAACGCGGCCGGCCGTTCGCGGTGGCGACCGTGGTCGCCACCGGGGGCAGCGCGCCGCGGCAGCCGGGGGCCGCGCTCGCCGTGGACGGCGACGGCACCGTGATCGGGAGCGTGTCCGGCGGGTGTGTCGAGGGCGCGGTCTACGAGCTGTGCCAGGAGGCGCTGGCGGGGGGCCCGCAGGCGTCGCTGGAACGCTTCGGCTACTCGGACGAGGACGCCTTCGCGGTCGGCCTGACCTGCGGCGGCGAGATCGACATCCTCATCCAGCGGGTCGAGCCCGCCGCCCGCCCCGAACTGGTCGGCGCGCTGGCCGCCGCCGCCGCGGCCCGGCCGGCCGCGCTGGCCCGGGTCGTCGAGGGCCCGGCCGAGCTGCTGGGCCTGGCCCTGCTGGTGCGCGGGGACGGCAGCCGGTCCGGATCGCTCGGCGACCCGGAGCGGGACCGCTACGCGGCCGGTGAGGCGCTCGCACTGCTCTCGGCCGGCCGCACCGGCACGGTGGTGATCGGCGCCGACGGCAGCCGCTGCGGCCGGCCGATCACCCTGCTGGTCGAATCGAGCCTGGCGCCGCCCCGGCTGCTGGTGTTCGGCGCCATCGACTTCGCCGCCGCGCTGGCCCGGGCCGGCCGCTTCCTCGGCTACCGGGTGACGATCTGCGACGCGCGGCCGGTGTTCGCCACCCGGCAGCGCTTCCCCGACGCCGACGAGGTGGTCGCCGACTGGCCGCACCGCTATCTCGACGCCGAGACCAGCGCCCGCCGGGTGGACGCCCGTACCGCGGTCTGCGTGCTCACCCACGACCCGAAGTTCGACATCCCGCTGCTGGAAAGGGCGCTGCGGCTGCCCGTCGGCTATGTCGGCGCGATGGGTTCGCGCCGCACCCATCTGCGACGGCTCGACGGCTTGCGGGAGACGGGGGTGACCGAACTCGACCTGGCACGGCTGCACTCGCCGATCGGACTGGACCTCGGCGCGCGCACCCCGGAGGAGACCGCGCTGTCCATCGCCGCGGAGATCGTCGCCTTCCGCAACGGCGGCAGCGGCCGGCCGCTGACCGGCGCGCACACCCCGATCCACCACGACGCCCCGCACCCGGCAACCCGCCGGGCGGGCTACCCGGCGGCGTGACACCCGGCCGGGGCGCCCGCCGCCCGCCCCGGCGGGCCTGCGCGGACCCCGCCGCCCGCTGACCGGAATTGTCCGCAGTCGCCTCTACGGTGAGCCCATGCCCGCCACCGTCCTCGACCGCCGCACCCTCAACCGCACCCTGCTCGACCGCCAACTCCTACTGAAGCGGGCCGACATGGGCGCCGAGGAGGCCGTCGCCCACCTGATAGGCCTCCAGACGCAGGTCCCCACCACCCCCTACCCGGGACTGTGGACGCGCCTGGCGCGCTTCGACTTCGACCACCTCGGCCAACTGCTCACCCGGCGGCGGCTGGTGCGGCTCGTGCTGATGCGCAACACCGTGCACCTGGTGACGGCCGCGGACGCGCTGCGGCTGCGCACCTGGCTCCAGCCGAAGTTCGAGCGGGATCTGCGCTCCTCCCGCTTCGCGGCCGGGATCACCGGCGTGGACCGGGACGCGCTGGTCGCGCACGGACGGCAGGCGCTCGGCGAATCACCCCTCGGCCCAGGGGAGTTGAGGGCCGTACTGGGCGAGCGCTTTCCCCGCGCCGACCCGGAGTCCCTGGTCGTCGCGCTGCGCGCGTGGACGCCGCTGGTCCAGCTGCCGCCGCGCGGGGTGTGGGGCGTCGGCGGCGTCCCGCGCTACGCCCCGCTCGACGACTGGCTCGGCGCGCCGCTCGCCGCGGACGCCGACCCGGCCGGCCTGGTCCGCCGCTATCTGGCCGCGTACGGGCCCGCGACACCCGCCGACATGCAGAAGTGGTGCGGCCTGACCGGCCTCAGGAGCGTCTTCCGCGACCTGGACCTCCTGACGTACACCGCCGAGGACGGCCGGGTGCTCCATGACCTGCCGGACGCGCCGCTCACCGACCCGGCGACCGAGGTGAGCCCCCGCTTCGTCGCCGAGTTCGACAATCTCGTCCTGTCGCACGCCGACCGCACCCGCATCCTCGGCGACGCGCCGAAGACACGGGTGATCACCGTGAACGGGCTGGTGCGCGGCACCGTCCTCATCGACGGCTTCGTCGGCGGCACCTGGCGGTTCGACCGGGCGAAGGGGACGGCCGCGGTGGTCGTCGCCCCCTTCGCCGAGCTGAAGGCCGCCGACCGGGACGCCCTCGCCGAGGAGGGCGCCCGGCTGCTCGCCGCCTCCGATCCGGCCGCGCGGGTCCGTGACGTGCGGTTCGAGGCCGGCTGAGCCCGCTCAGCGCGCCGCTTCGAAGGCCCGCCCGGCGTCGGTCTCGACCGGCCCGCTGTGGAACAGCCCGCTGCTCGGATTGGCGTCGTCGGCCGGCAGTCCGAACCAGGCGTAGCGCTGGAGCCAGGACAGGCCGTCCAGCATCTTGGTGGCGGAGGTGACGAAGGCGGCCTGCTGCTGGTCGGTCGGGAAGCGGGTGCCGTTGGAGAAGTCGATCAGCGCGAACTCGGTGAGCCAGATCGGCTTGTGATAGCGGTTCCAGACCGCCTGGAGATAGGACTTCAGCTGCGCGACCGCGTCCGGCGTGGTGAAGTCGCCGCCGTACCAGTGCAGGGCGATGAAGTCGACGCGGTAGCCCTTCGTCTTCGCCCCGGACATGAAGCGGTCCAGCCAGCCGCCGGCGGTGTCGCCCCCGTAGGCCACCGCCGGGCTGCCGAGCACCTGGCCGGTGTCCATCAGCTTCGGCCACAGCGACAGCGCCTGATCCACCGTCATATTGGACTGCTGCGCCATGTCGGGCTCGTTGAAGCCCAGCAGATACGGACCGGCCTGCTTGGCCTGCGCCAGCGTGGCGGCGTCCACGCTCTTGGCGCCCCAGATCATCGGCACGAAGCCGGGGCCGCTGATCCCCGAGTGGCTGGCGGACCAGGTGAAGTACCAGCCGGCGCCGGACTTGGCCAGCGCGGTGTTCACACCGTTGAACGACCAGACGCCGACGCCCTTGCGGACCGAGGACACCGGCGGCGCGGGGGGCGCCGGCGGCGGGGCCACCGGAGTCCTGGTGGGGGCGTGCGTGCTGGGCCTGGGAGTGGGCTTCCGGGTCGGCGGCTTCGTGGTGCGCTTGGCCGCCGGCGACTTCGAAGGCGTCGTCGGGGGAGTCGTGGTGACCTGGAGGGTCGCGGACGGCCGGGTGGTGGCCGCGCTCGCGGCATGCGCCGCGGGCGCCGGCCCGCCGGCCGCCAGGTGGACGGCCAGCAGTGTGCCGGCCGCGACCGCGGCGACGGCGCCCATCGCGGCGGCCGGCACCCCGAACGGGCCGTGCGGCAGCCGGGGCCTGGCCCGGCGCGCGCCATGGGCCCCTCGTCGCGCACCGCTCCGCACCGGGGGGTGGGGGTGCGGAGCGGTGCGCGGGGCCGCTGGGGGGGCGGCCTGGGAGGAGGGTACGGGGGGCGCCGCGGAGTGCGCGGGCATCGGGCCCAGGCCCAGGTGGGGTGCGGCGAAGGGCATGCCGATCGGTACCGGCAGCAGCGGCAGCCCGCTGAGCAGGCGGCTCATCGGCATCAGCACACCGCCGACCCGGCCGCAGGTCTCGCAGTTGCGCACATGGCGGGCGAAGCGCTTGCGCCACAGCGGACTGGGCACGCCGTCCCAGCCGCCGGCCAGCTGGTGCAGTTCCTCGCAGCTCTCGGCGGCGCCCAGCGCCCGCACCACGGTCCTGGAGGTCTCCAGCTGCTCCTTCATCCGCTGGACCTTCACCGCAGCGTGCTGCCGGCTCAGCCCGAGCGCGCCGGCCAGTTCGGAGCGGCCGATGTCGCCGGTCTCCTCCAGCCACCACAGTGCCAGCAGCGTCCGGTCGTCGGGTTCGAGCCAGCGGGTGGCCTCGGCGATCTCCCGGCGCTGGTCGGTCAGACCCAGCCGCAGGATCGTCACCGAGGCGAAGTCGGAGGCCGGGTCGGGTATCAGCTCGGCCGCGTCCAGCGCCGTCTGCTGGTGCCAGGACGCCTTGCGGGCCTGCTCGCGGTCCCGTACCTGCCGTACCGCGATCGCCACCAGCCAGGAGCGGAAGGCCGCCGGGTCGCGCAGCTCACCGAGCCCGCGCACCACCCGCAGCAGCGTCTCCTGCACCACGTCGTCCACATCGTCGTGCCCGTCCAGCGCACGGCCGACGATGTTGTAGACCAGCGGGAGACACTCCGCGACCAGCAGGTCCAGCGCCCGCTGGTCTCCTGCCCGAGCCGCGACCACCATCCCGGGGTCCGGACCGACCCGATCGCCTGCGCGCATCACAGCCCCATCTCGTATCCGTTCTCTGCCCTCGAACAGGAGACGGTGCCACGACCTGCGGATAACAGAAAATCCGGGGGGCGGGACGGGACGGGCCGGGGCCAGGCCGCCCGCGCTCCCTCGCGGAGCGCGGGAGCGCGGACGGCCGCCGGGAAAGCCGGGGTCAGCTCGACGGAACGGTGTCCTTGAAGGCCGTGCCGGCCGTCCGCAGACCGGACACCGCGGACTGGACCTGCGCCGGGCTCAGCACCTGGTCCTTGACGAAGTACACGTAGTCGACCTGCTCGTTGTACGAGCGGGGGGTGCTGCCGGTCTGGCCGGCCAGGTCGATCAGCCAGTGGTTGAAGTCGATGAACTGGCCGCCCTCGGGCAGGTAGGGCTCGCCGTGGGTGGCCACCACCTGGCCGTCGATGTAATACGTGATGCTGGTGTTGTCGATGGTGATCTGCAGATTGTGCCAGCCGTCCAGGCTCTCGTACTGCTGGCCGTGGGTGTTGACCGCGTTCCACGGGTCCGGGTTGTACGTCTCCCAGGACGTCTCGTACATGATGTTCTGCGTCTCGCCCCAGCCGCCGTTGGGCAGGTACTCGAAGTCCTGCTCGCTGTAGTTGGGGTCCATCGGGGCGTTCAGCGGCGTGAAGTTGAAGAAGGTCTGGTTGACGTGGTCGCCGTCGGGGCCGCCGGTCGGGGTGTCGTTGAACTTGACCCGGGCCGCGTAGGTGCCGTTCTTGAACTTCTGCGCGGTGGTCTGGATCTCGGTCTCGCGGGTGCCGGCCGCGGTGCCGTCGGTGGTGAGCTTCAGGTTCATCACCTTGCCCGAGCCGTCGGCGACGAAGGTGAGGTCCTGCGGCGACCAGGTGGCCCCGGCCACACCCGGCCCGCCCTGCCCGGACTTGACCGTCCAGCCGTGCTGCTGGATGGCCGCGTCCGAGCTGGTGCTGTAGCTGAAGTCGTCGAACAGCGCGGGGGCGTTGGGGTCGGTGCCACCGCCCCCCGTCGGCGGCGTGGTGGGCGGACTGGTGGGCGGGGGCGTCGGGGTGTTGCCGGCCGGCGGGGTGCCCCAGACCAGCGAACCGTTGTCCTGCACGGTCACCTTCGACCAGTTGGCGTACGAGGTCTGGGCGCCGCTGAAGGAGTAGTCGTCGGACTGGGTGATCGTCTGCCAGTCGGCGCGGTAGAACCGCAGCTGCATGTCACCGGTGTTCTGCCCCGGGGTGAGCGAGCCTGCCCCCGCGGTGAAGCCGATCTCCAGATAGCGGTCCGCGGTCGCGGTGGGGCTGGTCAGGGTGCCGAAGGTGCCGGTGATGTTGGCGCAGCCCTTGACCGCCCAGGAGCAGGCGAACTTGTAACCGACCGAGGGTCCGTCGGACTTGAAGTAGTAGCGCACGGTGACATGGCTCAACGGCACCGATGTGCTGCCGGTGTTGGTGAGCTCCAGCCATGGCTCGACCTGGTCGGCGGTGGCCCCGGACGCGCTTGTGCGGTACTGGGCGCTGAGCGAGTCCTGCGCCGCGGACGCGGGCAGCGCGGTGAGCGCGGCGCAGGCCAGCCCTGCGGCCGTGCACACCGCCATCGCGGTACGGACCCTGGCGGATACGCGGAACTTTCCTGACACGGTGATCCCTTTCAACAGTGGGGGTTCTTCGGGGACTTCAGTGAGAGGTGGTGCGCGGAAGGGGGCCGGGGCGGGCGAGCCCGACGGCCCGGTGGGTGACGCCCAGCGCCGCGAGACGGGCCTCGTGGTGCTGGAGAGCGGGGAGGAAATCGGTGGCCCAGTGGCTCGCCGGGTTCCAGGCCCGGTCGGCGAGCGCGCACAGCCGGGGGAAGGTGAGGTACTCGACCTGTTCGGGGGTGCGGGCGAACTCGGTCCACACCTGCGCCTGGGTGCCCAGCACCCGCGCCGCCGCGGCCGGTTCCCAGGAGGACGGCGCCGCCTCGCCCGCGTGCACGGCCCGCAGGTCGACCACCTCGCCGGCCTGGCCGAGCGGTTCGCCCGGGTCGTCGGACTGCGGGTAGTCCAGGTAGGTGGCGCGGTGCGGCGCCATCACCAGCTGATGGCCGCGGCGGGCCGCGGACAGTCCGTGGGCGGCGTCCCGCCACGGCATCACGGTGAACTCCGGCGGCAGCGCGCCCGAGTCGTCCGCCCAGCACAGCGGAGTGCGCCCGGCGTCGAGCAGGAACTCCCCGATCCTGCCGAGGAACCAGCCGTGCAGCGCCTTGGGCGCGGCCAGTCCGGCCTCGGCGGCCCGCGCCCGCGCCGCCGGACTGGTCTCCCACTCGGTGACCGGGCACTCGTCCCCGCCGACATGCACATACCGGGAGGGGAAGACGTCCATCACCTCGCCGAGCACGGTCCGGCAGAAGTCCAGTACCTCGTCGTGGACCCCGAAGACGTTCTCGCACACGCCCCACTCGGTCCACACATCGAGCCGCCGCCCGGGGACGTTGCCCAGTTCCGGGTAGGCCGCCAGCGCGGCCCTGGCATGGCCGGGCATCTCGATCTCCGGCACCACCGCGACCCCGCGCTCGGCGGCGTAGGCGACCAGCGAGCGCAGTTCGGCGCTGGTGTAGGCGCCCGCGTGCGGCTCGTCGTCGAACCGGCCGCTGCCGGCCCGGCCCAGCATCGAGCGGGCCCGCACCCCGCCGACCTCGGTCAGCCGCGGATACGCGGCGACCGGCATCCGCCACCCCTGGTCGTCGGTGAGGTGCAGATGCAGCACATTCAGCTTGTGCAGCGCCAGCAGGTCGACGAACCGCCGCAGATACGACACCGGCTGGAAGCGCCGGGCGACATCGAGCATCGCCCCCCGCCAGCCGAAGCGCGGTACATCGGTGATCTGCACACCCGGTATCCACCACGGCACCCCAGCGACCGGACGCGGGGACAGCGCCTCGACGGGCAGCAGTTGACGGATGGTCTGCACCCCGCGCAGCAGGCCCTCGGGCCGCGCGGCCCGCAGCAGCAGCGCGTCCGGGCTCGCGGTGAGGCCGTAGCCCTCGGCGCCGAGCCCGCCGAGTTCGGGGTCGACGGCGAGCACCACCCGCCCGGCCGGTGAGGACCGCAGCGGCAGTCCGGTGGCGGGCGCCAGCAGCGTACGCAGCAGGTCGGCCGCCGGCCGGGCGGCGCCCTCGGCCCGCACCGTCGTGCTCTCGTCGAAGGTGAACCGGCCGGGGATCCGGGTCAGCTGGGTGGGACGCGGAATGATCACAGCGGTGGTCTCCAGGAAGCCGGGGGAGCGGCGGACAGGGGACGGCGGAGGGGGAGGCGAAGGGGAGGAGGCTCCGGGGCGGCGGGGCGCTCAGCCCTTGACGGCCCCGGCGGTCATCCCGGAGGTGACCCGCTTCTGCAGCAGCAGGAAGACCACCAGGACCGGCAGCATGAACAGCGTGGCGGCGGCCATCGTGGCGCCCCAGTCGGTGCCGAAGACATTGCTGAAGGAGGACAGCCACACCGGCAGGGTGCGCGCGTCCTGCCGGGTGATGATCAGCGTGTTGGCGAACGCGAACTCGTTCCAGGCCGTGATGAAGCCGAACAGCGAGGTGGACAGCAGTCCCGGCGCCAGCAGCGGGAAGGTGATCCGGCGGAAGGCCTGCGGCCGGGTGCAGCCGTCCACCTGGGCCGCCTCCTCCAGCTCCACCGGGATCGCGGCCAGGAACCCGCGCAGCGTCACGACGGTGAACGGCAGGGTGGTCATGAAGTAGATCAGGGTGAGTGTCGACAGCTTGTCGAGCATGTCGGCGTCCCGCGCGATCACGTACACCGGGATCAGCAGCGCCTCCCAGGGCGCCATCTGCGCGGTGAACACCAGCAGGATGAAGGCCCGCCGGCCGCGCCAGCGCATCCGCCCCACCGCGAACGCCGCGAGCAGCGCCACCACCAGGGACATCAGTACCGCGCCGAGCGTCACGGTCAGGCTGTTGCGCCAGAAGGTGGCGAAGCCGTCGGCGTGCACGGCGGTACGGAAGTGCGCCAGCGTCGGGTGCAGCGGCAGGAAGGACGGATGGTCGGACTGGATGTCCGAGGTCGGCTTCAGCGCCGTGATCAGCATCCAGTAGACCGGGAAGGCGGTCACGGCCACCGTCAGCAGCGCCGCCAGGTTCAGCGGCAGCCGCCGCAGGGATCTGCTTCTGCTTCGGGTAGCGGTACGGGCGCGGGGCGCGGGGGCGGGGCGTACGGTCGCGGTGGTCACAGCGCGCCCTCCTGGCGGAACATCCGGCGCAGGTTGAACACCAGCGCCCCGAGCAGGATCAGTACGGTCAGCGTGGACACCGCCGACCCGAGGTCGTACTTGTGCAGCGACTGGGCGATCTGGAAGGCGTAGATCGGCAGCGTGGTGGTCGCGCTGTTCGGGCCGCCCTGGCTGATCACCCAGATCTGGGAGAAGCACTTGAAGCACCAGATCACTTCGAGCGAGGTGATCAGCGCGAACAGCGGGCGCAGCATCGGGAAGGTGACCATCCGGAAGGTCTGCCATCCGCCGGCCCCGTCGATCCGCGCCGACTCGTACAACTCGGCCGGGACGGTGGTCAGTCCGCCGTAGAGGGTGAGCGCGGCGAAGGGCACCGACTGCCACACCACCAGGGCCACCAGGATGCCGAAGGTGGAACCGCCGTGCGCGAACCAGGTGTAGTCGCGGTAGGAGGTGAAACCCAGCCGCACCAGTAGCCAGTTGACCACTCCGAAGCGCGACTGGAAGAGCCACTGGAAGATGGTGGTGGCCGCGATCACCGGGGTGGCCCAGGTCAGCACCAGCGCGCTCATCACGGCCAGCCGCATCCGCCGGCCGAGCCGCGCCAGCATCAGCGCGATCAGCGTGCCCAGCAGCATGATCAGCGCCACATTCAGCGCGGTCCACCACAGGGTGCGCCGCACCACCGTCCAGAACTCCGGATCGCTCAGCACCGTGCGGTAGTTGGCGAAGCCGACCCAGGTCGCGCCGCCCCGGATCAGCTCGCCGAGACCGAAGTGCTGGAAGGACATCACGGTGTTGCGGACCAGCGGATAGGCCAGCAGGAACGCCGCGCCCAGCACGGTCGGGGCGATCAGCAGATACGGCCAGACCGCGGCGGCGATCCGGCGCGGGCGCGGGCGCCGGGCGGACGGCCCCGGGGGCGCGCCGGCGGCGGGCGCCCGGGAGGAGGCGGCGGGAGGGGCGGTGAGCACGGCGGACTCCTGCGGGGATTGGGCGGAGAGCGGGCGCGGATCGGGCGGCGAAGGACCGGAGGCTTCAGCAGGTGATCTCAGGACGCGGTGCCGGACGGCGTCAGGCTGTGGGGCTGGGACGCCGGGTCAGGACGCGGTGTTGAGCACCTTGGTGATCAGCTCCGAGGCGGTCTTCCCCGCGGCGTCCGGATCGGCCCCGGTCAGCACCTGCGTCATGTACTGCTTGATCGGGTTGTCGGCCTCGACGGCCGCCCAGTTGGCGGAGTTGGGGGTGGCATGGCCGTTGGCGGCGCCGACCGCCATCACCGAGGCACCCGGGTTGCCCGCCAACGCCCCGGCCAGGGACGTGCGGTTGGGGACGTAGCTCATCTCCTTGGCCATGTCCGTCTGCCACTTGGGGCCGGCCAGCGCCTTGACCACTTCGTAGGCGAGCGCCTGGTGCCGCGAGGCCTCGGGGATCACCAGGTCGGAGCCGCCGGTGAAGACCGCGCCGGGCCGGTCGGCGGTCTTGCCGGGGATGGGGAAGAAGCCGAGCTTGTCCTTCATCGCCGGGTTGGACTTGATGATCGCGTCGGCGCCGCCGGGCACCGAGATGATCTGCGCGCTCTTGCCCTTGGCGAACACATCGGCCTGGAGCGGCTTGGCCTCGTCGGAGTCCTTGGGTCCGTGGCCGAGCGCCTGGAGCTGCTTGTAGAACTCCATGCCCGCCTTGGCCTGCGGGGTGTCCAGCGTGCCCTTCCAGCTGCCGTCGCCGCCCTTGACCGCGAGGTCGCCGCCCTCGTCCCAGATGAAGCCGGCCAGCGCGTACCACGTCTGCCCGGGCAGATAGATGCCGTCGTCGCCGCCGGTGTCCAGTTTGGTGGTGTCCGTGATCCACTCGGCGCGGGTCTTGGGCGGGACGGTGATGCCGGCCCGGGCGAACAGGTCCTTGTTGTAGATCACCACCCGGTTGGCGGCGTACCAGGGGATGCCGTACTGCTTGCCGTCGATCTTCCCCGGGTCGGCCAGCCCCGGTATCCAGTCGGCCCCCTGGAGGTCGGTCACCTTGCCGCTGAGGTCCTCCACCCCGCCGCTGGCCGCGTACTGGGCGACCTGGGTGTTGCCCACCTCCATCACGTCCGGTGCGTCCTTGCTGGCCAGCGCGCTGGTGATCTTCTGGCCGATGCCGTCCCACTCCTGGATCTGGATGTCCAGGGTGGTGCCCTTGTGGGTGGCCTCGAAGTCGGCCTTGAAGCGGCTGAGGAAGTCGTCGGACATGCTGTCGCGCATGATCCACACGGTGAGTGCGGCGGGCTTGGCGGCGCCGGCCGCGGAGCCGGGCGAGCCGGAGGCGGCGGGGGCGGACGAGCCGCAGGCGGTCAGGCCGGCCAGGCAGGCGGCGAGGGCGAGTGCGGCGGCGGGGGCGTATCTGGATCTCATGGAGAAGTCACCTCGAAGGGGGCGGCGGAACTTACCACTTCACAACTGGTCTGGTACTGGTGAGAGAAGGTGGCATAGACCAGTGGGGGCGTCAAGAGTCCGCGCGTAGCGGGTTCCGCCGGTCGTATACGCCCTTGTCCCAAGGATATTGGGCGAAATTCCGGCATGAGGGAGGTGTTCGGGGCGGTGGACGAGGACAGGATGCCGGATCGCCACTGGTGAGGTGAGCAGGGGCTACTGGCGTACTGGTCACCCGATGGCTACCCTCGACTGGTCAGCACCGCAGCGGAAAGGGACACACGTCATGGACAGGGAACCGGCGCGCTCAGCACTGAAACGCGAACGGGTCCGCGATCATCTGATGGAGCTGGTGGAATCGGCGGCTCCCGGCGACCCGATCCCCTCCGAGCGCACCCTGTGCGAGCAACTCGGGGTCTCCCGGCCGACGTTGCGCTCCGCCGTCGATGAACTGGTCACCAACGGGCTGCTGATCCGCGAGCACGGCCGCGGCATGTTCGTCGCCCGCGCCAAGATCACCCAGGAGCTGGTGCCCGACGCGAGCGCGCACCGGCTGCCGCAGGCCTCGGGCAGCTGGGCCAGCCGCGTCCTGGAGCTGACCACCGTCCAGGCCGGCGCCCGGGTGGGCCGCAAACTGCGGATCTCGCCCGCCGCCGAGATCACCTACATCGCGCGGCTGCGGCTGGTCGACGGCGAACCCATGGCGATCGAGTATCTGCACGTCCCGGCCGACCTCGTACCCGGGCTGAGTCCGGCCGACATGGAGTCGGGCGACTTCTACGACGTGCTGCGCGACCGGCACGGGGTCCGGGTGCACGAGGCGGTGCAGTCCATCGAGCCCACCGTCACCAACGAGGAGGAGGCCCGGCTGATCGGCGTGCCCGTACTGTCCCCGGCGCTGCTCTTCGAACGCCTGACCAGGGACGACACCGGCCGTCCGGTGGAATACGTCCACTCCGTGTACCGCGGCGACCGCTACCGCATCGTCTCGCGTCTGTCCCTCGGCGACACCCCGGCCGACGGCTCGGCCCAGGCCGCCCGCTTCACCGGGGAACGCCACCACCCCGGGATCCCGCCGGGCGACCTCTCCGGCCGCGGCGACGTCCCGGCGCTGATGCTGGGGGACGTCCAGCCGGCGGAATGACGCGGCCGGGCGGGACCGGGCCGGATCGGGACGACCTGTGGCGTCACGCTGCGTTACGGTGGGCTGAGTGGCAAGGCTCCCCGGGTGTCCGCCGCTAGGGCGCCGAGGCCGCCGGCTGCTGCTGGTGCGGGGCGTGCGGGGCCGGTTCGATACGGGAGCCCAGGGGTTCGGCGGGCGCGGGAGCGGCCGCCCAGGTGGCCGGCTGGCGGGCGGTCAGTACCGGGTCGACGGTGAGATGGAGGGCGCCCAGCGGCTCCGCCATCCGGCGCAGCGCCGCCGCCGAGAGCCGGATCCACGGCTGGGCCGGGCCGAGCACCGATCGCAGTCGCTGGTCGCTGGTGAAGGCCACGGCCGTGCGGTTGCCGAAGGGGGTGCGCCAGAGCAGCACCACCGACCCCGCCGGTCCGCGCCTGATGGGTACGTACAGTGACCGTGTCACGGGTGCGGCGGATGTGGTGTCGCCGCCCCGAGGGGGGCCGGAAGCTGTGTCGATGGTCGGGGCGGCGGAACGTTCGCCGCCGGTCGGCTCGCCGGAGGCCGGCTGATGCTGGCTCACGTGCATGTGCCAACCGTAACCCGGATGGCGGGTACCGCACCCGTTGTGCCCAGCCCGTGGACGGTCGCGGGCCCGACGCCGGCCGCTGCCCGCCCGGCGGGCCCGGCCGCTGCGGCGTCCCCGGCGGGTGCGTCCTTGCTGCTGGCGGGGTGTCCGCGCCCCGGTACGGGACGGTTGGGCATGCTTGCGGCAGTCGGGCGGGGCCGCGCGTGCACTCCCCGGCCGCGTGCGCCGCGATGGGGGAAACACCGGTGAAATCCGCCCCGAACATGACCGACAGACGCCGCTCAGGGAGCGGGACGGTCAGCGACGGGGGCCGGGGAGGGGAAGTCGTAGCGGACGGCGGTCAGCGTCTGGGAGATCTCCCACAGCCGGGTCGCGGTGGGGCGGTGCCGGGCGCGGGGGGAGGGGGTCAGCAGGATCGGGGCGCCGCGCAGCGAGCCCCGGCCGCGGGGGGCGAGGAAGGTGCCGCCGGGCAGCCCCGGCAGCGTGGCCGCGCACAGGGTGGGCAGGGCGCCGGTGGCGGGGCGTACCGCGATCAGGGCGTTGGGCACCGCCAGCAGCGTCCGCAGCAGGGCCGGCTGACCGGTGGTGAGCAGCGAGGTCGCCACGTAGCCGGGGTGGACCGCGTACGCCCGCAGGGACAGCCCCGCGGCGCGCGAGCGGCGGTCCAGCTCGGCGGTGAACAGCAGGTTCGCCAGCTTGGAGTTGGCGTACGCCCGTACCCGCCCGTAGTGCCGCTTGGACTGGAGGTCGCGGAAGTCCAGCCGCCCCAGGGTGTGCAGGAGGCTGCTGACGGTGACCACCCGGGCCGCCGTCGCCGCGGCCAGCGCCGGCAGCAGCCGGCCGGTCAGCGCGAAGTGCCCGAGGTGATTCGTGCCGAACTGCGCCTCGAACCCGTCCGCCGTGGTCCGCCGCGGCGTCGCCATGATCCCGGCGTTGTTGACCAGCAGGTCCAGCGCCGGGTACTCGTCGAGGAAGCGATCGGCGAAGTCGCGTACCGACGACAGGTCCGCCAGGTCCAGCCGGTGCACGTCCACCCGGGAGCGGGGCGCGGCCTGCCGGATGTCGGCCGCCGCCGCGGCGCCGCGTCCGGTGCTGCGGACCGCGAGCACCACGTCTGCCCCGGCCCGCGCCAGCTCCCGGGCGGTCGCCAGACCCAGCCCGGTGTTGCCGCCGGTGACCACCGCCAGCCGCCCGCCGAGGCCGGGCATCCGGTGCACGCCCCAGTCCTCGGGTATCGGGTGGGCGATGGTGCCGAAGAGCGCTGCGTCGGTGCTGTCGGACGACATGACGGCCTCTCATGGACTACCGGGTCCGTGCCGTGATGATGCTGCTGGACCGGCCTCCGGCGGCCGGCCGCCGGTCACCGGGCGGAGCGGCGGCCGGAGAGCGCTGGTGGTCGTGCACGGGCGGTGCGATGTCCTGTGTTCAGGGTCGCCGCGCCGCCGGATCGATGTCAAGGTCCGCCCGATACCTGGCGTTTCCGCAACTCCAGCGCGGGGTCGGGCCGCTCGCCGTCAGCGCCTGGCCGCCGACGGTCCAGCCGACCCGCCAGCGGAAGGCCGCGGCATGCTGCCGGGGAGCCGCACTGCGCGGATCGAACTGCACGCAGCGGGACATGAAGACGTGCACCTGGACCGCCGCGCTCCGCAGCGGTGCCACATCGCCGAGTTCGCACCACAGGTCCGCGGGCGACTTCGCGTCCAGCCGGCCCAGGCAGCGGCCGTCGGCCGAACCCACGCTGTTGCCGTCCCGCCCGTCGTCCAGCAGTACCCGTACGTTGTCGGCCGTGACGCCGCCGGTGTTCACCACGGTGAGGGTGAAGTCGCCGTTCTCCTCCCGGGCCACCTGGCTGTCCACCGGGGTCACCCAGCCGTCCAGCGCCGCGGTCCCCCGGTCGTCGGGCCCGGGCGGCACCGGCAGGACGTGGATGTGCGGCGCCTTCGCCGAGGAGGAGTCCGCGGCGCCCAGCATCAGTCCGCAGGCGAGCGCGAGACAGCCGGAGAAGCGGACCAGCGCGCGCGGCAGCGCGCGGGATCGGGGACGTGACGGCAGCGACGTCATGACGGGCCTTCCGTGGGGGAGGGGTGAACGATCCCAGCAGCCTGCCGCGCCCGGTGCCCGCCGACGTGGAACCGGGCGGCGCGGGCCCGCCAAATGCACCCGCATGCCCGGCGCCGGGCCCCGGCCGCCTCCCGCTGCCGCTGTCACCCCAGCGCCAAACTTTCTCCCCGCATACGCGGACTTCCACCGATTCGGGGCAGAAGCACGGTGTGCGGGCAGCACAGACGGCCGCCCCGCCGGTGCGCACGGGGGTCGCGCACCGACGGGGCGGCTGTTCGGAGGGCGGGGGTCTCCGGGTTTCCCGTCCCCACGATGACCCGGAGACCGCGCCTCCCTTTCCCCGGGCGCCCTCCGCTCAAGGGCGGGACCGGGGAGTTCGGGGGAATCGCGGGATCTACATGTGGACGGCGGCCGGCGCGTCCTGGTCGGACTGGTCCATCCGGCCCGAGCGGAACATCAGCAGCGTCAGCACCGCGCCGACCGCGAAGAGCCCGGCCGACCACCAGTACGCCGTCGAATAGCTGTGCAACTGCGCCTGGGCGAGGGCCCCGGATGTGGCCTTCCTGGTCGCCAGGTAGCTGGTCGCCGCGCTCGCGGCGAGGGTGTTGAGCAGCGCGGTCCCGATCGAACCGCCCACCTGCTGCATGGTGTTGACCGCGGCCGAGGCCACGCCGGCGTCCTCCGCGCCGATCCCGCTGGTGGCCACGCTCATCGAGGCGGGCATCACCATGCCCAGGCCGAAGCCGGTCACCAGCAGCGGCGGCAGCACCGCCCCGGCGTAGGAGCTGTCCAGGCCGAGCACGGTCAGCCAGGCCATACCGCCGGCCGCCAGCGCCATACCGAGCGGCACGATCGGCCGGGGGCCGAACTTCGGCAGGAAGCTGTTGGTGACCAGCTGCGCGGAGACCATCAGGATGCCGATCATCGGCAGGAAGGCCAGACCGGTCTTGATCGGCGTGTAGTGCAGCGAGGACTGGAGGTAGTAGGTCAGGAACAGGAAGACGCCGAACATGCCGGCGCCGGAGATCGCCAGCGCGGTGAAGGCCGCGCCGCGGTTGCGGTCGAGCAGTACGCGCAGCGGCAGCAGCGGGTGCCGCGTCCTGGTCTGCCACCAGGTGAAGGCCGCCACCAGCAGTCCGCCGGCCAGCAGGAAGCCCCAGGTCTGCGGGGAGCCCCAGTGGTGGGTCTCGGCGTTGGAGAAGCCGTACACCACGCCGAACAGACCAGTGGTGACCAGGATCGTGCCCGGCAGGTCCAGCTTCGGCCGTTCGGCCGGGGCGCCCTTGCGCAGGAAGACCAGGGCACCGACGAAGGCCATCACGGCGAAGATCAGGTTGACGTAGAGCGTCCAGCGCCAGCTGAGGTGCTCGGTGAGCACACCGCCCAGCAGCAGGCCGACGCCGCCGCCCGCGCCGGCGATGGCGCCGTAGATGCCGAACGCCTTGGCGCGCTCCTTGGCATCGGTGAAGGTCGTGTTGAGCAGGGACAGCGCGGCCGGGGCGAGCATCGCGCCGAACAGGCCCTGCAGGGCGCGGCCGGTGACCAGCACCTCGAAGTTCTGCGCCGCGCCGGCCAGCGCGGAGGCGCCGGCGAAGCCGACGACGCCGACCAGGAAGACGATCCGGCGGCCGATCAGGTCGGCCAGCCGCCCGCCGAGCAGCAGCAGGCTGCCGAAGGCGAGCGAGTACGCGGTGACGATCCACTGCCGGTTGCCGTTGCTGAAGCCGAGTGCCTGCTGGGCCGAGGGCAGGGCGATGTTCACCACGGTCGCGTCGAGGACCACCATCAGCTGGGCCAGCGCGATGACGGCCAGCACCCACCAGCGGTGGTTGGGCCGCTCCGCCGGGCCGGCCGCCGGGAGGCTGTCGAGCGGGACCTTTTGAGTTGCCGGGCTGCCGAGATGCTCGTCGGCGGCGGAATGAGTCGACATGGGCGTGACTCCTGTAAGGGACGGATGATCCTCGGTAAGAACGAAACGGTTTCGTACTCGCTCGACCGTACGACGCGGGTTATCGAAACGCAAACGTTTCGTTGGATGGCGGGTGTGCGTCTCCTCACACGCCCACAGCTCAACCCTCCCGGGGATTTCAGGCGTCCTGGGACCCACCGGTCCGCCCCTCGCGCGACCCCTCGCCACCCGTCCGGCCGCCGCCGGAAGCCGGGCCTCGGGCCCGGTCGCGGGTCCGGCTACGACTCGGCGCGGCCGGTCACCGCGACCGTCACTCCCAGGCCGATCATCGCGATGCCCCCGGCGCCGCCGACCGCGCGCAGCCGGCGCGGCGAGCGGGCGAACCAGGAGCGGGCCGCCGAAGCGCCCACCGCCCACATGCTGTCGCAGACCAGCGCGATCGCGGTGAAGACCAGGCTGAGTACGAGCATCTGCTCGTGCACCCGGCCGGCCTCCCGGTCCACGAACTGCGGCAGCACCGCGGCGAAGAAGACCGTCGTCTTCGGGTTGCTCACCCCGACCACGAAGCCCTCCCACAGCGTCCGCACATCGCCGAGCGAGGCCGCCGCCGCTTCCGCCGCCGCGCCGTCCCCGGTCATCGTCAGCTCGCCCCGCCGCCGCCACGCCTTCACGCCCAGCAGGACCAGATAGCAGGCACCGGCCAGCTTGAGCGCGGTGAACACCACCACCGACCGGGTGACCACCTCGCCCAGGCCCACCGACACCAGGAGGGCCAGCGCGCAGGCCCCCACCGAATTGCCCAGCACACTGCCCAGCGCGGTCCGCCGCCCGTGCGCCAGCGCCCGGCCCAGCACGAACAGCACGCTGGGCCCGGGGATCAGTACCAGCACCAGCGACATCGCCGCGAATCCCAGCAGCCTGTCCACCGACACGACCATCACCTCTTCCAGGTCCCTCGGCGCTCACACCCGATGATTTCCCGGGAGCGTAGAACGAGGGCCGAGCCGTCCGCCGCCGCATTTCCCCGGTCGGCGGCGGCGTGGCTCAGGGCAGCAGCCCGGCCCGCCGGGCCGCGACCACCGCTTCGAGGCGGGTGTGCGCCCCCAGTTTGCGCATGGCGGAGCGCAGATAGCTCTTCACCGTCTCCGGGCGCAGCCGCAGCCGGGCCGCCGCCGCGGAGTTGGTCGCGCCGGAGGCGATGGAGGACAGCACGTCCAGTTCCCTCGGGGTCAGCTGGGCCGCGGGGCCCGGCAGGGCGGGCGCCGCGTCGGGTGCGGCGGCCGAGGCCAACCGGGCGCAGGCACTGAGCAGTTCCTGCCGCAGCCGGGGATCGGGGATGCGCAGCGCCAGCGCGCGCAGCTCCGTATGCGCCTCGCGGACCTCCTCCCAGGCGTGCGGGTCGGAGGTCGGCGGCGCCTGCGCGAAGGACAGCAGCCGGTGCGCCTCGTCCCGTACGGCCAGCGCCTGTTCCAGCTCCCGGGCCGCGTCCATCGCGATGTTCAGCGCCCGGTCGCCCAGCGCGTACGGCTGGCGCAGCGCCCCGTACAGCACCCCGCGCACCCGCCGGTGCACCACGACCGGGACGGCGAGCACCGAGCGCAGGCCCTCGACGGCGACCGCGGCGTCGTACTCGTGGCTGATGGTGCGGGAGGAGGTGTAGTCGGTGACCGCGAACGGCCGGCCCATCGCCAGCGTCTTGCCGCCGAGGCCGCTGCCGGTGACGATGCCCAGCCCGCGCAGTTCCTCGGTGGCGGTGCCGGACAGCTCGGAGATCCTGAACCGCCGCACGCCGTGGCCGGGCGGCTGGCCCGCCCCGCCGCCCCCGGCGCCGGGCACCAGTCCGCCGAACGCCACCGGCAGCATGCCGGAGCCGCGCATCCGCAGCAGCGCCGCCCTTACCTCGATGGCCTCGCCCCGCGCGTCCACCCGAACACCCTCCTTCGGCGTCCCTCATCCTCCTCACCCCCGTACGGGGGTAGTGAGACCCAGGTCACTACCGCACGATGCTACTTGGGGGTCCATCGATGAGGAGGGCACATGGCGCCATCGGAGGCGACCGGGGACTTCCGGGCCGCCCGGGACTTCCTGCTGCGGCACCGTGAGGACTATACGGCCGCCAGTGAAGGCTTCCGCTGGCCTCGTCCGGAGCACTTCAACTGGGCGCTGGACTGGTTCGACGTCATCGCCCGGGACAACGACCGGACCGCGCTGTGGATCGTGGAGGAGGACGGCTCACAGACCCGGATCTCCTTCCGGGAGATGGCCGAGCGTTCGTCCCGGGTCGCCAACTGGCTGCGCGAGCAGGGCGTACGGGCCGGCCACCGGGTGCTGCTGATGCTGGGCAACCAGGCCGAGCAGTGGGAGACCGTGCTCGCCCTGATGAAGCTGCGGGCCGTGGTCATCCCGGCCACCACGCTGCTCGGCCCGGCCGATCTGCGCGACCGGGTGGAGCGCGGCGAGGCCCGGCATGTCGTGGTGCGCGCCGCCGAGACCGCGAAGTTCGACGAGGTGCCCGGTGACTACACCCGGATCGCCGTCGGCGGCGCTGTCCCCGGCTGGCTGGCCTACGCGGCCGCGTACGACGCCGCGCCCGGCTTCACCCCCGAGGCGCCCACCCGCTCCGGCGACCCGCTGATGCTGTATTTCACCTCCGGCACCACCGCCAGGCCCAAGCTGGTCCAGCACACCCATGTCTCCTATCCCGTCGGGCACCTGGCCACCATGTACTGGATCGGGCTGCGGCCCGGTGACGTGCACCTCAACATCTCCTCTCCCGGGTGGGCCAAGCACGCCTGGTCGAGCCTGTTCGCGCCGTGGAACGCCGAGGCGACGGTGTTCGTGTACAACTACACGCGCTTCGACGCCGGCCGGCTGATGGCCGCGATGGAGCGGGCCGGGGTGACGAGCTTCTGCGCGCCGCCGACGGTGTGGCGGATGCTCATCCAGGCCGATCTGAGCGTGCTGCGCACCCCCCCGCGCGAGGTCGTCGCGGCCGGCGAACCGCTCAACCCCGAGGTGATCGAGCACGTCAAGCGGCTGTGGGGAGTGCTGATCAGGGACGGCTTCGGGCAGACCGAGACCGCCGTGCAGGTCGCCAACAGCCCCGGCCAGCTGGTGAAGGCCGGCTCCATGGGCCGCCCCACCCCCGGCTACACCGTCACCCTGATCGACCCGGTCAGCGGACAGCCCGGTGACGAGGGCGAGATCTGCCTCGACCTGAGCGGTCGGCCGGTCGGTCTGATGACCGGTTACGCGGGCGCGCCCGACCTCACCGAGCAGGCGATGGGCGGCGGTTACTACCGCACCGGCGACATCGGCCGCCGCGACGCCGACGGCTACATCACCTACATCGGGCGCTCCGACGACGTGTTCAAGTCCTCCGACTACAAGATCTCGCCGTTCGAGCTGGAGAGCGCGCTGCTGGAGCACGAGGCGGTCGCCGAGGCCGCGGTGGTGCCGGCCCCGGACGACCTGCGGCTGTCGGTCCCCAAGGCCTATGTGGTGCTGGCGCGGGGCTGGGCGCCGGACGGCGAGACCGCGAAGGCGATCTTCGCGCACTCCGGGTCGGTGCTGGCGCCGTACAAGCGGATCAGGCGGCTGGAGTTCGGCGAACTGCCCAAGACGGTCTCCGGGAAGATCCGGCGGATCGAGTTGCGCGAGGCGACCATGCGGGACGGCAGCAGGGAGTTCCATGAGGAGGACTACCGGTGACAGCGCGAATACCGGCGGAGGGACTGTCTCCCCGGCCGGCTTATTACCCACCCGGGGACACCCCGTCCGGGAAGCCCGCCGAGGAGCCCTCCTACGCGCACGGGACGGGGAGGACCGCCTTGCTGGGTGACACCATCGGCCGCAACCTGGACCGGGCGATCGCCGCCCACCCCGACCGTGAGGCGCTGGTCGACGTGGCCAGCGGCAGACGCTGGACGTACGCCGAGTTCGGCCGCGCGGTCGACGACGTGGCCCGGGGCCTGGCCGCCCGGGGTGTGGTGAAGGGCGACCGGGTCGGCATCTGGGCGCTCAACTGCCCCGAGTGGGTGATGGTGCAGTACGCCACCGCCCGGCTCGGCGCGATCATGGTCACCATCAACCCGGCCTACCGGCTGCACGAGTTGGAGTTCGTCCTCAACCAGTCCGGTACCGCGCTGCTGATCGCCTCGACGGAGTACCGCACCAGCGACTACCGGGCGATGGCCGCCGAAGCCCGCCCCAAGTGCCCGGCGCTGCGCGCGGTGGTCCATATCGGGGACCCCTCCTGGGACGCGCTGATGGCGGCCGGCGTCGACCTGCCGGCCGGCTATCTCGCCGCCCGCGAGGCCGTGCTGAGCTGTGACGAACCGGTCAACATCCAGTACACCTCGGGCACCACCGGCTTCCCCAAGGGCGCCACCCTCTCGCACCACAACATCCTCAACAACGGCTACTTCGTGGGCGGTACGGTCGGCTACACCGAACAGGACCGGGTCTGCCTGCCGGTGCCCTTCTACCACTGCTTCGGCATGGTGATGGGCAATCTCGGGGCCACCGCCCACGGCGCCTGCATCGTCATACCCGGACCCGCCTTCGACCCGGCCGCGACCCTGCGCGCGGTGCAGCAGGAGCGCTGCACCTCCCTCTACGGCGTCCCGACCATGTTCATCGCCGAACTGGGCCTGCCGGACTTCGCCTCCTACGACCTGACCTCGCTGCGCACCGGGATCATGGCCGGATCGCCCTGCCCGGTCGAGGTGATGAAGCGGGTGATGGCCGAGATGCACATGGCCGAGGTGTCCATCTGCTACGGGATGACCGAGACCTCGCCGGTGTCCACCCAGACCCGGATGGACGACGACCTGGAGCGGCGCACCGCGACCGTCGGCCGGGCGCTGCCGCACATCGAGGTCAAGGTGATCGACCCGGTGACCGGTGTGACGGTGCCGCGCGGCACCACCGGCGAGCTGTGCACCCGCGGCTATTCGGTGATGCTCGGCTACTGGGACGAGCCGGAGCGCACCAAGGAGGCGGTGGACGAGGGGCGCTGGATGCACACCGGGGATCTCGCGGTGATGCGGGAGGACGGATACCTCGCCATCGTCGGCCGTATCAAGGACATGATCATCCGGGGCGGTGAGAACGTCTCCCCGCGCGAGATAGAGGAGTTCCTGCACACCCACCCGAAGATCTCCGACGTGCAGGTGGTGGGGGTGCCGGACGAGCGCTACGGCGAGGAGATCCTGGCCTGCGTCATCCCGCGCGACCCGGCCGACCCACCCACCCTGGCCGAACTCACCGAGTTCTGCGCCGGGCGGCTCGCGCACTTCAAGGTCCCCCGCCATCTGCGGGTGCTCGACGCCTTCCCGATGACGGTCAGCGGCAAGGTCCGCAAGGTGGAGCTGCGGGAGGACTTCGGTCCGCCGCGGAGTACCCGGCGGTGATCAGCCGTTGAGCGCCGGACCCGAGCGGATCAGGTCGTGCGCGGCGTCGTTGACCGGCTGCGGGGTGCCGGTCAGATCCATCACGAACAGCGGAACGCCCAGCCGGTCGGCCCGCAGCCGAGCGTCATGGGCGTAGCCGGCCAGCGAGAAGAAGGCGCCGGCGGCGTCCTCGGTGGCGCAGTTGAGCCACAGGCACTCCACCTCGCGCGAGGCGGTGGGCAGGGTCGTCGGATCGACCTGGGCGACCAGGCCGTCGCCGCGCAGGTCGACGCCGCTGGCCGTGCGGTCGCCGGCCAGCCGCACTCCGGCGAAGCCCAGCCACTTCAGATACCTGGCCGCCGCGGTCAGCGCGTCGCTCGCGGTACGGATGGTGACCGGCCGGAAGGGCGGCCGCGCGGTCGTCGGCGGCGGCGCCTGGCCGGCCGGGGGCGGCGCGGAGCCGTGCGGCACGGGCAGCGGGCCGCCCTCGTCGGGGACCGCCTCGGCGTCCACCGGCAGCCGCACCAGCGCCCCGCAGGGGCAGTCGAACTCCGGCTGCGGCCAGTGGTCGCAGCGTCCGCAGCCCGGGCAGCGCAGCCGCACCCACGAGTCCTCCCAGGACCGGTGCCGCACCTGTGTCGGCGGCCGGCCCGGGCGCAGTGGCGGTGCCAGCGGAGTGCCGCAGGCGCAGGGGAACGTCGGCGCGGTGTAGCGGTGTTCCCGCCCGCAGGCCGGGCAGCGCACCTGCGTGCTCTGTGCCATGGTTCGCAACTCCCGGTCCGGCTACGGCGGATGAGGCCGACGGTGTCTGCTCCCATAGTGCAGGAAGCCGGCACCGCTGTGACCGGACCCGGACACTCCGTGACCCGGGCGGTGCCGGAGCGTCCCGCTCCACCGCGCAGGTCAGGACCACGGAGGGCCGCCGGTCCGCCCCGGACGCCGCGGGAGGCCGAGACCGTTCGCCGTTAAACATTTCCGGATTATTCTTCCCGGGGCCGCCGCGGCCAAGTCCGGACGGCGCGGAAAGAACCGCGGACGGGCGACGGCCGGAAAAACATCTTTCACCTTGCCGTAATACTGCGAGGAATGTCCGGTTGTGCTCGGTCGAGGCGGAATCAACCCGTCCGGTGTGTCCGGGTTGAGGAAGTGGGATCACCTTTGGTGGCATGTCGTCCCGGCAAACACTTCCCCGCCGAATCGGCATCCCCTTTCCTCTGGACAAAGGTAAAGCCGCTGCCGTACCGTCGATCGCGATCGCCGATGGGTGAGGCCGTGAGTGGCCTTTGGTTCGCCGGTGTACTCCTGCCGGGCCTTCGGTGGTCCAAACGGGGCTACGGGGACGGTGGAGTATGTGGTCTGATCCTGCGCGCGCACGGTCGAAACGGCTGCGGACGGCACGGTCGGCGCGGCGGCCGGCGATGCGATTACGCCCGATCACGGCGAGCTGACCTCGATGAATGGCGTCGCGGCGCCCCCGACGGGCAGACGGACCCGCTTCACCGTACTGGGCCTGCTGGCCGTCACCGACGGCCGGGACTCGGTCGCGCTGCAGCCGTCCAGACCCGCCGCGCTGCTCGCCGCATTGCTGCTGCACGCGAATTCCGTGGTGTCCGCCGAATTCCTGCAGCGAGTAATCTGGGGCGAGGAGACGCCGGCCCAGGCGAAGTCCGCATTGCACAGCTGCGTGTTGCGGCTCCGGCGGCTGTTCGGCAAATACGGCGTGGCCGGCAACGCGATCGAGGCGGTACCCGGAGGTTACCGGCTGACCGCCGACGCGGAGACACTCGATCTGGTCGAGTTCCGCGAACTGCTCGGCCTGGCATATTCCGGCGCGGAGCCGGGCCCGGAAAGCGAATTACGGCTGCTCCGGGCGGCCCTCGCCCTCTGGCAGCCGCCGCTGCTGGCCAATGTGCACTCCGACCTGCTGCACCGCGACGAGATCCCCCGCCTCAATGAGGAATGGCTGCGCGCCAGCGAGCGGGTCTTCGACCTGGAACTCGCCGACGGCCGCCACCGCGAGGCGCTGACCGAGATCTGGTCGGCCGCCCGCACACACCCCCTGCACGAACGCTTCACCGAGCAGCTGATGGAAGCGCTGCACCGCACCGGCCGGCGCGCGGAGGCACTCGCCGAGTACCGCAAGGCCAAGACGCACCTGGCGCAGCAGCTCGGGGTCGACCCGGGGCCGGCCCTGCAACGGCTGGAACTCGCGATCCTGCGGGGCGAGGCGGACTTGAGCCGGGGCACGGCCGCTCCGAAGCCGGGGAACGGTTCCGGCGCCGCGTCCGGTCCCCGGGCCGGGCGTACGGCGCCGGCCGCCGCCGAATCCGCCGCGCCGCCGGCCGGCGGCGAACCCGGCGGGGCGGGCCCCGACCTCCCGTACCCGGCGGGCGCCGGTCCGGACGCGGGCCGGCGCGAGGCCGAGGCCGAGGGCGGAGGCGACAGCGACGCCGCCCCGGTCCCCGGGGACCGGGTGCTGGAACGGCTGGTCGGCGCGGGCCTGCTGCACGAGGGGCCGCGGGGCCACTACCGCATGCACGAACTGCTCCGCGCCTTCGCCCGCGCGGCCGCCGCCGACGGTGTCGGAGCCCGCGCCGGAGCCGGCCCGGTCCCTGCCCCGGGCCCCGATCCGGCTCCCACCCCCATCCCTTCCCCCCGGCCCCGCGCCGCTGAACTGCACCCGACGGAGGCGTGACTGAGATGGTGTCACCGGACGAGCGCTACCAGGAGATCGCCGGGACCCGGCCGCGGATCAGGCGGGACGTGCTCTACACCCGGACGCCCACCGGAGTGCACTTCCACAACGCGCGCGGCGGGTTCAGCGTGGTCATGCCGTCCGCCTACCGCTTCGCGTCGCTGATCGTGCCCCACCTCACCGGCGCGAACACCGTGGCCTCGCTCTGCCAGGGACTCGGCGAGAAGCAGCGCGACATGGTCACCCAGCTCGTCGGTACGCTCTACGCGCGTGGCTTCGCCCGGGACGCGGTGCCGCCGGCTCCGGGCGCGCCCGCCCCGCCGCCGGAGGTGGCCCGGCGGTTCGCCGCCCAGATCGACTACATCGACCACTACTCCGACGAGGCCGCCGAACGCTTCCAGCGCTTCCGGCAGACCCGCGTCGCCGTACTCGGCGACGACCAACTCGCCCGCTGGGCGGCCCTGTCCCTGATCCGCAACGGCTGCGCCACCGTCGGTGTACCGGCGGGCCTCGACATCACGGCCCACCGCTTCGCCGAAGTCCGCGCCGAGGCCGAGGCGTTGACCGGCGAGGGCTGCCCGGTGACGATCGCCGTCCTCGAAACGGATTCGACGGCGGGCGAGTTCGGCTGGGCCGACCTCGACGGCTACGACCTCGTCCTGGTCACCGGTGCGGACGCGGCCCGCCGTACCGCCGCCCTCGCCGAGGTGCCGGCCGGCCGCATGCTCGTGCCGGCCTGGGAGTTCGGCGGCTCGGTCGTCATCGGCCCGTTGCTGACGGACGGTTCGCGGGGATGCTGGACCTGCGCGGCGCTGCGCCTCGGCGCCAACGGCGATCCGGCCCACGCGGCGGACCTGTGGAGCGCCTTCGCCCCGGGAGGGGGCGCCACCGCCGACGCGGCCGGCGCCGGGGCGATGGGGGCGGCGCGCGGCCCGGTCGCCGCCATGGTGGGCAATCTGCTCGGCTACGAGGCCTTCCGGCTCGCCACCGGCGCGCTGCCCGCTGAGACCCGCGGCCAGTTGATCATCCAGGACCTCGACTCCCTCGACACCGCGGCTGAACCGCTGCTGCCGCACCCGAGGTGTCCCCGCTGCGGGGTCGCCGCCGGCGGACGGGCCGAGCCGGCCACCGGCCGACTCGCCGAACTCGCGGAACGCGCGGAACTCGGCGGACTGCCCGGCCGGTCGGGCCCGGCCGTCGGCGAACCGGAGGCCGAGGGGAGCGGGGGAGAGGCCGCGCCCGGGAGCGTCGAAGGGGCCCGGAGCGGTGACCCGGACGAGCCCGCCGAGGCAGCCGCCGAGGAGGACGCCGCCCAGGCCGCCCTCGCCGAGATCACCGACCGCGACATCCTCGTGCGGCCCGCCGCGGGTGTCTTCCGGCGCTACGACGACGAGGAGTGGACCCAGACCCCGCTCAAGGTCAGCGCCGTCGTCCTCGGCACCGGCCACGGCGCCGCACGGACCGTGAGTGCCTTCGACGTCCACCATGTCGCCGGGGCCCGGCTGCGCGCCCTCCACCGGGCCGCCGAGGTCTACGCCGAGCACGTGGTCCCGCTGCCCGAGGTCCTGACCGGCGCGGCCCTGGACGCGGCGCGCGGCAAGTGGGCCGCCCTGGCACCGCGAGCGCTGAGCATCGCCTCGGGGCTGGACGGCTCCGATGTGCCGGCCTGGTGCGCCACCACCTCGCTGCTCGGCGGCGAGACCGTCCTCGTACCGGCGGCGGCGCTGCGCACCTTCGGACCGTACAACCGCGACCGCCTCGCCGAGCCGACCTCCGCCGGCACCGGGGCCGGCGGCACCCCCGGCGCGGCCACCGCCCGCGCGGTCATGACCGCCCTCACCCACGACGCGCTGCGGGCCGCCCTGCGCGGCAGGATCCGGATCACCGCCGTGGACCCCGCCGCCCTGGAGAAGACCGGGGACGCCGAACTGACCTTCCTCGTACGGTCCGCGGCGAACCTCGGCGTGCCGCTGGAGATCCTGGACCTGGGCGCGTCGGCCGAGAGCCCCGCTCCCGTCGTGCTGGCCCGGGCCACCGACTCCGCGACGGGCGAGCGCCGTTGGGCCGCGAGCGCCGGGCAGCGGTGGCGGGACGCGGCCCTCGAAGCGGTACGGGACCTGCTGGGCGCGTGCCAGCTGTCCCGCGAACCGCGCCCTCCGGCGCCGCTGGACACCGGTGACCCGCTGCTGCCCGACTTCGACCCGGACACCCTCGCCCCCACCAGCCCGCCGGGGAGCGCGCCCGCCTCCGCCCCCGACCTCACGGCCGGCACCGACTGGCCGACGCTCGCCGCTCAACTCCGCGCGGCCGGGCGGGACCTGCTCGCGGCGCCGGTGCCGGCGCCGGACCTGGCGGCGGGGCGGCTGTACGTCACCCGGGTGCTGCTCACCTCCGGCGGAGCCCCCGATGACGACCGCTGACCTGCGCCCGCGCCCGGCGGGGCCCCCGCCGCGGGCCGCGGACGAAGAGGCCGATGTCACCGCGGGCTTGGCCGGGGCTCTCGCGGAGTCCCTGGCCGGATACGGGCGGAGCGGCGGCCGCCGGTCCCGCGTCGGGCCGCCGGCCGAAGGCGAGTTCGCCGGGCCCGTCGCCGCGACGGTGGCGGCCCTCGGGCTGCGCGACGAACTCACCGTCGTGGAGGGCGATTCGGCGGCCGGTACCGTCGGTGTCCACCTCTACGGGCAGCACGCGCTCGTCGGCCCCTTCACCCCGGACGGCGCACCCGGCTGCTCGCGGTGCCTGGCCCGCCGCTGGCAGGCGGTCCGCACCCGGGCGCTGCGCGAAGCGCTGGAAGGCGGATCGGGCACCCGGGCGGCGGGGCCCGGGCCGTGGGCGGTGCCCTTCGTGGCCGACGCGCTGGCCGCGGTGATCATGGCCAGGGCGGCCGGCCTCCGGGCGCCGGGATCCGGGAGCCGCTTCCCGTACGCCTTCCTGCTCGATCTGGAGACCCTCGCCGTCACCCCCTTCGCCCTCGTCCCCGACGCCGAATGCCCCTGGTGCGGCGAGCAGGTGACGGACAGCGCCGCCAACGCCCTGGTGGAGCGGACTCCTTCGCCCAAGCACGCACCCGACGCCTATCGGGCGCGGCCGGCCGACGAGTACGACGTGCCGCTCGCCGCGTTCGCCAACCCGGCGGCCGGGATGCTGGGACCGGGCGTCGTACCGGACCTGGTCTCCGCCTCCACCTCGTCCGTCGTCGGGTCGTTCCTGCTGCGCTCCGGCGACTATCTGCGGGAGTGCTTCTGGGGCGGCCACACCGCGCGCTACCGGTCGAGTGTCCGCGTCGGGGTGCTGGAGGGCCTGGAGCGCTACGCCGGAATGCGCCCGCGCGGCAGGCGCACCGGCGTGACGGCCGCGTACGACGACCTCGTGGACCTCGGCGAGCAGGTCCTGGACCCGCGCGACTGCGGGCTCTACCCGGCGGACTTCCACCGGGCCGACCCCACCGTGCGGCCCTTCGATCCCGCCCGGCCGATCCCCTGGGTGTGGGGGTACTCGCTGCGGGACCGACGCCCGCTGCTCGTACCGGAGATCGTGGCGTACTACCACGCGCCCGGCGGCCTGGCCAACCGCTTCGTGCAGGAGAGCTCCAACGGCTGCGCGTCCGGCGGGAGTCTGGCCGAGGCGGTCTACTTCGGCCTGATGGAGGTCATCGAACGCGACGCGTTCCTGCTCGCCTGGTACGGCCGGGCCCCGCTGAGCGAGATCGACGCCTCGGGCAGCCGCCGGCCCGAGACCCGGGCGATGATCGACCGGCTGGCGATGTACGGCTACCGGGCCCGCTTCTTCGACACCCGGGTCTCCTTCGCGGTGCCCGTCGTCACGGCGGTCGCCGAACGCCTGGACGGCGGACTCGGCCGGCTCTGCTTCGGCGCGGGCGCCGGCCTGGACCCGGAGGCGGCGCTGGCCGCCGGCCTCTGCGAGATCGCCACCGACGCGGTGAACCTGCGGCGCAGGACGGTACGGGACGAGCCGCGGCTGCGCGCACTGGCCGCCGACTTCCGCCGGGTGCAGGTGCTGCACGACCACCCGCTGCTCTACGGCCTGCCCGAGATGGCCCGCCACGCCGACTTCCTGCTGCGGCGCGACCGTACGCCGCGGGTGCCGCTCGCCGCCCTGGCCCGGGACACCATCGCACCCGGCGCCGACAGCTGGGACGACGTCACCGCGTGCGTCAACGAGGTCGCCCGGGCCGGATTCGATGTGGTCGTCGTCGACCAGACGGCGCCCGAGCAGCGCGAACTCGGCCTCCACACGGCCGGAGTGATCGTGCCGGGTCTGCTGCCGATCGACTTCGGCTGGGCCCGGCAGCGGGCACCGGCCATGCCGAGAACGCTCCGCGCGCTGCGTGAAGGCGGGCTGCGCGCTGAGGACTTGACCCCCGACGACCTCAACCCCGCGCCCCACCCCTTCCCCTGAGGCCTCTGAGCCCCTGGCTTCCCGAACTTCCCCTGGACCTCCGATGAGCCTTCGAGCACGGAAAGGAACGCGCGTGGGATTCGCCCATGAGTACGCGACCGCCATCGTCCGGCGGGGCCGGTATCCCATGGAGCCGGCCGACTGGGTGCCGGACTGGGCGGACCGGCCGCGCAAGGGCAAGCACCATCCCGGCGCCGTCTCCTTCCCGCTGCCCGCGAGCCCGGAGCGGCCCGCCGCCGCCACCGTGGAACGCGGCCTGCACGGCCCGCGCGGCACCGGGGCCTTCACCCTGCCGCTGCTGGCCGGGATGCTCCAGGACTCCTACGGCCTGACCGGCCGCCGGCTCGCCGTCCACGCCAACTCCGACCTCGGCACCCTCCCGGCGTACACCCAGGCCAACTGGTCGCGCGGCACCGCGTCCGGCGGCGGCCTCTACCCCCTCGGCGTGCACCTGATCAGTGGCCGGGGCGGCCCGCTCACCCCGGGTGTCCACTACTACGACACCCGCCACCACGCCCTGCGCCGGCTGCTGACCGGCGACGTCACCGCGAGCGTGCGCGAAGCCGTCGGTCAACCGGCGGCCGGCCACGGCGACTTCCTCGTCGTCACCGGCCACTTCTGGCAGAACGCCTTCAAATACAACAGCTTCAGCTACCACGTCATCGCCATGGACACCGGCGCGCTGCTCCAGACCTGGCGCGTCTGGTCCCGCGCCCACGGCCTCGACCTCGGCCCCGCCTTCTGGTTCGACGAAGCGCGGCTGGGCCGCCTGCTGGGTCTGGATGCGGACGAGGAAGGGGTCTTCGCGGTGGTTCCGCTGCGGTGGGCGGGCGAGCCCGCGCCGGGCGCGGCGCCGTCGTCCGGGCCGGCCGGGGCGAAAGGGACGGTGGAGGACCGCGAGCCGTCGGAGCCACGGGTCCGCTACCGGGACCAGGAGCGCTCCCGGCGGGTCAGCACCTTCGAGACGGTGCGGCGGATGCACGCCGCCACCTCGGCGGGCGCCGCCGAACGGCCGGCGCCCGGATCGCTGGCGGACGCCGCCGCGCCGCCGCTGCCCCCCGGCGGGGAACGCGTCGGGCTGCCGGAGCGGCAGGCGCTGGACATCGGGGTGGGGCAGGCGCTGCGGGCCCGGCGGAGCAGCTTCGGGCGGTTCGAGGCGGCTCGCGCGCTGCCGGCCGCCGCGCTGGCCACCGTGCTCGCGGCGGCGGACGCGGCCGGCACGCTCGACAGCGACGCGGAGACACCCGGCGACGGCCCCCTGACCAGCCTTTACGTCCTCGTCAGCCATGTGGCGGGCGTCGAGCCGGGCACCTACGCCTATGACCGCGCGGACCGCTCGCTGCGCGTGCTGCGGGCCGGGCCGCCGGGGGAGTTCCTCCAGCGCAACTACTTCCTGGCCAACTACAACCTGGAGCAGGCGGCGGCGGTGATCGTGCCCGCCGCCCGGACACACGCGGTGCTGGACGCCGTCGGCGACCGCGGCTACCGGCTGGTGAACGCGGTGGTCGGCGGGATCTCGCAGGCCGTCTACACCGCCGCCTCGGCGGCCGGGCTCGGCTGCGGGGTGGCGCTGGGCTTCGACGCGATCTCGTACACCGAGGAGCTGGGACTCGACCGCACCGGCGAACTGCCGCTGCTGACGATGATGATCGGCCACGAGCGCCCCCAACCCGCCGACTTCCGCTCCGAGATCGCCTGAGCGGCCGCGATGGACGACTCGACGCGTGCATCGGCGCAGGACCCGGCGCGGGACTCGACCCGCGACCCGGCACGGGACGTGACGCGGACCTCGATGGAGAAAGGGCGGATTCATGGGCGCCGTGACCGCTGAGCGCACCGCTTGGCTGCTGCACCGGCGGTTCGTGCTGCGGGTGGCCGGGCTGCCGGTGGAGACCGTGGCGGGCCTGCGGGACCCGCTGGCCCGCGCCTGGGCCGGGCGGGTGCTGGACGCCGAGGAGCGACTGGCGGCGCTGGCGGCGGAGTTGGACGAGCCGCTGACCGCCCTGGTGACGAAAACGGACGACCCCGGACCGCGCCGCGCCGTACTGGCCGTGCGGCGCGAGGTGTTCAACGGCCGGCTGCCCCGGGACCCGGCGGCCGTGCGGGAGTTGGCGGCGGCGATCGGCGGCGGTACGGGAGAGCGGCTGGTCGGCTGGATGGAGGCCCGGCAGCAGCTCGCCGGGCTGCTCGCCGACGGCGGACCCGTACTGGCCGAAGGACTCGCGCGGGCGCGCGGGCGGCTGCGGACGCTGGCCGGGGAGGACCGGCTGCGGCGCGGGCTGGTACTGGCGTCGCCCACGCTGGACAGCCAGCTGGACGCCTTCGTCGCCGACCCGTCCCCCGTCCCGGACAAGCGGGCCCGGAAGAAGGAGCGCTCACTGCTCGCCTACCTCTACCGCACCGCGTGCAAGACCAGTCCGTTCAGCACCTTCACCGGCGTCGCGGAAGGGCACTTCCAGCGGGACGCCCCCGATACCGTCATCGGCCGGGAGTGGACCGGCCACCCCCGGCTGAACGTCGTCGTGCTCAGCCGCCTCGCCGAGCTGATCGCCGCCGACCCGGGCCGTCGTGCCGACCTGCCGGTGGCCCTGTCCGCCGGGTGGGAGCTGGACGACGACCGGGTGCGCTACGTACGCCGCTCGGTGACCGCGGGCGACGACAGCGCCGCGGTCAGTTTCGACGCCGCCCACGACCGGCTGTTCTTCCTGCGCCGCCGCGGCGTCCTGGAGCGGCTGCTCGGTCTGTTCGGCGAGCGCTCGGTCCCGCCGCGCTACGCCGAACTGGAGGCGTGGCTGGCCGCCGAGACGGGCGCGCCGCCCGAGGAGGCCGCCCGTTACGCCGCCACGCTGCTGGACCTCGGCATGCTCCAGACGGCCGGCCTGGAGACCGACGTGCACGCCCGCGACCCGCTGCGCTCCTTCCAGACCGCGCTGCGCGCCCTGAGCCGGGGCTGGGCCGACGAGACCGCCACCTCGCTGGACGCGGTGGCGGCGCGGGTCCGGCGCTACGCCGCCGCCGACGCCGCCGGACGACGGGCCCTGCTCGGTGAGCTGCGGCGTGAACTGATCACCGTCCAGGACGCGTTGGGCGCCGAACAGCCGTCCTTGCCGCGGACGCTGCTCTACGAGGACGTCAGCGAGCGGCCGGTGACCGCCGACCTGGACCGCTGGACCGAACTGGCCGCGGCTCCGCTGCACGCCCTCACCGGCATCCTGCCCGCCTTCGACGTGGCGCTGCCCCAACGCCTCACCCTGAAGGGCTTCTTCCTGGCCCGCTACGGGCGCGGCGGGCGCTGCGACGACCTGCTGCGGCTCGTGCACGACTTCCACGAGGACATCTTCACGCAGTACTTGCAGTTCACCGCTCTCAAGTCACCCTGGGCGCCGGACGGTTCCCCGGCGCCGGAGGAGAACTGGCTGGGCATGCCCGAGGTCACCGCGCTGGACCGGGGCCGCGCCGAGTTCACCCGCCGGATGCGGGAGCTGTGGCGGACCCACCCGGACGCCGCCGCCGAACTGCGGATCGACGAGGCCACCGTGGACGCGGTGCGGGCCGAACTCGCGCCGCTGGGAGGCACGTTCGCCCCGCACAGCCACTTCGTGCAGCTCGCCGACCGCGAGCGGGACCCGCTGGTGGTGCTCAACAACTCCTACGGCGGGCTGTGCTTCCCCTTCACCCGCTTCACCCACTGCTTCGACGCGGACACCGGCGCTGAGACCGGCGCTGACGCCGAGGCGGTCACCGGCACGTTCGCCGGCGCGAGCGAGGACTTCAGCGGCCAGCTGCGCGCGACCGTGCGCGGATGGCAGCCGCCCGGATCGGTGTTCGCCGAGGTCACGGCCGGCTCCGCGACCACCAACCTCAATCTGCACGGCCGCCTCACCGACTACGAGATCGTCTGCCCCGGCGAGAGCAGCACAGCGCCGCCGGACGCCCGGATCGACCTGGACGACCTCTACGCCGAGCACGACGAGACCGGCGACCGGCTGGTGCTCCGCTCCCGCCGCCTCGGCCGCGAGGTCGTCCCGCTCTATCTCGGCTATCTGGTCCCCATGGTGCTGCCCGAAGTCCCGCGCACCCTGCTGCTGTTCTCGCCCACCTCGCGGGCCCGGCCGGACGTGTGGCGGGGTGTGCCCGAAGGCCCGGCCACCGAAGGGATCACCACCAGGCCCCGGGTCCGCTACCGCGGCCTGGTGCTGCACCGCCGCCGCTGGACCGCGCGGCCCGGCGCGCTGCCGGTGCGCGGACCCGCCGCCGACGACGCCGCCGGGTATCTCGGCTGGCAGCGCTGGCGGCGCCGGCACGGTCTGCCGGACCGGGTGTTCGCGACCGTACGGCCGCTCGCCCCGGACGGCGGCGAGGGGCCAGGGGCGGTCTTCGGCGGCGGCGCCAAACCGCAGTACGTCGACTTCGACAGCCCGCTGTCGCTGCTCGCCCTCGAAGGGCTGCTGGCCGGCGGCCCGGCCGTCACCGACTTCGAGGAGATGCTGCCCGAGCCGGACGAGTTGCACGTCTCCTCTCCGCGCGGCCGTCATGTCGCGGAACTGGCCGTGGAGATCGTCCCCCGCCCGGCGGCGGCCGCCGGGCCCGAACAGCAGGGAAGGCAGGACACCCGCGGATGACCACCACCCCGCCGCCGGACGAACGCGGCGACTGGCAGGCATACCACGTCTTCTACGCCGCCAGCACACGCCCCTTCCTGCTGCAGTGCGCCCGCCCGCTGGTCGCCGAACTCACCCGGGACGGCCTGCTCAGCGGCTACTTCTTCATCAACTACTGGCTGGAGGGCCCGCACATCAGGCTCCGGCTGCGCCCCTCCTCACCCGGGGCCGCCCCCGAGGTCGCCGAGCGGGCCACCCTCGCCATCGCCGGGTTCCTGCGCCGCAGACCGGCGTTGTACGAGGTCAAGGACGGCTTCCTGGCCGAGCTCTACAACACGCTGTTCGAGCTGGAGTACCCCGGCGGGGAGCGGGACCGCTACACCGACGCCGCCGGGCGGATGCGGCTGCGCCCCAACAACTCCTTCAGCCCGGAGCCCTACGAACCCGAGTACGGCAAGTACGGCGGCCCGGCCGGGGTCGAGCTGGCCGAATGGCACTTCCAGCGCTCCAGCGACCTGGTGATCGACGCCGCCGCCGGGATGAACCTCCATCTGCGGACCGTACTGCTCGGCGTGGCGGCGCAGTTGATGATGACCATGTCCGCCTGCCTGCTGTCCGACGAGGCGGTGCTGCTGGAATTCCTCGACCGTTACCACGAGTTCTGGAACGCGGCCTTCACCGGCACCAACTTCACCGCGCGGGACGGCTACGACCGCGCCTACGGCTCGATGGACACCGCGCTGCCCCGCCGCTTCCGGGACATCCGGCGGGCGGTCGCCGGGTCCGCGACCGAGCGGCTCCCCGGCTTCCTTGGCGGCTGGGCCGAGCACTGCCTCGAACTGCGCGCCCGCGTCGGTGAACTGGCGTCCAACGGCGACCTGGTCTTCCGCTCCTGGGACGGCGCCCGGGAGCTGCCGGTCACCGACCCCGGCCGGGCACTGCCGATGCTGGCCTCGCCGTACACGCACATGACCAACAACCGGCTGTCGGTGAGCGTGCGCGACGAGGCCTACCTGTCCTATGTCCTGGCCCGCGCGTTGCGCGAGCCCCAGCCGTCGGCGGCGCCGTGACCACCACCGGACTGCTCGATCTGCGCCCCGCGGTGCGCCCCGACATCCTCGTCGGGCCCGCGCTGACCCGCGGCCCGGCCCTCGTCCACCTGGTCAAGGACCCGGTGAGCGGCGCCCGGCTCGAAGTGGGCGTCAAGGAGCACTTCATCATCACCCGGCTCGACGGGACCCGCTCGCTGGCGGAGATCGGCGCGCGGTACGCCGCCGCGTTCGGGGTCCGGCTCGGCGAGGCGCAGTGGCGGCAGCTGCTGCGGCTGCTCTCGGTCCGGGGGCTGCTGGCCGGTCCGGGCGTCGGTGCGGGCGCGGGTGCGGACGTCGGTCCGGGCGTTGGTCCGGGGGCGGGACCACCCGCCGCCGAGCCGCCCCGCGCCCCGGAGCGGACCGCCCCCGGGGGGACATGGCTGGCCGGACGGACCCGGATGGTCGCGGACGCGCCCGCGCTGATGGACCGGCTGCATGCGGCCACCGCCTTCGCGCGCGGCCGGGCCGCGCCGGCCGCGCTGCTCACGCTGTGCGCGGCGCTGCTCGCCGCCGAGGGGGTGCGGTTCGGCGCGCTGGCGCACGACACCGCGCGGCTCTTCGGCCAGCCGGTGACGCTGTGCGCGGTCGGCGTGGTGCTCTGGTTCAGTCTGGCGGCGCACGAGTTGGCCCACGGCCTGGTGGCCCGCCGCTACGGGCTGCGGGTGACCGAGATCGGGCTGCGGCGAACCGCCGGATTCATGACGTACCTCTACTGCGAGGTGGAGGATGTGCGCTTCCTCGGCCGTCGCGGGCAGCAGGTCGCGATCGCGGCGGCCGGGGCGGTCGCCAACCTCGTCTTCCTGCTGCCCTTCTGGCCGGTCTGGGCGCTGCTGCCCGGCCGTGCGCAGGCCGTGCCGTTCTTCGGCGGGCTGCTGCTGCTCGGCACCGCCATGGCGCTGCTCAATCTGATCCCCCTGCCGCCGCTGGACGGCTACAAAGCCCTCGGCTACGCCTTCGGCACGCTGCGGCTGGCCACCGAGAGCCGCGTCTTCCTGCGGGTGGCGGCGCGGACGGTCCTGCGCCGCTCCACCGCGCCCCCGGTGGCGGCCTATCCGCCACGGCTGCGCGTCCTCTACACCGCGTACGCCGTCGTCTGCGCCGCGCTGGCCGTCGCCGCGCTGACCGCGGCCGGACTGCTGTCCCGCGCCTGGCTGCCGTCCCGGTGCTCCGCCTGGACCCCCTATCTCCCGCTGGGCGTGGTCGCGGTGGCCCTCCTGCTGCGCCTCGCCGGTCTGCGCACGGCGGCCCGCCGGGCCGCCCGGACCCCCGCGCCCGCCCCCCGCGCACCGGCACCGGCACCGGCTCAGGCTCAGGCACCAGCACCGGCGCGACCCGCCACCCACCCGCCACGGAAAGGCGACATGGAGACATCCGAACGGCCCACGGAGACCGAGCACGCGGTGGTTCTCGAAGGGGTGAGCAAGCGGTACGGCGAGGTGATCGCCCTCGACGGGATCTCGCTGACCGTCGGGCAGGGGGAGTTCTTCGGGATCCTCGGGCCGAACGGAGCCGGGAAGACCACCCTGGTCGAGATCGTCGAGGGGATGCGGAAGGCGGACGCCGGCACGATCACCGTCTTCGGGCAGCGCCCCTGGCCCCGGAACATCGCGTTGCTGCGCCGGATGGGGGTGCAGACGCAGGCGTCCGCGTTCTTCACCCGGCTGACGGCGGCCGAGCACCTGGAGACGGTGGCCGCGCTGCACGGCCTGGACCGGGGCGCGGCCTACCGGGCGCTGGACGGCGTCGGGCTGGCCGGCAAGGCGCGCAGCCGGGTGGACGACCTGTCGGGCGGCCAGCGGCAGCGGCTCGCGCTGGCCACCGCCCTGGTGCACGACCCGGACCTGATCTTCCTGGACGAGCCGACCGCCGCGCTCGACCCGGAGGCGCGCCGGGCCCTGTGGGAGGTGCTGCGCTCGCTGCGCGGGCAGGGCCGGACCATCGTCTGCACGACCCACTACCTGGACGAGGCCGAGGCGTTGTGCGACCGGGTGGCGATCATCGCCCGCGGCGCGCTGGTCGCGCTGGACGCCCCGACCGCGCTGATCCGCTCGCTGGCCGCCCCCGCCCGGCTGCTGGTGCCGGCCGGCCGGATCACCCCCGAGCAGGCCCGGGCCATCGAGGGTGTCGAACGGGTGACGGTGGAGGGCGGCGAGGTCGTCATCGAGACGCACGCGGCCAACCGGGTGCTCGTCGCGGTCGGCGAGTACGTCGACATGGACGCCATCCAGACCCGCACCGCGACCCTCGAGGACGCGTATCTGCGGCTGACCGGATCGGAGCACGCCCGATGACCACCGCCTCCGGCGCGCTGACCCGGGCCGCGTATCTGGCCTCGGTACGCGACCGCACCACCGTCTTCTTCACCTTCGCCTTCCCGCTGGTCTTCCTGCTGGTGTTCGGGCTGCTCTTCCGCGGCCAGAGCGTCGAGGGCGGCCTGCCCTACATCAACTACGTGGCGCCCGGAGTGCTGGCCTGGGGCGTCGGCAACGCCGCGCTGTTCGGTCCGGCCTTCGCCCTGATGCACTGGCGGCGCGACGACATCCTGCGGCTGGTGTGGCGCACACCGACCCCGCTGGCCACCGTGCTCGGCTCGCGGTTCGCGGTCGCGGTGAGTGTGGGGCTCGCGCAGGCCGTGCTGTTCACGGCGGTCGCGCTGCTCCCGGTGTTCGGGCTGCGGCTGTCGGGGGACTGGCCGCTGGCCCTGCCGCTGCTGGTGCTGGGGGTGGCCGCCTTCCTGGCGATGGGCCTGGTGGTGGGCAGCCTGGCCGACACCCCGGAGGCGGTCGCGGCCATCGCCAACTGCGTGATGGTGCCGATGGCGTTCCTGTCCGGCGCGTTCTACCCGGCGGATCTGCTGCCCGGCTGGATCCGGACCTTCTCCTGGGTGCTGCCGCTGCGCTACCTCGACCACGGCCTGACCAACGTCTTGGCCGGGCGCGGCGATCCCGGACCGCTGGCCCTGGACTGCGCCGGGCTGGCCGGATTCACCGTCCTGTTCGGACTGATCGCGGCCCGGACCTTCCGCTGGAGCAACCGGACATGACCTCGGACACCGCCGAACTCCTCGCCCCCGCCGCCGGATCGAGCCCGATGGAGGCCGCCGGACGTGAACTGGAACTGCGGCTCGCCCGCCGGACCGCCGGGCGGGGCGACCCCGCCGCGCCCCTGGTCGCCATGCTCGGCGCCCACGACGTGCTGCGGCCCGAACCTCCCGAGCGGGCCGGGCGGCGGGCCGTCGCCACGGTGCACCTCACCCCGGAGTCGGTGCTGATCGGGCCCTGGGGCGGGGCGGCCGACCCGGCCGACCCGGCGTACGCGTGCGGGAGTTGCCTCGCGGTGCGCTGGCAGCGCCTGCGCACCCGGACCGAACGCGAGGCGCTGGAGACCGGGGCGGACCTCACCGCGGCCGGCGGGTGGCCGGTGCTGCCGGACTACGCGGCCGACGCGGTGGCGGCGCTGCACTCCTGGGCGTTCACCCGCCCGGAGCCCTGGCCCGACGGGCTGGCGCGGGTGACCCGCTACGACCTGGAGACCGGCCGGGTGCGTACCGTGCCGCTGCTGGCCGAACCGCTGTGCGGCGCGCCCTGCCACCAACGCCCGCGCGAGGAAGAGCCGTTCGCCCTGGAGTCCCGGCCCAAGGAGGCCGCCGACCGCTACCGGCTGCGCGCGCCTTCCGGCTACCCCCTGCCGACCGGCGCGCTCGCCAACCCGGTGTGCGGTGTGCTCGGCGCCGCCACCTGGAACGACGTGACCTCCCCGACCACGGCGCCGGTCGCCGGCACCGTCTTCATGCGCGGCTATGCCGGACTGACCGACGTCACCTGGAGCGGCCAGGCCAACTCCTTTTCCAGCAGCCGTGATCTGGCCTTCCTCGAGGGGCTGGAACGCTACGCCGGCACCCACCGCCGCACCCCCGGCGGCGGGTTGACCGAGTCCTACGACAACCTCGGTGACGCGGCGCTCGATCCGCGCGCCTGCGGGCTGTACGCGCCGAGCACCTACCGCGACGACCCCATGCTCGCGCCCTTCGACCCGGCCCGCCCGATCCCCTGGGTACGCGGCCACTCGCTGCGCGACGACCGCCCGGTGTGGGTGCCGGCCCGACTGGTCCACTACAGCGCCGGCACCGACGCCGATCCCTTCGTCTTCGAGTGCTCCAACGGCTGCGCCACCGGCAGTTGCCTGGAGGAGGCGATCCTCTTCGGCCTGCTCGAACTCGTCGAGCGCGACGCCTTCCTGCTCGGCTGGTACGGCGACGCGCCGCTCCCCGAGATCGACCTCGCCTCGTGCGGCAGCCCGACGATCCGCGCGATGACCGACCGGGCCGCGCTGTGCGGCTACGACGTCCATGTCTACGACAACCGGATCGACCTGCCCGTGCCGGTCGTCACCGGGCTCGCCGTCCGGCGCGACGACGGCCCCGGCACCCTCGCGTTCGCCGCCGGGGCCGCCTTCGAGCCGGAGGCGGCGGTGGAGTCCGCGGTCTCCGAGATCCTCACCTATCTGCCGCACCTGCCCCGCCAGGTCGCCGAACGCCCCGCCGAACTGGCCGCCATGGCCGAGGACTTCAGCCTGGTCAAACGCCTCCCCGACCACGCGGCCCTCTTCGGGCTGCCCCGGATGAAGCGCTATGTGCGCGGCTATCTGGAACCGCCCGCCGTACGGTCGCTGGCGGACACGTACCGGAGCTGGGAAGGCGCGCGGCCGCGCAGCGGGGACCTGCGGGACGATGTGCGCTGGCTCCGCGACCGGCTGGCGGGCGCCGGCTCCGATGTGATCGTGGTCGACCAGACGGCGCCGGAGCAGCGGCGGATGGGACTGCGCACGGTGTGCACGATCGTGCCCGGCCTGCTGCCCATCGACTTCGGCTGGGCCCGCCAGCGCGCGCTGACCATGCCGCGGCTGCGTACCGCGCAGCGGCGCGGCGGCCTGCGCGACCACGACCTGCGCGAGGACCAACTGCGGCTGGTCCCGCACCCGTTCCCGTAGCGGCGCGGACGGGAGCAGGGTGGGCCGGGCGGTGCGGCGGGACGCGAGAACCGTACGGAGGGCCCGCGGCCGTCGCGGCGGCGGGCCCTCCGTCCGGAGCGGCCGAGGATCAGGCGGTGCAGCTGGTGGTGCTGGTCGTGCTGGAGCAGGTGCTGGTGCTGGAGCAGCTGGTCGACGAGCCCAGCATGACCTCGCTCGCGTCGGAGTAGTCGGTGATCTCGAAGGTCTCCGACTCCAGCTCCAGGATCTCCTGGGCGAGGGAGGCGAGCGGGGTGTTCAGCTGGGAGATGTCAGCCATGGGGGACTCCTTCTCGGCGACGGGACCGGCCCACCGCGGGCCGCGCCACCCTTTCTACGCGCGTCCACTGGCACATCCGCTGGCCGATCGCTGTCACCCCGCTGTCACACCCGCCCCGGCCTGCCCACGGTCCCCCGAAAACCACCGGACGGAGATCCCGTTGACCAGCCTCCCGCAGCAGCCCGCGCCCGGCCCGCCCGGTGATCCCGCCGTCGCGGACGCGCTCGGACCCGCCGCCGAGCTCTATCTGGACCTGCACCGGCACCCCGAGCTGTCCGGGCACGAGCGGCGCACCGCGGCGCGGCTGGCCGAGCGGCTGGCGGCCCACGGCTACGACGTGACCCGGGGCGTAGGCGGCCACGGCGTGGTCGGCGTGCTGCGCAACGGCCCCGGGCCGGTGGTGCTGCTGCGCGCCGAACTGGACGCGCTGCCGCTGCGCGAGGACACCGGGCTCCCGTACGCCAGCACGGTCACCGGCGCGGAGCCGGCCGCGCACGCCTGCGGGCACGACGCGCATCTGGCCTGCGCGGCGGGGGCCGCGGCGCTGCTGGCGGGCGGCGCCGCCCGCTGGCGCGGAACGCTGGTGGTGGTCGGGCAGCCCGCCGAGGAGACGCTGAGCGGGGCCGCGGCGATGCTCGCCGACGGGCTGTACCAGAGGTTTCCCGTGCCCGACGTGGTGCTCGCGCAGCACACCGCGCCGCTGCCCGCCGGAATGGTCGCGCACGCCGAAGGGCCGCTGCTGGCGGGCAGCGTCACGCTGGAGGTGGTGCTGCACGGGCGCGGCGGGCACGCCTCCGCGCCGCAGTTCGCGGTGGACCCGGTGGTCACCGCGGCGGCGACGGTGCTCCGGCTCCAGACGATCGTGTCGCGCGAGACCGGCCCGGGGGAGCCGCTGGTGCTCACCGTGGGGAAGCTGCACGCCGGCGGGGCCGGGAACGTCATCCCGGACCGGGCCGTCCTGGAGATCACCCTGCGGGCCTTCGCACCGGACACGCTGGACCGGGCGCTGGCGGCGGTGCACCGGATCGTACGGGCCGAGTCGGCCGCCTCCGGCGCCGACCGGGCGCCGGACATCCGGGAGCTGTCCCGGTCCGGGGTCACCATCAGCGACCCCGCACCGGCGGCGGCCGTGCGGCGCGCCCACGAGGAGGCGTTCGGCGCCGCGCGGGTGGCCCGCTGGCAGCCCTCGACGGCCACCGAGGACTTCCCGCTGCTCGGCCCGGCCGGGATCGCGCTGCACGGCGTGCCCGGCATCGGGGCGGCCTACTGGATGCTCGGCGCGATCGGCCCCGAGCAGTGGGCGGCGGCCGGCGCCACGGCCGCCGAGCGGCTGGCCGCGGTCCCCGGCAACCACTCGTCCCGCTTCCGTCCGCACGTCCGGCTGACCCTGGAGACGGGGATACGCGCCCTGGCGGTCGCGGCCCGCGCGTGTCTCGCGGCCCCGGAGCCGGCCGGTCGGGTCGGCTAAGGTCGCCACCGAGTCGCCCTCCTCGCTGGAGGGCCGAGAACCTCGCAGCCGCCGTGGGGGCCCTGGTGAGACTGAGGCTGGAATGCACGACCGAGCCGTTCGACCTGGACGAACCGCCGGAGCACGCGCTGGTGGCCCGTGCGGTGGTCGGGAACGGCACCCTCGACGCGGTGGACGTCGGCCCGTTCGGCAACACCGCGGAGGGCTCCGCCGAAGCGGTGGTCGAGGCGGTCGCGGAGCTGCTGCGCCGTACCCTCGCGGCCGGGGCCACCCGGGTGTCGATGCAGGTCAACGTGCTGACGGAGGGCGGGGCGCCGCCGGCCGACACCGCCCACGTACCGCCTGGCCGGGACCTCCGGTGAGCCGCCCCGAACCGCACCCGCTGGCCGCCGCAGTCGGGCCGCTGGTGGGCGCGATCGGCGCCGAGATCGTGGCCGCGGCCGACGCCCGCGCCGACGACGTGGTGCTCAGCTGGGAGGGCGAGCCCGTGCTGGCGGTGCGGCTGCCCCGTCTGGCCGATTCCCTCGACCACATCCTGGCCGACCTGCGGCGCCGGCACGGCCCGCTGTCCGAGCTGGGCCGCAAGGAGAAGCAGACGGTCGTCCGGATCCTGGAGGAGCGCGGCGCGTTCGCGCTGCGGCACGGGGTGGAGACCGTCGCCTCCGCCCTCGGGGTCAGCCGCTTCACCGTCTACAACTACCTGAACAGGGAGAACGCCGCCCGCACCACCCAGTGAGCACGACTGGGGCGGCAGGTCCGCGCCGCCCGGTGATTCAACAGACTGTTGACGTTGCCGGCCGGCGGCTCTTAGCCTGCCCTGTGACTTCCAGCGCTTCGCCGGGTCTGGCCCGGCTCAATGAAGCCGAGCGGCCGGCCCTGTCCGAGCGGCTGCGCGATGTCTGCGCGAGTACGGCCTGGGGCGCCCTGGTGTCCGCCGGACGGCCGTACGCCTCGCTGGACGACCTGCTGGCGGCCAGCGACACCGCCATGGCGGCGCTCACCCCCGCCGACCTCGGCGAGGCGATGGCCGGCCACCCGCCGATCGGCCGGCCCGAGCCCGGCGACCCGACCTCGGCCCGGGAGCAGAGCGGGGTACGGGACGAGGAGCGCGCCGAGCTGCTCCGGCTCAATCTGGCCTACCAGGACGCCCACGGCCATGTCTTCCTGATCTGCGCCACCGGCCGCAGCGGCGCCCAGATGCTGGCCGCGCTCAAGGAGCGGACCGGCAACGACGAGGCGACCGAACGTGAGATCGTCCGCGCCGAACTGGGGAAGATCAACCGTATCCGGCTCACCGGGCTGGTGCACCGACTGGCCGAGCGGGAGCAGTCATGACGTCCGTGTCCACGCACATCCTCGACACCAGCGCCGGCCGCCCCGCCGCGGGCGTCGCCGTCGAACTGTCGACGCGCCCCGCCCCGGACGCGCCCTGGACCCCGCACGGCGCCTCGAAGACCGACGCGGACGGCCGCTGCAAGGATCTGCCGGCCCTGCCGGACGCGGCCGGCCACGTACGCCTCCGCTTCGAGGTCGAACCGTATCTCCGGGCCCGGGAGGCAGCCGGTGCCGGAGAACGCCCGTCGCAGGGCCCGGTCTTCTTCCCTGAGGTCGCGGTCGTCTTCGCCGTCGCCCCGGGCGAGCACTATCACGTACCCCTCCTGCTCAATCCGTTCGGCTACTCCGTATACCGAGGGAGCTAGCACCGATGACCGACGCATCCCGCCCGGCCCGGGTGACCCGGCTGGGCCCCAACCAGTACGGCAAGGCGGAGACCCGGGTGGTCCGGATCGTCCGCGACGGCGCGACCCACCGCGTCAAGGACCTCAATGTCTCGGTGGCCCTGTCCGGCGCCATGGACGACGTCCACCTGTCCGGCTCCAACGCCACCGTGCTGACCACCGACACCACCAAGAACACCGTCTTCGCCTTCGCCAAGCGGCACGGCATCGCCTCCACCGAGCAGTTCGGCATCCACCTGGCCCGGCACTTCGTCACCAGCCAGCCGTCCATCCACCGGGCCCGGATAAGGATCGAGGAGTACGGCTGGGAGCGGATCGCCGCCCCCGGCGCCGGCGGCGGCGAGCACTCCTTCGTCCGCACCGGCCAGGAGACCCGCACCACCGAGGTCGCCTTCGACGGCGGCGGCTGGCAGGTGGTCTCCGGCCTGCGGGACCTGGTGGTGATGAACTCCACCGACTCGGAGTTCTGGGGCTTCGTCAAGGACCCGTACACCACCCTCAAGGAGACCCACGACCGCGTGCTGGCCACCGAGGTCACGGCGCGCTGGCGGTTCAACTGGACCGACGAGGGCCGGCCCGCCCCGGACTGGGACGAGTCGTACGGGCAGGCGCGCCGCCATCTGCTGGAGGCGTTCGCCGACACGTACTCGCTCTCGCTCCAGCAGACGCTGTTCGCGATGGGCAGCCGGGTCGTGGAGAACCGCGCCGAGGTGGACGAGGTGCGGCTGTCGCTGCCCAACAAGCACCACTTCCTGGTGGACCTGGAGCCGTTCGGCCTGAAGAACGACAACGAGGTCTACTTCGCGGCCGACCGACCGTACGGACTCATCGAGGGCACGGTGCTGCGCGAAGGGGCCGAGGCCCGTATCCCGGTGACGGACTGAGAGGGCTGCCATGACAGTCGAGGGGACCACCGCCGAGCGGATCGTCATCGAGAACGCGGCGGTGGCCGCGGTGGACGCGGCGGGCACCGAGTACGAGACCGGCTACGTCGTGGTCGCCGGGAATCTCATCGAGTCCGTCGGCGCCGGGGCGGCGCCCGCCGTCGAGGGCGTGACCCGGCGGATCGACGCCACCGGCCACCTGGTCACGCCGGGCCTGGTCAACACCCACCACCACTTCTACCAGTGGCTCACCCGGGGGCTGGCCCAGGACAGCAACCTCTTCGCATGGCTGGTGGAGCTGTACCCGACCTGGGCGCGGATCGACGAGCCGATGGTGCACGCCGCCGCCAGCGGGTCACTGGCGATGCTGGCGCGCGGCGGTGTCACCACCGCCATGGACCACCACTACGTCTTCCCGCGCGGCGCGGGCGACCTGCTCGGCGCCGAGATCAGGGCCGCCGCCGAGCTGGGGGTGCGCTTCACCGCCGCCCGCGGCTCGATGGACCTCGGCAGGAGCGCGGGCGGGCTGCCGCCGGACTTCGCGGTGGAGAGCACCGAACGGGCGCTGCTGGCCACCGAGTCGGCCGTCGACACCCACCACGACCCGTCGTTCGGCTCCATGCTGCGGATCGCCGTCGCGCCCTGCTCGCCGTTCTCGGTCTCCACCGAACTGCTCAGGGAGGCGGCGGTGCTGGCCCGGAGCAAGGGCGTGCGCCTGCACACCCACGGCAGCGAGACGGTGGAGGAGGAGAAGTTCTGCCACGAGACGTTCGGCATGGGACCCACCGACTACTTCGAGTCCACCGGCTGGCTCGGCGACGACGTGTGGATGGCGCACTGCGTCCATATGAACGACGCGGACATCGCGGCCTTCGCCCGCACCGGCACCGGGGTCGCCCACTGCCCGTCCTCCAACGCCCGGCTGGCCGCCGGGATCGCCCGGGTGCCGGACATGCTGGCCGCGGGAGTGCCGGTCGGCCTCGGGGTGGACGGCTCGGCGTCCAACGAATCGGGCGAGCTGCACACCGAGTTGCGCAACGCGCTGCTCATCAACCGCCTGCGCGGCGGCGAGAAGGCCCTGACGGCCCGTCAGGCGCTGCGGCTCGGCACCTACGGCGGCGCCCAAGTCCTCGGCCGCGCGGCCGAGATCGGCTCCCTGGAGGCGGGCAAGCTCGCCGACCTGGTGCTGTGGAGACTCGACGGCATCGGTCACGCCTCCATCGCCGACCCGGTGGCTGCCCTCGTCTTCGGCCCCCCGGCCCCGGTCACCCTCTCCCTGGTCAACGGCCTCCCGGTGGTGGAGAACGGCCACCTCACCCGCGCCGACGAGGACACCCTGGCCGCCCTGACCCGCACCGAGGCCCGCCGGCTGGCCGAGATCGCCGGCCTGCGCTGAGCCCCGCCCCGGCCCCGCCTGCGGAGCCGGGGCGGATAGAGCAGCCGCCGCCCGGTCAGCCGGTCAGCTGGTCGTAGGCCGGGAGGGTCAGGAAGTCGACGTATTCCGGGTCCAGGGCCGTGCGCAGCAGCAGTTCGTGGGCCTCGGTCCACTTGCCGGTGGCGAAGGCGTCCTCGCCGACCTCGGTGCGGATGGCGACCAGCTCGTCGGCGGCGACCTCGCGGACCAGTTCAGGGGTGGCCACTACCTCGGCTTCCCCGGGGGTGGCGCCTTCCAGCAGGACGCGGGTGTTGGTCCACTGCCAGATCTGGGAGCGGGAGATCTCGGCGGTCGCGGCGTCCTCCATCAGGTTGAAGATCGCCACCGCGCCCAGGCCGCGCAGCCACGCCTCGATGTAGCGGATGCCGACCTGTACGGCGTTGCGCAGGCCCTCGTAGCTGGGCCGGGCCTTGAGGGAGGCGATGTCGATGAGTTCGGCCGCGGTGACCCGGACGTCCTCGCGGAGCCGGTCCTTCTGGTTCGGGCGGTCGCCCAGCACCGCGTCGAAGCAGGCCCGGGCGATCGGCACCAGGTCGGGGTGGGCCACCCAGGAGCCGTCGAAGCCGTCGGCGGCCTCGCGGTCCTTGTCGGCCTTGACCTTCTGGAACGCGACCTCGTTGACGGCCGCGTCGCGCCGCGAGGGGATGAACGCCGCCATGCCGCCGATCGCGTGCGCCCCCCGCTTGTGGCAGGTGCGGACGAGCAGTTCGGTGTACGCCCGCATGAACGGCGCGGTCATCGTGACCGCGTTGCGGTCCGGCAGCACGAACCGCTCGCCGCCGTCGCGGAAGTTCTTCACGATGGAGAACAGGTAGTCCCAGCGGCCGGCGTTGAGCCCGGAGGCGTGGTCGCGCAGCTCGTAGAGGATCTCCTCCATCTCGTAGGCGGCGGTGATCGTCTCGATCAGCACGGTGGCGCGCACCGTCCCGCGCGGGATGCCGAGGTGGTCCTGGGCGAAGACGAACACCTCGTTCCACAGCCGCGCTTCGAGGTGGGACTCGGTCTTGGGCAGGTAGAAGTACGGGCCCTTGCCGAGGTCGATCAGCCGCCGCGCGTTGTGGAAGAAGTACAGCCCGAAGTCGACCAGGGCGCCGGGGAGCCGCTCGCCGTCCACGGTCAGGTGCCGCTCGTCGAGATGCCAGCCGCGCGGCCGGGTCACGACGGTGGCGAGCTCGGCCGCGTCCTTGAGGGCGTAGGTCTTGCCCTCGGCGGACGTGAAGTCGATCCGCCGCTCGTAGGCGTCGATCAGATTGAGCTGGCCGCCGATGACGTTCTCCCAGGTGGGGGCGGAGGCGTCCTCGAAGTCGGCGAGCCAGATCCTCGCGCCGGAGTTGAGCGCGTTGATGGTCATCTTGCGGTCGGTGGGCCCGGTGATCTCCACCCGGCGGTCGTTCAGCGCCGCGGGCGAGGGCGCCACCTGCCAGTCGCCCTCGCGGATGTGCGCGGTCTCCGGCAGGAAGTCCAGCGTCGCGGTGCGGGCGATCTCCGCCCGCCGCCGCTGGCGCAGCTCCAGCAGTTCGGCGCGGCGGGGCGCGAAGCGGCGGTGCAGCTCCCCGAGGAACGCCAGCGCCCGCGGCGTCAGCACCTCCTGCGCGCGGGCCACCTGCGGGGCGGTCTCGGAGACGACGGCCGGGGACGGCGGGCTTGCGGACATGCGGGTGACTCCTCCGGAGAGCAAGGGGGTTCCGGCGTCCGCCGGTCGCGTCCCGCCGGGCCTCCCGGCGGTGGCCGGGAGGAGGTACGCGGTGCCGGGCCGGGTCGCGATGCGGGCGCTTCTGCCCAATGGATCATAGTTTTCGCACTGCGGAAGTTCAACGTTTTGTGGCACGCCGGGCGGCGGCTTCCAGCAGCCGCAGGTCCGCCGGCGTGTCGATGTCCGCCGGGTTGCCGACGTCGCCGCACTCCACCAGCAGTGTCTGCTCGGCGTGTTCGCGCAGATACGTACGCGCGCCGCGGTCCTCGCCCGCGCTGCACGCCACCCCCGCCCAGCGGCTCGCCCCGATCAGCACCGGATGGGCGCGGCGCCCGTCGTACATCGCCGAGACCAGTGCCGACAGCAGGTCCTGGCCGGCCCGGGCGGCGGCCAGCACCCGGGCGACCGACTCGGCGCCGACCTCCGGCTGGTCCACCAGCCCGATCACCGCGGCGGCCGGGCGCGGCGGCGCGCCACCCGGCGGCGCGGGCACCGGCCGGTGCGCCTGGCCGCTCCCGAACCCCTGGGTGCGGCCCGCCAGCGACGCCAGGCCCGCCCGCAGCGAGGAGCCCATGCCCTCCTCCCAGTGCGGGTTCTCCACGACGACGCAGCCCGACAGGTCGGCCCGCTCCCGGACCTCGGCCGCCGCCGCGCCCAGCACCACATGCACCGGGCCGCAGCCGCCGGCCCGCAGCACCCCTGCCGCGTGCTCCACCAGCGGCCGGTCGCCGAACGGCAGCAGCGCCTTCGGCCGGCCGCCGAGCCGCCGCCCCCCGCCGGCCGCCAGCAGCAGACCGGCCACCTCGCCCCTCGTCTCCATACCTCCTGCATACCGCCGCCGCCCCGTCCTCGAACAGGCCCCCGGTCGGCGTGGCGCGTTCGGGTACCGTCAAACCCCGCCGGAGAGGGGACGAAAGCACCATGAGCTGCCAGACGGGTACCGACCGCGCGCGTGCGGCATCGAATTCGGCGCAATTTTCTACGGCCCTGTAGCGCGAAGGCCGCCCGGTCGCGTTTACTGATCCGCCCCGGGGGGCGAGGGCCGGAGCCGCCGGGAGCCAGTACGACTCAATGGGGCAGGTAGTACGTGGTGGTGGGGGAGACTCAGGTGCTCGACGACGACCGCGGCGGCATGGCCGCGCGGCCGGGCGGTGGCGGCGCGGGGCGGAGCGCGGCGGTGGGCCTGCATGATGCGGTGGCCTGGCTGCGGCGTGAACTCGCCGCGTACCGGCCGCTGTTACCGGACCGCGCGGTCGCCGAGGATGAACTGGAAGAGCTGGCGGCGCAGGCCGTCACGGCCGGCCGGGCCGGCATCCTGCCCGACACCGAGCGGCTGCGGCACTCTTTACTGCTGGTGGCCGCCGCGCTGGGTTCGGTCAGCGCGCTGACCGCGCCGCTGGACGCGCTGCGAGAGGCGGTGGAGACGCTGGCGCCGCCGTACCGAGGCCGCGGATGAGCGATTTCCGGCCGTTCCGGCCGGGGCGCCGCGGCGCGCGCTTGCGGGCTGGCGCATAAGCCGATCCGCCCGCGCTCGCCGACTCCGCACGCGCCGCCGACGGGCCCCCGGTCCGCCGCGTGGATGCGGCTTGCGGCGCCGCCTGGTTGTGGCTCGCGGTCCCGGCGTCCGCCGGGCCGTCAGTGCTGATGACATGGCCGGGGGGTTCCGGATCAGCCGGTCTGGGCCGGGCGGGCGCGGGATGCCCTTCGCCCGTCCGACGAGGGTGCGGGCTCGCGGTCTCGGCGGCAGCCGGGGGGAGTCCGGATGAGCGGGTCCGGTCGGGGGCGGGGGCCCGATGTCCTTCGCCCGTCCGCCGCGCGGATGCGGCTTGCGGCGCCGCCTGACCGCGGCTCGCGGTCTCGGCGTCCGCCGGGTGTCGCGGTGGTCAGGCGACCGGTGCTCCGGCGTCGCGCAGCGCCAGTGCCAGGCGGTGGGCCACCGCGTGCAGGACCGGCACGATCTTCTCGGTCGCCGCGTCGGTGACCCGGCCCGCCGGGCCGGAGATGGAGATGGCGGCGGCTGTGGGGGAGCCCGGCACGGTGACCGCGAGGCACCGCACGCCGAGCTCCTGCTCGTTGTCGTCCACGGCGTGGCCGATCGCGCGGATGCGCTCCAACTCGGCGAGGAAGGCGTCCGGTTCGGTGATGGTGCGGTCGGTCGCGGCCGGCATGCCGGTACGGGCCAGCAGCGCGCGGACCTCCTCGGGCGGCAGCTCGGACAGCAGCGCCTTGCCGACGCCGGCCGAGTGCGGCAGCACCCGCCGCCCCACCTCGGTGAACATCCGCATCGAGTGCCGGGACGGCACCTGCGCCACGTACACCGCCTCGTCGCCGTCCAGCAGCGCCATGTTGGCGGTCTCGCCCGTCGCCTCGACCAGCTCCGCGAGATACGGCCGCGCCCAGCTGCCCAGCAGCCGGGACGCGCTCTCGCCGAGCCGGATCAGCCGGGGCCCGAGCGCGTAGCGCCGGTTCGGCTGCTGCCGGACGTAACCGCAGTCCAGCAGGGTGCGCATCAGCCGGTGGATGGTGGGCAGCGGCAGGCCGCTGGTCGCCGACAGTTCGCTCAGGCCGACCTCGCCGCCCGCGTCGGCCATCCGCTCCAGCAGATCGAAGGCCCGTTCGAGCGACTGGACGCCTCCGGCGCGGTCAGCAGACACCTGGAATTCCCCCTCGGTCGGTCGCGGAAGGCTGTTTTCGCTCTGTGGAATCCTACCGTTCTTGACGTTCCCGAGAACGCTCCGCACCATGGCCGTCAACAGAACGTTGAAGCAGTCGCCGAACCGGAGGTACGAGCGTGCGGGAGCCGGTGCTGGACAGGGCTGACGGGGCCGAGGAGACCGAGGGAACCAGCCGGCGGATGCTGCGCTCGACCCGCGTGGTGACCCCGGACGGCGAGCGCCCGGCCACCGTCGCCATCGAGGGCGGCACGATCACCGCGGTGCTGCCCCACGACGCCGCCGTCCCGGCCGGCACCCGGCTGACCGACCTCGGCGCGGACGTACTGCTGCCCGGTCTGGTCGACACCCATGTGCACATCAACGACCCGGGCCGCACTGCCTGGGAGGGCTTCGCGACCGCCACCGCCGCCGCCGTGGCCGGCGGGATCACCACCGTGGTGGACATGCCGCTGAACAGCATCCCGCCCACCACCACCGCCGCCCATCTGGAGATCAAGCGGGACACCGCCCGCGGCCGGGTGCACACCGACACCGGCTTCTGGGGCGGGGCCGTACCCGGCAACACCGGGGATCTGCGGCCGCTGCACGACGCGGGCGTCTTCGGCTTCAAGTGCTTCCTGCTGCCCTCCGGCGTGGACGAGTTCCCGCCGCTCGGCCCGGCCGAACTGGAAGCGCATCTCGCGGAGTTGGCCCGCTTCGACGGACTGCTGATCGCGCACGCCGAGGACCCGGGGACGATCGGCGCGGCCCCGCAGCGATCCGGGCCCCGATACGCCGACTTCCTCGCCTCGCGCCCCCGGGCCGCCGAGGACCGCGCCGTCGCCGATCTGATCGCGCTGGCACGGCGCCTCGGCGCCCGGGTGCACATCCTGCATCTGTCCTCCGCCGGCGCGCTGCCGCTGATCGCGGCCGCGCGCCGCGAAGGCGTCCGGATCACCGTGGAGACCTGCCCGCACTTCCTCACCCTGACCGCTGAGGAAGTGCCCGACGGCGCCACCGAGTTCAAGTGCTGCCCGCCGATCCGGGAGGCCGCCAACCAGGACGCGCTCTGGCAGGCGCTGGCCGACGGGCTGATCGACTGCGTGGTCTCGGACCACTCGCCGTCGACCGTCGACCTCAAGCACAAGGACACCGGTGACTTCGCCGCCGCGTGGGGCGGTATCTCCTCACTCCAGCTGGGTCTGCCCGCGGTGTGGACCGAAGCCCGCCGCCGTGGCCACACCCTTTCCGACGTCGCCCGCTGGATGTCCGCCGGCCCGGCCCGCCTCGCCGGACTCGGCGCCACCAAGGGCGCCGTCGCCGAGGGCTACGACGCGGACTTCGCCGTCCTCGCCCCCGAGCGGACCTTCACCGTGGATCCGGCCCGCCTCCAGCACCGCAACCCCATCACCGCCTACGCCGGCCGCACCCTGTACGGGGTGGTGCGCTCCACCTGGCTGGGCGGCCGGGTGGTGGCGAGGGACGGAAGTGTGGGTACGGAGCCCGCCGGCCGGCTCATCGAACGGCCGGCCGACGGGAGTTGAGCGTCATGCCGCGCGGCGCACCCGGCGGCGGTGTGCCGCGATGAGGTCCGCGTACCGCCGGCCGCTGCCCTTGATGGTGCGCTTCTGGGTGGCGTAGTCGACATGGACCAGGCCGAAGCGCTTGTCGTAGCCGTACGCCCACTCGAAGTTGTCCAGCAGCGACCAGGCGTAGTACCCGGCCAGCGGGACCCCGCGGCGGACCGCCCGGGCGCAGGCGGCCAGGTGCTCCTCCAGGTACTGGGACCGCTCCGGGTCGTCCACCTGACCGTCGGCGCCCACCGTGTCGTGGTAGGCGGAGCCGTTCTCGGTGACGAAGATGCGGCTGGCGCCGTACTCCTCGGACAGCCGGACCAGCAGCTGCTCCAGGCCGTCGGCGTTGACCTCCCAGTCCATCGCGGTGCGCCGCACGCCCGGCAGGTAGACCGGCTTGGCGTAGGGCGCCGGGCCGGTCGGGTCGTCGGTGATGACGTTCCGGAAGTAGTAGTTCAGGCCCAGCCAGTCCAGCGGAGCCGCGATCGACTCCAGGTCGCCGTCCTTGATCGGCAGGTCGACGCCGTACAGGTCCAGCATGTCCTGCGGGTAGCCGCGCCCGTGGATCGGGTCCAGCCACCAGCGGTTGGTGTGTCCGTCGGCCCGCTTGGCGGCCGCGATGTCGGCCTCCCGGTCGGTGGCCGGCTCGCACGGGCTGAGGTTGTTGACGATGCCGATCCGCAGGTCGGAGTGGGCCGCCCGCAGCGCCTGCACGGCCAGGCCGTGCCCGACGTGCAAATGGTAGGAGGCGCGGACCGCCGCGGTCAGATCGGTCCAGCCCGGAGCCATGGTGCCCTCCAGGTGGCCGATCCACGCCGAGCACAGCGGCTCGTTGAGGGTCGCCCAGTCCTTGACCCGGTCGCCGAGGGCCTGGCCGACCACGGCGGCGTACTCGCCGAACCGCTCGGCGGTCTCCCGCTCCGGCCAGCCGCCGCGGTCCTGCTGGGCCTGCGGCAGGTCCCAGTGGTACAGGGTCGCGTTGGGCGTGACGCCCGCCTCCAGCAGGGAGTCGACCAGCCGGTCGTAGAAGGCGAGACCGGCCGCGTTGACCGCGCCCCCGCCCTGCGGGACGATCCGCGGCCACGCGATGGAGAACCGGTAGGAGCCCAGGTCCAGAGCCTTGATCAGCTCCAGGTCCTCGGCCGTGCGGTGGTAGTGGTCACAGGCGACGTCGCCGGTGTCGCCGCCCGCGACCTTGCCGGGGGTGTGGGAGAAGGTGTCCCAGATGGACGGGGCCCGGCCGTCCTCGTCCACCGCGCCCTCGATCTGGTAGGCGGCGGTGGCCGCGCCCCAGATGAAATCGGCGGGAAGAGCGCTCAGGTCGTTCACAAGTTACCTTTCGGTGGGGTTACTTGACGGCGCCGGCGGTCAGTCCGGCGACGAGGTAACGCTGCAGGGCAAGGAATCCGGCGACCACTGGCAAGCTCACCACGAGCGAGGCGGCCATGACCTGGTTCCAGTACACGTCGTTCTGAGTCGCGTAACTGCGCAGGCCCACGGCCAGGGTTCGGGTGCTGTCGTTGGTCATGATGGAGGCGAAGAGCACTTCGCCCCAGGCCGTCATGAACGCGTAGACGGACACCGCGACGATGCCGGGGATGGCAGCCGGTACGACGACCCGGAACAGCGCGCCGAACGGGCCGCAGCCGTCCACCTTCGCGGCCTCGTCGAGGTCGCGCGGGATGGAGTCGAAGTAGCCGACCAGCATCCAGATGGAGAAGGGGAGCGAGAAGGTGAGATACGTGATGATCAGGCCGAGCCGGCTGCCGTAGAGCTGGATGCCGGTGGAGTTGCCGATGTTGACGAAGATGATGAACAGCGGCAGCAGGAAGAGGATGCCGGGGAACATCTGCGTCGACAGCACGGTGATGGTGAAGAGCCGGCGGCCCGCGAAGCGGTAGCGGCTCACTCCGTAGGCCGCGAAGATCGCCACCGCGACGGACAGCAGGGTCGCGCTGACCGAGACGATCAGCGAGTTCACGAAGTAGTGCGCCAGCGGCACCGTCGACCAGATGTCGATGTACGGCCTGATCGTGAGGTGGCTGGGTATCCACTTGAAGGACCCCTGGACGTCCTGGAGGTTCTTCAGCGACGAGCTGAGCATCACGTACACGGGGATGAGTACGAACAGCAGCAGCAGCGTCAGCAGGATCCGGCGGGTCCACAGGAAGGACTTCGGCACCGCCATGGGGGACTGCTCGGCAGGCATCCTAGACATCGGCGTCGCCCCGCTTCCTGGACGTGAACAGCAGGTAGATCGCGGTGACCAGCAGCAGGAAGAGCAGCAGCAGCACGGACATCGCCGAGCCGGAGCCGAAGTTCCAGGTGATGAACGACGACTGGTAGATGTGGATGGAGATCAAGTCGGCCGGTTTCGGGGCCGATTGACCGAACATCACATACGGGGTGTTGAAGTCGTTGAACGTCCACAGGAAGAGCACCAGCACCAGCACCTGGTTCACCGGCCGCAGCGACGGCATGGTGATCTTCCGGATCTGCTGCCAGATGCCGGCGCCGTCCATCGCGGCGGCCTCGTAGAGCTCGCGCGGGATGTTCTGCAGGCCCGCCATGACGCACAGGAAGGCGAACGGCCAGCCCTTCCAGACCGAGACGATGACCAGCGCCCAGAAGCTGTTGGGGCCGATCAGCCAGAACGGCTTGTCGGAGGTGAGGTGCAGCTGGTCGTGCAGGACGTGGTTCACCAGGCCGGTCTCCTGCTGGAACATGAACGTCCAGGTGATGACCGCGGTGTAGACCGGCAGTGCGTACGGCACCAGGAAGATCGCGCGCAGCAGGGCACGGCCGCGGAAGGCGTCCTGCAGCAGGATCGCCGCGACGGTGCCGAACAGCCAGCAGAAGGCGACCGACAGCACGGTGAAGCAGCAGGTCACCCAGAACGAGTGCAGCAGCGCCTCGCCGACGGGCTGGTCGAACTTCACCGCCAGTCGGTAGTTGTTCAGCCCCGACCAGGGCGCGCTGCCCCAGTCACGGATGAAGAACTGGGTCAGCCCTTTGAAGCTGATGACGATGCCGAACACCATCGGGACGATGTGGATCAGCAGTTCGAGGATCAGCGCGGGGAACAGCAACAGATACGGCAGGCCGATCTGGCGCAGCCGTACGGGGATGCGCGGCCGGAGCCGGCCCCCGACAGCGGGCTTGCCGCTGGGGGGACCGGCCTCGGGTGCGCTCCGGGGAGGGGCGGTGGCAGTCATGAAGAGCCGGTCCTTAGGATGCGGGCATCTGCTGCTGAGCCTTGGTCAGCTCGGACTTCACGGAGGCGTCCGTGACGGCCTTGCCGGCTGCGGCGTCGGCGAACAGGTCCTTGACCGCGGTACCGATCAGCGTCTCGAACTGGGCCTCGTTCGGGACCTGCGGCAGCGGCGCGGCCGAGCTGCCGAGCACGCCGGCGAGCACCTTGAGGTCGGGGGTCTGGAAGGCGGGGTCGCTCTGCGCCTCCTTGACCGGCGGCAGCGAGCCGTAGGCACCGTTGAGGATCTTCTGCTCCGGCGTGCTGGTCAGGAACTTGACCAGGTCGACGGCGGCTTCCTGGTGCTTGCTGTTCTTGAACACCGCGAGGTTGATGCCGGCCACCATCGAGGTCACACCGGCGTCACCGGTGGCGCCCTCGGTCAGGGTCGGGACGGGCACCACGCCGTACTGGTCGGGCGTCATGCCGTGCGCCTTGATGGAGGTGGCGGCGGACTGCCACATCATCATCGCGGCCTTGCCGGTGGCGAAGTCGGTGATGGTCTGGTTCTGCGCGTACTCGGCGTCGCCCTTCGCGGCGATCTTGTCGTTGGCGATGAAGCCGACGTACTGCTTGACCGCGGCGACGTTCGCCGGGGTGTCGAAGGTCGCCTTGCCCGACGCGTCGAACCAGCTGGAGCCCCGCTGCTTGGCCAGCACGAAGGCGTGGTGGATGTTCTCCGAGCCGTTGCCGCCCTCGACCGCGAGGCCGTAGTGGCCGTCCTTGGTCAGCGCCTTGCCGTCGGAGACCAGCTGGTCCCAGGTCTTCGGCGGGGTCAGGCCGGCGTCCGCGAACTGCTTCTTGTTGTAGTACAGACCGTAGGCCATCGAGTAGATCGGCACCGCGGCCGGGGTCTGGCCGACCGCGCCGGTGGAGGCGATCGCGGCGGACGCGAAGCGGTCCTTGCCGCCGATCTTGTTGAACTCGTCGTCGCTCCACGGCAGCAGCGCGCCGGTCGCCTGCAGCGACGCGGACCAGGTGTTGCCGATGTTCAGGACGTCCGGGCCCTGGCCGGAGGTGGTGGCCGCCAGGATGCGGTTGAGCAGGTCCGCCCAGCCGACGACCTCGAGGTTGACCTTGATGCCGGTCTGCTGGGTGAACTTGGCCAGCTCGGGGGTCAGCACCTGCTTGTCGTTGTCCAGGCTGGTGCCCTGGTTGCTGGCCCAGTAGGTGATCGTCTGACCCTTGAGACTGCCGGGGTCGCTGGAGGTCTTGCCGCTGCTCTTGTCGGAGTCGCCGCCGCCACAGGCGGACAGGGTGAGACCGAGCGCGGCCACGAGGGCGGTGGCCGCGAGGAGTCTGCTGGACGTGCTGGAGGTGCGCATACCGGTTCCCTCTCAGGGGGTGGGATCGCTTCAGGAAGTGAACAGCGCCTGTGCCTTAATTCAGGCCGTGATTTAACTTGTGAGAAAAGGTGGCGTCAAGACCCTGTGCAGCGATAGATTCTCGCCGGACGGCCTGGGAGGGTGACTTGATGGCAGAGCGCGGCAAGCGGACCGTGCGTGACCTGCGGCGGGGCAACCGTGCATCGCTTCTGCGTCATTTGTATTTCGAAGGCCCCCTCAGTCGTCAGGAGTTGGGCCGGGACACCGGCCTGAGCGCAGGTTCGATCAGCAACGTCGTGGGTGAGCTGATCGCCGACGGCATGGTCGAGGAAGCGGGGGCTGTCGAGTCCGACGGCGGCCGGCCCAGAATCCTGCTCCAGGTCGCGGCCGGCTTCGGCCATGTGGTCGGCGTGGATGTCGGCGAGACCCGGGTCCGGGTCGAGCTGTTCGACCTCGCGCTGACCGAACTGGCCTCCGCCGACCTGCCGTTGTCCGACAGCGGCCACGATGTGGACCATGTGGTCCGGCTCGCCCTCGAAGGCATCGGCACGGTGGTGCGCGAGGCGGGCGTCGACGACAGCGAGGTGCTCGGCGTCGGCATCGGCGTGCCCGGCATCGTCGAGCAGGGCGACCCCGAGGGGAGCCCGCCGGGTGAGGGCACGGGCATCGTGGTGCACGGCCAGACCATCGGCTGGGACGCGGTCCCGCTCGGCCGGCTGCTGCGGGCCGGCACCGCCCTGCCGCTCTACATCGACAACGGCGCCAAGACCCTGGGCCAGGCCGAGATGTGGTTCGGCGGCGGACGCGGCTCGGGCAATGTCGTCATCGCGCTGATCGGCTCCGGCGTCGGCGCCGCCGTCGTGGCCGACGGCAGCCCGTACCACGGCGCCAGCAGCAGCGCCGGCGAGTGGGGCCACACCACCCTGCGGGTCGGCGGGCGGACCTGCCGCTGCGGCTCCCGGGGCTGCCTGGAGGCGTATGTGGGCGCCGAGGCACTGCTCGGCCGCTGGCACGCGGCGCCCGAGGGGGTCAGCGAGGAGAGCGGGCTCGCCGCCCTGCTCGCCGCCGCCGACCACGACCCCGAGGCGGCCGCGCTGCTCGACGAGGCGGCCGAATACCTGGGGGCCGGCATCGCCGACCTGATCAACCTGTTCAACCCGCAGCGCATCGTGATCGGCGGCTGGGCCGGCCTGCTGCTCGGCCCCCGGCTGCTGCCCGCGGTCCGCGAGGTGGCCGCCGCCTACGCGCTGCGCCACCCCTGCGCGCAGACCTCCATCGAGCTGGGCCGGCTCGGCGCCGACGCGGTCACCGTGGGCGCCGCCACCCTCCCGCTGGCCCGCTTCCTGGACACCGGCGGCGAGCGCCCCGTCCGGGTGCCCGCCCCGCACAGCGGCGCCGGGGACGGCAGCCGGACCGAGCGCCCCGAGGCCTTGCGGAACCGAATCGCGCGCGCGGTACGTTGATCCGGCGGTGCGTCCCCGGTCCCGCGCACGTCGCCCGACGTGGGTCCGGCGCGGCTCCGAAGGGGCGCCGACCTCGTCCCCGAGCACGCCCTAGGAGCCCGCTGTGACCCTGCAGCAGCAGATCGTCGGCAACGCCATGCAGATGGCCATCTGCACCCTCAGCCCGGGTCAGACGGTGTACTGCGAGGCGGGCAAATTCCTCTTCAAGACCTCCAACGTCACGATGGAGACCCGGCTCGGCGCCCCCGGCAGCCGCCCCGCGGGCGCCCCCGGCCAGCAGGGCGGCGGCGGCATGGGCGGACTGCTGCGGCAGGCCGTCGGCACCGCCATGCAGGTCGGCCAGCGCGCGCTGGCCGGCGAATCCCTGGCCTTCCAGTACTTCACCGCCACCGGCGGTGAGGGCACCGTCGGCTTCGCCGGGGTGCTGCCCGGCGAGATGCGGGCCCTTGAGCTCAGCGGGTCGCGGGCCTGGTTCGCCGAGAAGGACGCCTTCGTGGCGGCCGAGTCCAGCGTGCAGTTCGGTATCGCCTTCGCCGGCGGCCGGCAGGGCATGAGCGGCGGCGAGGGCTTCATCCTGGAGAAGTTCACTGGCCGCGGCACCGTGATCATCGCGGGCGCCGGCAACTTCATCGACCTCAACCCGGCGGCCGACTTCGGCGGCCGGATCGAGGTGGACACCGGCTGCATCGTGGCCTTCGAGGAGGGCATCCAGTACGGCGTCCAGCGCATCGGCGGCCTCAACCGGCAGGGCCTGATGAACGCCGTCTTCGGCGGCGAGGGGCTCTCGCTCGCCACTCTGGAGGGTGATGGCCGGGTGATCCTGCAATCCATGACACTGGAGGGGCTCGCCAACGCGCTGAAGAAGGCGCAAGGTGGGGACAAGCAGGGCCCGACGGGCGGGATGTTCTCCACCCACGTGGGGTGACTCATGTGGAGGACCTCGTGGGGTCCGCACACATGCGGTGAGACCCGCCCTCCCGCCGGACGGGACGACCTGGCGGGAGTGAGCGATGTCACATGGCCGGTCGGGGTATTGGCCCGGGCGACGATCTACGCGGGATGACCCCGCGGCCCCAGCGGTCTCATGCTCCCCCCAAGTCACGGTGAGGTGACGCTGCGGCTTCCTCTCCCGTCCGCGCCGCCCGCTACGGGTAGCGTGCTGACCCCGTGCAGCGCGACGCCGCGCCGCACCCCCTCCGCGCAGACCCCGAGGAAGGTGGGCGATCAGCCGTGTACCGCTGGGAGATCACCCGGGCCGCACTGGCCCAGCGGGTATTCGCCACCATCCGCAGCGAGAGCTACGACCAGGCCGCGGCGACCGCCGACACCCTGCTGTCCGCCGGGCTGACCACGCTGGAGATATCCCTCACCACGCCCTTCGCGCTGGAGGCCGTGACCACCCTGGTCCGCGAGGTCGGCGACGACGCGGTGATCGGCGCCGGGACCGTACTGGACGAGGTGTCCGCCCGGATGGCCATCGAGGCCGGCGCCCGCTTCCTGCTCTCGCCCAACCTGGACGAGCAGGTGCTGCGCACCGGCCACCGCTACGGGATACCCGTCTTCCCGGGCGTCTCCACCCCCACCGAAGCCGTCCACGCCATGGAACTGGGCGCCGACGCGCTCACCCTCTACCCGGCCACCGCCTACACCCCGGACTGGGTGATCGACGTCCGCGCGATCATCCCGCAGGCGGCGCTGCTGCCGATCGGCGGGATCACCGTGGCGGACGCCCCGCACTGGGTCGCCGCGGGCGCCGTGGCCGTCGGGATGGGCTCTTCGCTGACCGGCGGCGACCGGGAGACAGTCACCAAGCGGCTCACCGAACTGCTGGAGAGGCTCGCCGACGTGCGGTGAGCGGAGTTTGCGTACCGAGGGGCAAGCGGATGAGCATCATCGAGACCATCGATCTGTCCGGATACGGCAAGGAGTTCATCGCCGACCCCTACCCGGTCTACGCCAGGCTGCGGGAGCAGGGGCCGCTGCACCACGTCAACACCCCGGCCGGCGGCGAGATGTGGCTGATCGTCGGCTACGACGAGGCCCGCGCCGTGCTGGCCGACCCGCGCCTCAGCAAGGACTGGCGCACCCTCGTCCCCGAGCCCGGCGACCTCTATGTCATCAGCGCCAATATGCTGGAGTCCGACGCCCCGCAGCACACCCGGCTGCGCAAGCTGGTGGCCCGCGAGTTCACCGCCCGGCGGATGGAGCAACTGCGCCCGCGCGTCCAGCAGATCACCGACCGGCTGCTGGAGGCGATGCTGCCGCGCGGGACCGCCGACCTGATCGAGGCGCTGGCCTTCCCGCTGCCGATCACCGTCATCTGCGAACTGCTCGGCGTACCCGACCTGGACCGGGCGATGTTCAGCGCGCTGTCCCGCAAGGTCATCGGGGAGAGCGCCGGTTACGAGGAGGAGGCCGCGGCGGCGGCCGAGATCGGCGCCTACCTCACCTGCCTGATCGGGGACAAGCGGCGCCACGGACCGCAGGGCGACCTGCTGAGCGACCTGATCCGGGCCCGCGACGAGGAGGGCGACCAGCTCTCCGGCGAGGAACTGGTCGGGATGGCCTTCCTGCTGCTGGTCGCCGGCCACGAGACCACCGTCAATCTCATCGCCAACGGCGTGCTCGCGCTGCTGCGCCATCCCGACCAGCTCGCCGCGCTGCGCGCCGATCCGGGGCTGATGGACGGCGCCATCGAGGAAATGCTGCGCTACGAGGGGCCGGTGGAGAACGCCACCTACCGCTTCACCCGCGAGCCCACCGAGATCGCCGGCCGGCTCATCCCGGCCGGCCAGGTGGTGACGGTCGTCCTCGCGGCCGGCAACCGCGACCCCGGCCGCTATCCGGCCCCGGACACCTTCGACATCCGCCGCGAGCCGCGGGCCCACCTCGCCTTCGGCCACGGCGTCCACTACTGCCTGGGCGCTCCGCTGGCCCGGCTGGAGGGCCGGATCGCCATCGGCTCCCTCCTGGAGCGCTGCCCCGAGCTGAGGCTGGACGCCCCCGCGACCGAGCTGCGGTGGCGGGCCGGGCAGCTCATCCGGGGGGTGCAGCGGCTGCCGGTACGGTTCTGACCCGGCGGGCGCGGGGCGCTGAGCGGTCGGCCGGGCTCACGGCGCCGGCGCCGGGCCGGGGCGTCCGGTGCCGGGCGCGGCCTAGACTCGGCGCGGGGCCCCAGCGGGCCCATGTGTCGATCGTGCCAGGAGGACCCCCGTGACCGTCGTCGCCGTGCCCGGCTCCAAGTCGGTGACCGCCCGAGCCCTCTTCCTCGCCGCCGCGGCGGACGGTGTCACCACCCTGCGCCGCCCCCTGCTGTCCGACGACACCGACGGCTTCGCGGCGGGCCTGACCGAGCTCGGCTACCACGTCGAACGCGGCGCGGACGTATGGCGCGTCACCGGCCGCCCGGCCGGCCCCGCCGCCGACCGGGCGGACGTCTACTGCCGGGACGCGGCGACCGCCGCCCGCTTCCTGCCCGCGCTGGCCGCGGCCGGCACCGGCACCTTCCGCTTCGACGCCTCCGCCCAGATGCGCCGCAGGCCCGTCGCGCCGCTCACCGAGGCCCTGCGCTCGCTGGGTGTCGACCTCACCCACGAGGACGCAGACGGCCGGCTCCCGCTGACCGTGGTCGCCGACGGCATCAAGGGCGGCGCGATCGACCTCGACGCGAGCCTGTCCTCGCAGTTCCTCACCGCGCTGCTGCTCACCGGCCCGCTGACCGCCGAGGGCCTGCGCATCCGGGTCACCGGCATCGTCTCGGTGCCGTACGTCGAGATCACGCTCGCGATGATGCGCCGCTTCGGCGCCGAAGTGACCCGGGACGGCGACACCTTCATCGTGCCGCCGGGCGGCTACCGCGCCACCGACTACCCGATCGAGCCGGACGCCTCCACCGCGAGCTACTTCTTCGCCGCCGCCGCGCTGTCCGGGCGCAGCGCGACCGTGGCGGGCCTGGGGGCCGAGGCCCTCCAGGGCGATCTGCGCTTCGTCGACGTGCTGCGGGAGATGGGCGCCGAGGTCGAGACCGGCCAGGACGCCACCACCGTGACCGGCACCGGCCGCCTGCGCGGGATCACCGTGAACATGCGGGACATCTCCGACACGATGCCGACGCTGGCCGCGATCGCCCCCTTCGCGGACGGCCCGGTGCGGATCGAGGACGTCTACAACACCCGGGTGAAGGAGTGCGACCGCCTCGAAGCGTGCGCGGAGAATCTGCGTCGCCAGGGCATCCGGGTGGAGACCGGACCCGACTGGATCGAGATCCACCCCGGCGTCCCGGCCCCGGTGCGGATCGCCTGCCACGGCGACCACCGCATCGCGATGAGCTTCGCCGTGGCGGGCCTGCGCACCCCCGGCACGACCTTCGACGACCCGGGGTGCGTGAAGAAGACCTTCCCCGGCTTCCACGAGTTCTTCGCGGGCGTGCGCGCGGAGTGGGGCGTATAGCGCGGGTCCGGCCGCCGGCCGGTCAGGCCGGTGCGGCGGCGTCGGCGCGGTCGGCGGCGTCCGCCGCGATCCAGGCGGTGAGCTGCTCGGGCGTGGCGGTCGGGTCGGCCATCAAGGTGGCCAGCTCGTCGTCGGCGAGGTGGGCGGTGGAGACGGCCGGGCAGCGGTAGCAGGCGTCCACGCCGGACTGGCTCCACCACTTGCAGCTGCCGCGAAGGTGGCACCGTGGGACCGCGCGGGACTCCTCCCGCACCGGGACCGCCAGCACCCGCTGGACCAGCGTGCAGTCGTTCCCCCGCCGGTGGGCGCAGGCCGACACGCAGTGCGACGCGAACCGCAGCACCCGCGTCGGTTCGATGCCCTCCGGGATCGCCCCCAGCACATCGGCGGCCGGTACCGGTTCGGCGAGATACGTCACCCGGCCGTCGGCGCCCGAACGCACCCCGAGGACAACGGACTCGGGAGCGTCCGGCTGCCCGCTCGGGCACCAGGTGAGGGCGGAATCGTCGGTTCCCACGGTGCTCACTCCTTCACTTGATCCGTCAGACGTTCTCGGCGAGCGCCTTGCCGATCGGACCGGTGCCGATCTCGGCCGTCTGCACCTGCTCCAGCGCGATGGCCCGCGCCAGGTTCTGGTGCAGCTGCTGGACGGATGTGATGCGGTCCGGCTTGGCAGCGGGGGCCTCGGCCTGCGCGACGCCCGCCGTGCTCAGCGCGAGGACGGCCGCGGCTGCGCCCGCGACCGCGAGCCGGTTGTGCTTCTTCATGGAACCTCCCGGGAAGCAGGGGCAGTTCGGACCTGTCGCCCCCTGTCGTGCCCGCACCCTATGAGCCCCCGGCGCCCTGGATCGGCAGTCCTGTGCGGCAGCTGACCGGCACTTCGGCGGCACTTCCGCCCCTGCGCCGCGGATCACTCCGCCCGCTCGGCCGCGCTCCGCTCCACGCAGAACTCATTGCCCTCCGGGTCCTCCAGCGTGACCCAGCCGGTGCCGTCGGGGCGGCGGTGGTCGCCCACCACGGTGGCGCCCAGGGCGACCACCCGCTCCACCTCGGCGTCCCGGCCGCGGTCCTGGGGCTGGAGGTCCAGGTGGACGCGGTTCTTGACCGTTTTGGGTTCCGGCACGGTGATGAAGAGCAGCGAGCCGCCGGGGGAGGTGACCAGCGCCTCGGGGTCCCCCGGCGCGTCGTCCTCGGCGAGCGTTCCACCGAGCACCGCGGCCCAGAAGGACGCCAGCCGGTGGGCGTCGGCGCAGTCGATCGTGATGTGCCGCACATGAGATGTCATGAGCGGCACCCTAATGACGATCCGGCCGCCCGCACGTCCTCGTTTCCGCTGTCCGGGGCCGGGCGGGCTCAGATACGCGGGCGGCCGCTGCGGGGACGGGCCGCCTCGTAGGCGCCGCGGGCGGACCGGGCGGCCGGGCGGGTGGAGACCTCGGCGACGGGCACGTCCCACCAGGCCTCGGCGGAAGGGGTCGGGCGTGAAGGGTCGGTCTCCACATAAGTCGCCGTGGCCCGGGGGGAGTCGCGCGCCGCGGTCAGGGCGGTCCTGAGCTCCTTGGCCGAGCGGGCGGTGAAGACCTCCAGGCCGAGGCTGGCCGCGTTGGCCGCCAGGTCCACCGGGAGGGGCGGGCCCGCGAAGGAGCCGTCCGGCGCCCGGAAGCGGTAGGCGGTCGCGAAGGATTCGGCGCCGACCTGTTCGGACAGCCCGCCGATCGAGGCATAACCGTGGTTCTGCACGATGACGAGGTTGATCGGGATGCCCTCCTGGACGGCGGTGACCACCTCGGTCGGCAGCATCAGATAGGTGCCGTCGCCGACCAGCGCGAACACCTCGCGGTCGGGCGCGGCGAGTTTGACGCCGATCGCGGCGGGGATCTCGTAACCCATGCAGGAGTAGCCGTACTCGACGTGATACTGCTCCGGGTCGCGGGCCCGCCACAGCTTGTGCAGGTCACCGGGCAGCGAACCGGCCGCGTTGATCAGTACGTCCCGGTCTTCCAATACGGCGTCCAGCGCGCCGATCACCTCGCCCTGCGAGGGCGGTCCGTCGCCCTCCGCGCCGAACACCGCGTCCGTACGGGCCCGCCACTCCTCCTGTCCGAAGACCGCGGCCGGCGCCTGATGGCCCGTCAATTCCGCCGCCAAAGCCTCGATTCCGGCCCGGGCGTCGCCGAGCAGGGCGAGCCCGGTCATCTTGTGGGCGTCGAAGGAAGCGGTGTTGAGATTGACGAAGCGGGCGTCGAACCGGAAGAGGGTGCCCGAGGCCGTGGTGAAGTCCGTCCAGCGGGTGCCGACGCCGAGCACCACGTCCGCCGCGCGGGCCGCGGCGTCGGCCGGGGCGGTACCGGTGTGGCCGACACCGCCGAGGGCCTGCGGGTGGTCCCACCGCAAGGAGCCCTTGCCGGCCTGGGTCTCGACCACCGGGATGCCGGTGGAGGCCGCCAACTCGGCCAGCGCCGGGCCCGCTTCGGAGTGCCGCACCCCGCCGCCGGCCACGATCAGCGGCCTGCGCGCGCCCCGGAGCAGGGCGGCGGCCTCGGACAGGGCGGCGGCGTCCGGCACCGGCCGCCGCACCGTCCAGACCCGCTCGCGGAACAGCTCCGGCGGCCAGTCGTAGGCCTCGGTCTGGACGTCCTGGGGGAGCGCCAGCGTCACCGCGCCGGTGTCCACGGGATCGGTCAGCACCCGCATCGCCTGGAGCAGCGAGGCGGGGAGCATCTCCGGGCGCCAGATCCGGTCGAAGTAGCGGGAGACGGGCCGCAGCGTGTCGTTCACCGACACGTCGTACGCCCACGGCACTTCGAGCTGCTGCAGGACGGGGTCGGCGGGGCGGGTGGCGAAGACGTCGCCGGGGAGCAGCAGGACCGGCACCCGGTTGACGGTGGCCAGGGCCGCGCCGGTCACCAGATTGGTGGCGCCCGGACCGATGGAGGTGGTGCAGGCCATGGTGGACAGACGGTGGTTCATCCGGGCGAAGCCGACCGCCGCGTGCACCATCGCCTGCTCGTTGCGGCCCTGGTGGAAGGGCATCGCGTCCGGGCCGGCTTCCAGCAGCGCCTGGCCGACCCCGGCTACGTTGCCGTGGCCGAAGATGCCCCACATGCCGGCGACCGTGCGGTGCCGCACGCCGTCGCGTTCGGTGTACTGCGCCGACAGGAACCGTACGAGGGCCTGGGCGACGGTGAGCCTCATGCCTCCACCTCCCGGTCGGACGCTTCGTACAACGGCAGCCTGGGGTCGCGGGGTTGGCCGGGCCAGCTGTCGCGGACCCCGGCGTGCGCGGGATCGTCGCTGATCAGCCAGGCCCGCTCCGGGCCGGGGCCGGCCATCACATTGAGGTAGTACATGTCGTAGCCGGGCACCGCCATGCTCGGGCCGTGCCAGCCGTCCGGGATCAGCACCGCGTCCCCGGCGCGGACTTCGGCCAGCAGCTCGGTGCCTCCGGGGCGGGAGGGGTAGACCCGCTGGTAGCCGAGCGCGGCCGGACCGCCGCCGAACTCGTAGTAGTAGATCTCCTCCAGCCGCGATTCGCCCGGGCCGCTCTCGTCGTGCTTGTGCGGCGGGAAGGAGGACCAGTTGCCGCCCGGGGTCAGCACCTCCACCGCGATCAGCCGGTCGCAGCGGAAGCTGTCGGCGGCGGCGAAGTTGTTCACCTGGCGGCTCGCGCCGCCCGCGCCGCGCAGCTCGACCGGTACGGCGCCGGCCGGGCCGTAGCGCGCGGGCAGCCGCCGGGCGCAGCGGGCCCCGGCGAGTGCGAACCGGCCGCCGGCCGCACTGCTCAGCACCGCCGAGCAGTCACGGGGCAGATAGACGAAGTCCGCGACCCCGGAGAAGACATCGCGGCGGCCGCGCAGGGTGAAGGTCTCGCCGTCCGCCCGCACGGTGGCGGCGCCGGCCAGCGGCAGCACGATCCACTCGCTGTCGCCGGTGAGCAGGGCGCGGGAGCCGCCGGGCTCCAGGGCGAGCACCCGCAGCCCGCAGTAATCCCAGCCCGCCGAGTCCGGGTCGATCCACAGCTCGTAGCCGTCCTTGGCGCCGGAGCCGGCCGGCAGATGTGTCATACGGTCTCAACTCCCCGGCCCCGCACATCGGTTCCGCGCAGCACGGCGTCGATCTCGGCCCGGGTCGGCATCGCGTCGGCGCACGCGAGGCGCGAAGCGACCAGCGCGCCGGCCGCGTTGGCCGCCCGCAGCACTTCCGGCAGCGGGTCCCCGGCGAGCAGGCCCGCGCACAGCGCGCCGCCGAACGCGTCGCCCGCGCCGAGGCCGTTGACCGCCTCGACCGGCACCGGCGGCACGTGGTGGGTCTCCCGGGCGGTGCTGCCCAGCACACCGGCCGGACCCTGCTTGACCACCGCCGTGCGCACCCCCCGGCGCAGCAGCAGTCGCGCTGCCTCCCGGGGGTCCCGGCTGCCCACCGCGATCTCGGCCTCGGCGATATTGCCCACCGCGAGGGTGGCGTGGGACAGGGCGCGGGCGTACAGCGCGGGGGCCCGCGCCGGGTCGGCCCAGAAGCCGGGACGCCAGTCCAGGTCGAACCACACCTCGGCGCCGGCGCGTTCCTCCAGCGCGGCGAACAGCGTCGAGCGGGTCGGCTCGACGGCCAGCGCGGAACCGGTGATCCACAGGACCCGGGCGGACCGCACCGCGTCCCGGTCCAGCCGGTCCGGGGTCAGGCACTGGTCGGGGGCGACCGGGCGGCGGTAGAAGTAGATCGGGAAGTCGTCCGGCGGGAACAACTCGCAGAAGGTCACCGGGGTCTGGACGCCCGGGACGGTGCTGACCAGGGAGTCGTCCACGCCGAAGCCGCGCAGGGCGGTGCGGACATAGCCGCCGAAGGGGTCGTCGCCGACGCCGGTCAGCACGGCGGTCCGCAGCCCCAGCCGGGCGCCGGCCACCGCGACATTGCCCGCGGTGCCGCCCAGGGACTTCGCGAAGGACCGTACGTCGGCGAGGCCGACCCCGCTCTGCTCCGGGTACAGGTCGACACCGATCCGGCCCAGGGTGATCACGTCGTGGGCGCGGCCGCCGGGCGGTCCCGTCGTCACCTGTCCACCAGCCACTCCAGCGAGGCCCGCACATCCGCCAGCGGCCCTTCCCCGGGGGCCGGTTCCGCCGTCAGCACGGTGTCCTGCTCCATCACGTACCAGCCGTCGTACCCGGCGGACTCCAGCGACCCGATCAGCGCGCCCAGGTCCAGGTCGCCCTGCCCGAGGGGTCGGTAGAGACCGGCGCCGACCGCGGCGGTGTACGTACGGCGGCCCTCCCGGACGTCGGAGGCCGTCTCCGCCCGGACGTCCTTGAGGTGGACGTGGCTGACGCGGTCGGCGGCGCGCCGGGCGAGGGCGACCGGGTCCGTACCGCCGACCAGCAGGTGGCCGGTGTCCAGGCAGAGCCCGACGGAGCTGCCGTCCAGCACCCGGTCGACCTCGGCCGGGCCCTCCACGACCGTGCCGACATGGGGGTGGAGGGCCGCGGTGACCCCGAGGGACGAGGCCAGGGCGGCGATGGCGTCCAGATGGGACAGCAGGGTGCGCCAGCCGGCCGCGGAGACCTCGGGCCTGGCGTCGTAGCCGTCGCCGCCGGTGGCGGCGGCCAGCACCAGCGTGCGGGCGCCGGCCGCGGTGAAGCGGTCGAGCGCGGCCCGGACGTCCGGCAGCGGGTCGTGGTCCGGCTCGTGCAGCACGGCCGGTACGAAGCCGCCCGCCGCGGTCACACCGCGGGCCGCCAGCAGCGGTCCGGGCAGGAAGCCGTCGGGGCCGAACTCGCTCGCCCCCAGGCCCAGCCCGGTCAGCTCGTCCAGCACCCGATCGGGCGTCAACTGATGTCCCCAGCCCGGGACTTCGCACACGCCCCAGGAGATCGGCGCTGCCGCGATCCGCTCCAGCCTCATGTCACCACCCCGATCCGCTCGCTCGGCCGCGCCGGACCCGCGGGACCCGCCGGCTCCACCTCCGCCAGCGCCACCGGCCGCCGTTCGCGGCGTGAGACCTCGCACGCCTCGGCCACCAGCAGCGCGCGCAGCGCGTCCCGACCCTCGCAGGGATTGGGGGCCTCACCGCGTGCGACGCGCAGGAAGGCGGCGATCTCGGCCCGGTAGGCGGACGCGAAGCGCTCCAGGAAGCCCGGCCACTTGTCCACCCGGCCGCCGGGCAGCACCGCCGGTCCGGCCACCAGGGGCTCGACGGAGGTCATCGGGGCCCGCGGCCCGCCGCCCACCGTCAGCTGGTCCTCGGTGCCGGCCAGCTCCATCCGCACGTCGTACCCGGCGGCGTGATAGCGGGCCGCGGTGGCCGTCGCCAGCACCCCGCCCTCCAAGGTGAGCAGCACGCTCGCGGTGTCCACGTCGCCCGCGGCGCGGAAGTGGTCAGCGCCCACATTCGTCCCGGTCGCGTAGACCTCGGTGACCTCGCGGCCGGTCACCCAGCGCACGATGTCGAAGTCGTGGATCAGGCAGTCCCGGTACAGCCCGCCGGACAGCGGCACATAGGCGGCCGGCGGCGGCGACCCGTCCGAGCTGACCGTGCGCACGGTGTGCAGCCGGCCCACCCGCCCGGTGCGCAGCGCCTCGCGGGCGGCCCGGTAGCCGGGGTCGAAACGCCGCTGGAAGCCGATCTGGAGCACGGTGCCGGCCGTCTCGACCGCGTGCAGCGCCGCGATGGTGCCGGGCAGATCCACGGCGACCGGCTTCTCGCAGAAGGCGGGCAGGCCGGCCAGCGCCGCCGCGGCGATCTGCCCGGCGTGCGCGGCGGTCGCGGTGGCGATCACCACCGCGTCGGGGCGGCGGTGGAACAGCTCGTCCACCGAGCAGGCCGCACCGCCGTGCTCCGCCGCCACCTGCCGGGCCCGCAGCGGATCGACGTCCGCCACCAGCAGCTCGCCCACCTCGCGGTGCGCCGCGAGCGTGGCGGCGTGGAAGGCGCCGATCCGCCCCGCGCCGAGAAGTCCGATCCGCATCCGCATATGTGCTCCTGCCGTTTCGGCGCGTCGTCCCGGAACCGCGGTCCCAACCTCCCGCGCCGCCCCGCACCGTGTCAACGTATTGTCCGGACATAAGGACTTCCCGTCATGATGCCCTGCCGCTACGCTCCCCTCGTGCCCAAGCACGAGCCGACGCACGACCCCGCGCGGTTGCGGCTGGCAGTCGACCGGGCGAGCCCGGTCCCGCTCTACTTCCAGCTCGCCCGGCAACTGGAAGCCGCGATCGAGGACGGTGCGCTCACCCCCGGCAGTCTGCTCGGCAACGAGATCGAGCTGGCCGCCCGCCTCGGCCTGTCCCGTCCCACCGTGCGCCAGGCCATCCAGACGCTGGTCGACAAGGGCATGCTGGTGCGCCGCCGCGGGGTCGGGACGCAGGTGGTGCACAGCCGGGTCGCCCGCCGGCTGGAACTCAGCAGCCTGTACGACGATCTGCTCGCCGCCGGACTGCACCCCACCACCCGGGTCCTGCACAACACCCGGGGGCACCCCTCCGCCGAAGCCGCCGCCGCGCTCGGTCTGCCCGCCGCCGAACCGGTGACGGTGGTGCGCCGGGTGCGGCTGACACACGGCGAGCCCATGGCGTACCTGTGCAATTACCTGCCGTGCGACCTGCTGGAACTCGCCGACGGCCAGCTGGAGGCCACCGGCCTGTACGCGCTGATGCGCCGCCGCGGCATAACCCTGCACAGCGCCCAGCAGACGGTCGGCGCCCGCACGGCCACCGACGAGGAGTGCGGACTGCTCGCCGAACCGCCCGGCGCCGCGCTGCTGACCATGCTGCGGACCACGTACGACGACCGGGGCCGGCCGGTGGAGTACGCCAGCCATGTCTACCGCGCCTCCCGCTACGCCTTCGAGTTCCGGCTGCTGGTCCGGGCGTAGCGCCCCGCGCCCGCCCTCACACCGCCCGGGCCCCCCGCGCCCCGCGCCGGGAGCGCCCGACCCCTTGACGGATACTTGCCCCGCCGGGATGGTCGCTCGCAGCACTTCCGATCTCTCGCAGCACTCCATCCCCGGCCGCACCACGGACAGCACCGAAAGGCAGGGCCAGGTGGCGAAGGCAGGAACGGGAACGGGAAGGACAAAACCGGCCCGGCGGCCGCGGGCCACCGGCGCCCGGCGCGCGCTCGGCGCGCTGCTGGCGGCGCTGCTCGGCGCCACCGCGCTGGCCGGGTGCAGCAGCACCGGCGGCAAGCGCGCCGAGGACCGGGCGAACCGGCTCGCCGCGAACGGCTCCGCCGTGAACACCCCGCACTGGACCTTCGCGATGGTCACCCACTCGGGAGCCGGCGACACCTTCTGGGACATCGTGCAGAGCGGCGCCAAGCAGGCCGCCGCCAAGGACAACATCAAGTTCGTCTACTCCAGCAGCGACCAGGCCAACGAGCAGGCGCAGCTCGTGCAGGCCGCCGTCGACAGCCATGTGGACGGCCTGATCGTCACCCTGGCCAAGCCCGACGCGATGAAAGCCGCGGTCGCCCGCGCCGAGAAGGCCGGCATCCCGGTGATCACCATCAACTCCGGCTCCGCGCAGTCCAAGCGGTTCGGCGCGATCGCGCACATCGGCCAGGACGAGACGATCGCCGGACAGGCGGTCGGCCGGGAACTGGACAGGCGGGGCCGGAAACACGCGCTGTGCGTCCTGCACGAGCAGGGCAACGTAGGGCATGAGCAGCGCTGCGCCGGGGCCAAGGACACCTTCACCGGCCGGCTGGACGACCTCTACGTCGACGGCACCAACATGCCCGACGTGCGGTCCGCGATCGAGGCCAAACTCCAGGCCGACCACGGCATCGACGCCGTCGTCACCCTCGGCGCCCCCTTCGCCGCCACCGCCGCCAAGGCCAGGGACGACGCCGGCTCGCGGGCCGAGATCGACACCTTCGACCTGAACGCGCAGGTCGCCGCCTCCCTCAAGAACGGCACGATCGGCTTCGCGGTCGACCAGCAGCCGTACCTCCAGGGCTACGAGGCGGTCGACCTGCTCTGGCTGGACCGCTACAACGGCGACACCCTCGGTGGCGGCCAACCCGTGCTCACCGGCCCGCAGATCGTCACCAAGGACGACGCCGACGCGCTGCTGGCGTACACCCGGCGGGGCACCCGGTGACCGCCCTGACCGCAGGCCGGCGGGACCGGCCGGACGAGCGGCTGGCGCCGCGTTCGGCGGCCCGGCGGCTGCTGGGCCGGCCGGAACTGGGCGCGGTGGTCGGCGCGGCGGCCGTCTTCGTCTTCTTCTCGATCGCCGCCGACCCCTTCCTGCGGGCCTCCAGCCTCAGCACCGTGCTCTACGCGTCCTCCACCATCGGCATCATGGCCGTGCCCGTGGCGCTGCTGATGATCGGCGGCGAGTTCGACCTGTCGGCCGGCGTCATGGTGACGAGTTCGGCGCTGGTCTCCTCGATGTCCAGCTATCAGCTGACCGCGAACGTCTGGGTCGGTGTCGGCGTCTCGCTGCTGGTCACCCTCGCGGTCGGAGCGTTCAACGGGGTGATGCTGGTGCGCACCCGGCTGCCCAGCTTCATCATCACGCTGGGCACCTTCCTGATGCTCACCGGCCTCAACCTGGGCCTGACCAAACTGATCAGCGGCACCGTCTCCACCAAGTCCATCGGCGACATGGAGGGTTTCCCGACCGCCCGGGACGTCTTCGCCTCGCACTGGACGATCGGCTCGGTCGACCTCCAGGTCACCATCCTGTGGTGGTTCGGGCTGGTCGCGGTGGCCACCTGGGTGCTGCTGCGCACCCGGACCGGCAACTGGATCTTCGCGGCCGGCGGCAACGCGGCCGCGGCCCGCGCGGTCGGCGTCCCGGTGGCCCGGACCAAGGTCGGCCTCTACATGGCGGTGGCCTTCTGCGCCTGGATCTCCGGACAGCACCTGCTGTTCTCATTCGACGTCGTCCAGTCCGGCGAGGGCGTCGGCAACGAGTTCCTGTACATCATCGCGGCCGTCATCGGCGGTTGTCTGATGACCGGCGGCTACGGCAGCGCGGTCGGCGCGGCGGTCGGCGCGTTCATCTTCGGTATGACCAGCAAGGGCATCGTCTACGCCCAATGGGACCCGAACTGGTTCGAGTTCTTCCTCGGCATGATGCTGCTGCTCGCCGTGCTGCTCAACGCCTGGGTGCGCAAGCGGGCGGAGGCCGGCGAATGACGGGCGGGGCGACGACCGGTACGGACGGGCCGCCGGACCCGGCGACCGCCGTGCCCGGGCCGGCCGCGCTGCTGCGGCTCACCGACGTCTCCAAGTCCTACGGGAACGTCCGGGCGCTGCGGGGCGTCTGTCTCGATGTGCGCGCCGGAGAGATCACCTGCGTCCTCGGTGACAACGGGGCGGGCAAGTCCACCCTCATCAAGATCGTCGCCGGGCTGCACCCGCACGACTCCGGCAGCTACACGGTGGGCGGCGAGGAAGTGCGGCACACCTCGCCGCGCCAGGCCCTCGACCGCGGGATCGCCACCGTGCACCAGGACTTGGCGGTGGTCCCGCTGATGCCGGTGTGGCGGAACTTCTTCCTCGGCTCCGAACCCACCCGGGGCCGCGGCCCGCTGCGCCGGCTGGACACCGCCGCCATGCGCGCCACCACGCACCGGGCGCTGCTGCGGATGGGCATCGATCTGCGGGACGTCGACCAGCCGATCGGCACCCTGTCCGGTGGCGAACGCCAGTGCGTGGCCATCGCCCGTGCGGTGCACTTCGGCGCCAAGGTGCTGGTACTCGACGAGCCGACCGCCGCGCTCGGCGTCAAACAGGCCGGAATGGTGCTGAAATACGTGGCAGCGGCCCGCGACAGAGGGCTGGGGGTGGTGCTGATCACCCATAATCCGCACCACGCCTACCTGGTCGGTGACCGTTTCGTCCTGCTCAAGCGCGGGGCGATGTCCGGCAGCCACCTCAAGAAGGACATTACGCTGGACGAGCTGACCCGGGAGATGGCCGGAGGCAGTGAGCTGGACGAGCTGACCCATGAACTGAGCCGTGCGACCCCCGATGAACCGGTTCGTACGACACCCGACAGCAGCGAGCCGGAGAGCAACGCTTGAGTGCCAATCGTGAACGTGTCTACCGTGGCGGCGCCGCCCGCGCCACGGTGTGGCAGAACGTCGGGATGCGCGACCGCCGCGAGCGCCGCTCGCACCTGACCGCGCCCCGCGTCCCCACCGTCGGTATCGACATCGGCGGCACCAAGGTGATGGCCGGGGTGGTGGACGCCGACGGGACGATCCTGGAGAAGATCCGCGCCGAGACGCCGGACAAGTCCAAGAGCCCCAAGGTCGTCGAGGACACCATCGTCGAGCTGGTGCTCGACCTGTCCGAGCGGCACGACGTGCACGCGGTCGGCATCGGCGCGGCCGGCTGGGTGGACGGCGACCGCTCCCGGGTGCTGTTCGCCCCGCACCTGGCCTGGCGCGACGAGCCGCTGCGCGACCGGCTGGCCGACCGGCTGCTGGTCCCGGTGATGGTCGACAACGACGCCAACGCCGCCGCCTGGGCCGAGTGGCGCTTCGGGGCCGGCCGCGGGGAGAGCGATCTGGTGATGATCACCCTCGGCACCGGCATCGGCGGCGCGATCCTGGAGGAGGGCCGGGTCAAGCGGGGACGCTACGGCGTGGCCGGCGAGTTCGGCCATATGCAGGTGGTGCAGGGCGGACACCGCTGCGCCTGCGGCAACCGCGGCTGCTGGGAGCAGTACAGCTCGGGCAACGCCCTGGTCAGGGAGGCCCGCGAGATGGCCGCCGCCGACTCCCCGGTCGCCCACAGCATCAACGACCGGGTCGGCGGCAACATCCGCGAGATCACCGGGCCGCTGATCACCGAACTGGCCCGCGAGGGCGACGCGATGTGCGTGGAGCTGTTCCAGGACATCGGGCAGTGGCTCGGCATCGGCATCGCCAATCTGGCCGCCGCCCTCGATCCGTCCTGCTTCGTCATCGGCGGCGGCGTCAGCGCGGCCGACGACCTGCTGATCGGCCCGGCCAGGGACGCCTTCCGCCGCAATCTCACCGGCCGCGGCTACCGGCCCGAGGCCCGGATCGTCAAGGCCGAGCTGGGCCCGGAGGCCGGTATGGTCGGGGCCGCCGACCTGGCCCGGCTGGTCGCCCGCCGCTTCCGCCGCGCCAACCGGCGCCGCGTCGAGCGGTACGAGCGCTACGGTCGGGTCTACGGACGGCAGGAGGCCGATTCGTGACGACCACCCCCGACCAGCACGAGCACCAGCGACAGCACCGGGTCCCGGCGACCGGCGCGGCGGACTCCGCCGAGACGGCGGGCTCCGGCGGCGGGCCCGAGCAGACCGCGGGCGCGCCAGCCGACCCGGCCCACCCAGCGGACCCGGCGGACCCGTTCCCGACCGGGGACCCGCCGGACCCGGACACCACCGATCCCGCAGCCGCCGACCCGGCAGCCGCCGACCTCGCCCCCACCGGCCCGGTGCCGGCCGACCCCGAACCCGTCGATCCCACCGCCACCGATCCGTCCGACCAGCCCGATCCGTCCGATCAGCCCGAGCAGATGAGCCCATCGCGAACCATCCCGCCCCAGCACCCCGCCATCGGCGCCGAGCGCGCCGGATCCGGCATGCGACCGCCCCGTGACCTCCCCCGCTGGGTGCGCTGGACGGTGCTCCCGCTGCTGGTCCTGGTGCCCATCGGCTATGTCGTCATCGCCGCCGAGCAGAGCCGGGACAGCGGCGAGGACAAGCAGCAGGAGGCCGCCGCCCGCCATCTGACCCGGGCCAGGCCCAGCTCGCTCCAGCAGCGGATCTACCAGGTGGCGTTCCCGATCGGCGCCACCCACCCCGCCTACCTGGAGACCAACTCCTGGGACACCAGCACGCTGCTGGCGCAGTTCACCACCACCGCCGGCGGACTGGACACCTTCCTGGCGAAGGTCGGTACCAGCCGCGCCGCCCTGAAGGAGGGCCGGTCCGCGATCACCCCGGCCCAGACCAAAGGCGCCGACTGGGACTTCGGCGTCCACCGCCCCTACGCCGGGATCTCCCTGCACCAGGCCGGCGACAAGCCCGACCACGACATCACGGTGGACCTCACGGACCCCGACGCCCCGACGGTGTACGTGGTGTCCACTGTCAATTTCCAGCATGGCTTCGGGGGCGGGTGACCCCGTCCCCGCCTTCACTCGATAGCGTGAGGCGATGAGCGAGACGACCGACCAGGCCGCCACTACGTACGACACGTTCAACGACGGGTACGACGATCGTGACGACCTGCTGCAGCCCCCGCTGCAGTACCGCTTCGACGGCCCCGACGACGCCCCCGTGCTCGTCCTGGGCCCCGCGCTGGGCGCGACCTGGCACATGTGGGACCGCCAGCTCCCCATGCTCAGCGGCGACTGGCGGGTGCTGCGCTACGAGCTGCCGGGACACGGCGGCGCGCCGGCCGACCCGGCCTACTCCGTCGACGACCTGGCCCGGCGGCTGCTGGCGGTGCTGGACGACGAGGGCATCGACAGCTTCGGCTACGCCGGCTGCGGGCTCGGCGCGGCCATCGGCGCCCGGCTGGCGCTGCTGCGGCCCGACCGGGTGGCCGCGCTCGCCCTGGTCTCGGCCGCGGCCCGCTACGCCACCGCCGACGGCTGGCGCCAGCGCGGCGTGCTGGTGCGCGCCAACGGCCTGGACCGTACCGCGCACACCACCCCCGAGCGCTGGTTCACCGAGGCCTTCCTGGCCACCCAGCCCGCGATCACCGAGTGGGCGGTGCAGATGGTCAGGAGCACCGACGCCGCCTGCTATGTCGCGGCCTGCGAGGCGCTGGCCGCCTTCGACATCCGCGACGCGGTCGGCAGCATCACCGTGCCGACGCTGGTGGTGGTCGGCGTGGACGACACCGAGACGCCGCCGGCCGACGCCCGCCTGCTGGTCGCGGGCATACCCGACGCGCGCCTGGCGGTCGTTCCCGCCACCGGGCACCTGGCCCCGGTCGAGGAGCCGGCCGCGGTCGGCGACCTGCTCGCCCGGCACTTCCGGGCCGCCTGGGCCGACCACACCCCCGCGCCGCTGCCCTTCGCCCCCGCCCCGCCGCCGGTGGCACCCCGCATGCCCGGGCCGGCCGCGCCGCCGGCGGGCCCCGACCACTACGCCGAGGGGCTGCGCGTGCGCCGCGAGCTGACCGGGGACGCCGAGGTCGAGGCCGCGCTGGCCCGCGCCGAGGGCTTCGGCTCCGCGTTCGACACCTTCGCCACCCGCTACGCCTGGGGCGAGGTGTGGGGCCGGCCGGGACTGGACCGCCGCACCCGCAGCGTCATCACCCTCACCGCGCTGACCGCGCTCGGCCAGCTCGGCGAACTCGCCGAGCAGACCCGCGCCGCGCTGCGCAACGGTCTGACGCCCGCCGAGATAGAGGAGGCGCTGCTGCACACCGCCGTCTACTGCGGGCTGCCCGCCGCCCGCGCCGCCATCGACGCGGCCCGGGCCGTGGTCGCGGAGGAGACCGGGAGCGGCACACCATAGGAGGGGGCCAAGCCCCCACCGGGGCTCGACAGGCGCGGGCGGGGGCAGCCGTAGGAAGATGGGCGCATGAAGCTGACCAAGAACGGACACGCCTGCGTACGCCTGGAGAAGGACGGCCGCACCCTCGTCATCGACCCCGGTGGCTGGAGCGAGGACGACGCGGCGGCGGGCGCGGACGTCATCCTCGTCACCCATGAGCACCCGGACCACTTCAACGAGGCGCGGCTGCGCACCGGTCTTGAGGCCAACCCGGCGACCGAGCTGTGGACGCTGGCGAGCGTGGCCGACCAGATGTCGGCCGCCTTTCCCGGGCGGGTGCACACCGTCGGGCACGGCGACGCCTTCACCGTCGCCGGCTTCGACGTCCAGGTGCACGGCGAACTGCACGCGGTGATCCACCCCGACATCCCGCGGGTCACCAACGTCGGCTATCTGGTGGACGGTTCGATCTTCCATCCCGGGGACGCGCTGACCGTGCCGAACCATCCTGTCGACACCCTGCTGCTGCCCCTGCAGGCACCCTGGAACAAGATCTTCGACGTCATCGAATACGTACGCGAGATCAAGCCGCAGCGCACCATCGACGTGCACGACGGCCTGCTCAACGACCAGGCCCGCCCGCTGTACGACTCGCTGGTCGGCGGCCTCGGCGGCGCCGACCACCTGCGGCTGACCCCCGGGGACGCGACCGACGCGTAGCCGCGGCGCTCCCGGCGCCGGAGTCCGGCCGGTGCGCGGGCGGTGTCGGACCCAGCCGCTAGGTTGTCAGGCATGCGCATCGCGACCTGGAACGTCAATTCGATCACCGCCCGCCTCCCGCGGCTGCTGGCCTGGCTGGAGAGCAGCGGCACGGACGTCCTGTGCGTCCAGGAGATCAAGTGCACCCCCGAGCAGTTCCCGCACACCGAGCTGCGCGCGCTGGGCTACGAGGCCGCCGTGGAGGCCACCGGGCGGTGGAACGGCGTGGCGGTGATCTCGCGGGCCGGTCTGGAGGACGTGGTGCACGGCCTGCCGGCCGGTCCGCAGTTCGAGGGGGTGAGCGAGCCCCGGGCGGTCGGGGCGACCTGCGGCCCGGTCCGCGTCTGGTCGGTGTACGTGCCCAACGGCCGCGAGGTCGACCACCCGCACTTCGCGTACAAGCTGCTCTGGCTGGAGGCGCTCCAGGCCGCCGTCGCCGGGGACGCGGCGGGCGAGCGCCCCTTCGCGGTCCTCGGCGACTACAACGTGGCGCCCACCGACGACGACGTCTTCGACCCCGCCGCCTTCGAGGGCCTGACCCACGTCACCCCCGCCGAGCGGGCCGCGCTCACCTCGCTGCGCGGCACCGGCCTGACGGACGTGCTGCCCCGCCCGCTGAAGTACGACCACCCCTACACCTACTGGGACTACCGCCAGCTGGCCTTCCCCAAGAACCGCGGGATGCGGATCGACCTCGTCTACGGCAACCAGTCCTTCGCCAAGGCCGTCTCCGACTCCTATGTGGACCGCGAGGAACGCAAGGGCAAGGGCGCCTCCGACCACGCCCCGGTGGTGGTCGACCTCGATCTGTGACGGCGGCGCCCGACTCTCCGGCGCGCGGGGTCCGGGCGGCCCGGGACCGACTGGCCGCACATCACCACCGCGGGGGACCGCCCCGGGCGTGTCAGCCGCCGAGTCCCCGGCAGCGCGCCGCCGCCCGTGCATGATGGCGCCGAACGCACCCACCAGCTTGTACCGGAGGCGCCACATGGACTCCCTTCAGCAGCTGCCGAACATCGGGGCGGTGCTCGCCGACCGTCTGCGTCGTGCCGGCGTCGGCGACGCGGGCGAACTGCGCCGCCTCGGCTCCGGCCGGGCCTACGAGAAGATCAGCCCCGATCTGCCCGAGGACGCCCGAACCCACACCCTGCTGGCCCTGGAGGGCGCGCTGCGCGGCATGCGCTGGACGGCGATCCCGCAGACCGAGCGCGACACCCTGGTCCACCGGGTGCTGGGCTGACCGCGCGCCGCTTCCCGGCGCCGCCCCGTTTGTCCCGCTCCCTCCCGGGCAGCCGCTGCCTGAGGAAGGGAGCCCCCCATGTCCCGATCCCGTGTCGTCATCGTCGGGGCCGGCTTCGCCGGATACCAGGCCGCCCGCGCTCTGAGCCGGCACCGCGGCCTGCGCGAAGAGGCCGAGATCGTGCTGATCAACCCCACCGACTACTTCCTGTACCTGCCGCTGCTGCCGCAGGTCTCGGCCGGCGTCCTGGAGGCCCGCAGGGTGGCGGTGTCGCTGCCGAGCACCCTGCGCGGGGTGCGGCTGGTGCTCGGCGAGGTCGACGGGGTGGACCTGGACCGGGGCAGCGTCTCGTACACCGGCCCCGAGGGCGACCGGGGCGAGCTGGGATACGACCGGCTGCTGCTCACCGTGGGCAGCGTCAACAAGCTGCTGCCCATACCCGGCATCGCCGAGCACGCGCACGGCTTCCGCGGCATGCCCGAGGCGCTCTACCTGCGCGACCACATCACCCGGCAGCTGGAGCTGGCCGGCGGCACCGACGACCCGGGGGAGTGCGCCGCCCGCTGCACCTTCGTGGTGGTCGGGGCCGGCTACACCGGTACCGAGGTCGCCGCCCAGGGCAAGCTCTACACCGACACGCTGGTCAAACGGCACCGGGTGCTGCGGCACCGCGACCCGCCGCGCTGGCTGCTGCTGGACATCGCCGAGCGGGTCCTGCCCGAGCTGGACCCGCGGCTGTCCCGGACCGCCGACCGGGTGCTGCGCGGGCGCGGGGTGGAGGTGCGCACCGGCCAATCGGTCAAGGAGGCCACCTCGGACGGTGTGCTGCTGGACACCGGCGAGCACCTCGCCACCCGCAGCCTCATCTGGTGCGTCGGGGTCCGCCCCGACCCGCTGGTCGCCGACGTCGGCCTGCCCGCCGAGAAGGGCCGCCTGGTGGTCGGCCCGGAGCTGGTGGTGCCCGGGCATCCGGAGGTCTACGCGGCCGGTGACGCCGCCGCGGTGCCCGACCGCACCCGGCCGGGTTCGTACACCCCGATGACCGCCCAGCACGCCAGCCGGCAGGGGAAGACCGCCGCGCGCAACATCGCCGCCTCCTTCGGCTACGGCAGCACCAGGCCGTACAAGCACCACGACCTCGGCTTCACCGTCGACCTCGGCGGCGTGAAGGCCGCCGCCAACCCGCTGCGCGTCCCGCTGTCCGGGATCGCGGCCGGCGCGGTCACCCGCGGCTACCACCTGATGGCGATGCCCGGCAACCGCGTCCGGGTCGCCGCCGACTGGCTGCTCGACGCGGTGCTGCCCCGGCAGGCCGTCCAGCTGGGCATCGTCCGCTCCTACGCCGTACCGCTGGACACCGCCGCGCCCGAGCTGCCGCGCGGCCCCGACCAGTGGACGCGCAACGCCCCGCCGCCGAGCGGTCCCGCCCCGGCCGGCCGGCCCGCCACCGAGCCCCCGGAGAGCAAGCCGCCGCACAGCACCTCGTCCGACCGCCCGCAAGCGAACGGAGAACGCCCCTCATGAACACGGTCACCCAGGCACCGTCCCTGACCGACGACCAGATCGGTGAACTGGGCCAGCAGCTGCGCGTGGACGCGGTCCGCGCCGCCGCCGCGGCGGGCTCGGGACACCCCACCTCGTCGATGTCCGCGGCGGACCTCGTCGCCGTCCTGCTGGCCCGCCATCTGCGCTACGACTTCGACCACCCCGAGCACCCCGGCAACGACCACCTGATCTTCTCCAAGGGCCACGCCTCGCCGCTGCTGTACGCCGCCTACAAGGCGGCCGGCGCCATCACCGAGGACGAGCTGCTGACCACCTACCGCAAGCTCGGCGGCCGCCTCGAAGGGCACCCGACGCCCAAGCTGCCCTGGGTGGACGTGGCCACCGGCTCGCTCGGCCAGGGACTGCCCATCGGGGTCGGGGTGGCGATGGCCGGCAAGCGCCTGGACCACCTGCCGTACCGGACCTGGGTGCTGTGCGGGGACAGCGAGCTGGCGGAGGGCTCGGTGTGGGAGGCGTTCGAGCAGGCCGGGATCGAGGGCCTGGACAATCTCACCGCGATCATCGACGTCAACCGGCTCGGTCAGCGCGGCCCGACCCGGCACGGCTGGGACCTGGACGCCTACGCGCGCCGGATCAGCGCCTTCGGCTGGCACACCCTGCAGATCGACGGGCACGACATCGGCGCCGTCGACGCGGCGATGGCCGAGGCCGGGGCCAGCCGCGGCGCGCCGACCGCGATCATCGCCCGCACCCGCAAGGGCAAGGGCGTCGCCGCCGTCGAGGACCGCGAGGGCATGCACGGAAAGCCGGTGCCCGACGCCGGCGAGGCGGTCCGCGAGCTCGGCGGGGTGCGCGAGCTGCGGATCGAGGTCCGCCACCCGGAGCCGGCCGAGCGCCCCGCCCACGGCGGCGACCCGAAGGCCGCGCTGCCCGCCTACGACCTGGGCGACGAGGTCGCCACCCGGACCGCCTTCGGCGAGGCGCTGACCGTGACCGGCACCCGCCGCGAGGACGTGGTGGTGCTGGACGGCGAGGTCGGCGACTCCACCAAGGCCGAGCTGTTCGCCAAGGAGCACCCGGAGCGCTACATCGAGTGCTACATCGCCGAGCAGCAGCTCATCGGCACCGCGGTCGGCATCGGGGTGTGCGGCTGGCAGCCCTACGCCGGCACCTTCGCCGCCTTCCTGACCCGCGCGCACGACTTCCTGCGGATGGCCGCGGTCAGCCGCTCCGACCTGAACGTCTTCGGCTCGCACGCCGGCGTCGGCATCGGTGAGGACGGCCCCTCGCAGATGGCGCTGGAGGACCTCGCGATGATGCGGTCCATCCACGGCAGCACCGTGCTCTACCCCTGCGACGCGAACCAGACCGCCCAGCTGGTCCCGGCGATGGCCGACCGCGCCGGCATCACCTATCTGCGCACCAGCCGGGGGAACACCCCGGTGATCTACGCGCCCGGCGAGGAGTTCCCGATCGGCGGCAGCCGGGTGCTGCGCTCCGGCCACGACGACGAGGTGACCCTGATCGGCGCCGGTGTCACCCTGCACGAGGCGCTCACCGCCGCCGACCGGCTGGCGGACCACGGCATCCGGGCCCGGGTGATCGATCTGTACTCGGTCAAGCCGGTGGACGCCCGGACCCTGCGGACGGCCGCCGAGGACACCGGCCGGTTCGTCACCGCCGAGGACCACCACCCCGAGGGCGGCCTGGCCGACGCCGTACTGGAGTCCTTCGGCAACGGCCATCCCATGCCGCTGCTGACCCGCCTCGCGGTGCACTCCATGCCGGGATCGGCCACCCCGAAGGAGCAGCTGCACGCGGCCGGCATCGACGCCGACGCCATCACGGCGGCGGCCCGGAAGCTGGTGGGCCGATGAGTACGCTCACGGTCGAGGCCGGCCGGCACGCGGTGCGGGTGGCGCGGGCGGAGAAGGTGCTCTTCCCGGCCCGGCGCGGCGCGGCGGAGGTCACCAAAGCGGACCTGGCGGCGTACTACCGCGACATCGCCCCCTACGCGCTGCCGCAGCTCAAGGACCGGCCGCTGATGCTGGAGATCCACCCGGACGGCATCGACGGGCAGCGCTTCATGCAGAAGAACGTGCCGGGCCACTACCCGGACTGGATCAAACGGGTCCAGCTGCCCAAGGAGGGCGGCACCGTCACCCATGTGCTGGCCGACAGCCCCGACACGCTGGTCTATCTGGCCGGGCAGGGCTGCACCACACTGCACCGCTGGCAGTCCCGGGCGGACCGGCCGCGGCAGCCGGACCGGATGGTGTTCGACCTCGATCCGGCCGGTGACGCCTTCGCCCCGGTTCGCCGCGCCGCCCAGTGGCTCGGCGAACTGCTGGACGAGCTGGCACTGCCCTGGGCGCCGATGACCAGCGGCTCGCGCGGGCTGCATCTGACGGTGCCGCTCGACCGGCGCGCCGATGTGGACGAGGTGCGGGACTTCGCCCGCGAGGTGGCCGACACACTCGTCGCGCGCCACCCGGGCGAGCTGACCACCGAGCCGCGCAAGAGCGCGCGCGGCAGACGGCTCTTCGTCGACGTGCTGCGCAACGGCTACGCGCAGACCGCCGTCGCGCCCTGGTCGGTGCGGGCACTGCCCGGCGCACCGGTCGCGGCCCCGATCACCCGGGACGCGCTGGACGACCCCGGGCTGAGCCCGCGGCGCTGGACCGTCGAGAACGCGCTGGACCACGCGCGCAACGATCCCTGGGACGGCCTGCTGCCCTCCCGGGGACACTCGCTCGGCCCCGCGGCCAAACGGCTGCGCGCACTGGGCTGACCGGAAACCAGGTCGCCCGGGAGGCAGATGAGGTGGTGGGCGGAACCCCGGCCGGG
>NZ_JBHSBB010000006.1:0-117327 GCF_042650325.1 Streptomyces polygonati | reverse complement strand
ATCTGCCTCCTACCGCGGCTCAGTCCACGTTCGGACCGCTGTGCCGCTTGCCGTGCGTCCTCTCCCGGCCGCCGCGGACACCCGAGCTGCGCACCTCGTACGGCAGCCGCCGGCGGCCGTCCCGTGGCATCTCGTCCGGCTCGGGCTGCCGGGACTCGTGCGTTCGCAGATCGGGCGGCTGGTGGCCGGGGCCGTGGTCCTCGGGCGCGCCGGACTCGTGCTCCTGCCGCGTCTGCCAGGCGCCGGACCGCGGCCGACTGCCACGCGGTACGCCGGGGCCGCGGCCGTGGCGGCGGATTCCGAGCCGGACAGCCCAGATCAGCACGATGACGATGCCGACACCGAGGATCGCCGGGCCGATTGCTACCTGGTAGTCCTGGATCGCCAGGTGTACGGCGGGATGGTCGTAAGCGGACATTCTCGGCACCTCCTTGTGGTGCGGATGCCCGAGATCCGGCGGGGAACACGGAACAACGACCAGGAAACCGCACGACGCGCTGAGGAGCACGAATGGCAGAGCAAGGGCGCGACGCGGGAACGCGCGGCACGATTCTGGTGGCGCTCGGCGCGAATCTGCTGATCGCGGCGGCCAAGAGCGCCGCCGGACTGTTCGCCGGTTCGCCGGCCCTGCTCTCCGAGGCCGCGCACTCGGTCGCCGACAGCCTCAATGAGGTCTTCCTGCTGCTGTCGCTGCGCCGCGCCCGCCGCGCGCCGGACAGCGACCACCCCTTCGGCTACGGCAAGGAGCGCTACTTCTGGTCGCTGCTCGCCGCGGTCGGCATCTTCGTACTCGGCGGCTGCTTCTCCTTCTACCAGGGGGTGCGGGCGCTGAGCGGCAGCGAGCACGAATCGCACGCGGGCTACATCGCGGGCCTGATCGTGCTGCTGGTCTCGCTGATCGCCGAGGGCGCGTCGCTGCTGAAGGCGGTGGTGCAGGCCCGCCGCTCCGGTGAGGGAGCGAGCGACCCGGCGCTGCGGACCGTGCTGGCCGAGGACGGCACCGCGGTGATCGGTGTGCTCTTCGCCGCGGCCGGCCTGGTCGTCCACATGGTCACCGGCAACGGCGTCGGTGAGGCCGCCGCCTCGATGGCGATCGGCGTACTGCTGATGTTCGTCGCCTTCACGCTGGGGCGCGGCGCGCACGACCAGCTGATCGGGGTCGCCGTCGATCCCGAGCTGCGCGACGGGATCGAGCGGCTGCTGCTCGGGCAGCCCGAGGTGGACACCGTGGAGGAGCTGCTGACGATGCGGCTCGGTATGGACTCCACGCTGGTGGCCGCCCGGATCGACCTCGTCCCCGGAATGGACAGCGAACGGGTCGAGGAGGTCAGCCTGCGCATCCGGCAGTCCATCCACGAGACCTGGCCCACCGCGGACCGGGTCTTCCTCGACATCACCGACGCCCGGATCGAACGCGCCGGCCGGGCCGCCCCCTCGGCGGGCGCCACCCCGTGAGACCCCGGCGGCGCGGTGACCGAAGTCACCGCGAGTAAGGCACCCCTGGGTCGCGGCCGCCCGCGCGGTCGTGGATCATGACCCCATGCCGGTTCTGATAGCCGCCTGCGCGTTGGCGATGACCCTGATTGGCGGCGTCGTCGCACAGCGCATCGGTGACCGGCGCCACCTCGTGCTCGGCCTGGCCGCCGGCCTGATGCTGGGCGTGGTCGGCTTCGACCTGCTGCCCGAGGCGCTCAGGACGCAGCCGCGGCAGGTGTTCGGGGTGCCCGCCGCGCTGCTGATGTTCGTGGCCGGTTTCCTGGCGCTGCACGTCGTGGAGCGCTCGGTGGCCATCCACCGCGCCCACGAGGGCGAGTACGCCTCGCACACCCACGGCCACGGGCACGCCCACGACCCGGTCAAGGGCGTCGGGCTGGCCGCCGCCGCGGCCCTGGTCGGGCACAGTGTGATGGACGGCTTCGCGATCGGCGCCGCGTTCCAGGCCGGGAGCACCGTGGGCGCCGTGGTGGCCATCGCGGTGATCTCGCACGACTTCGCCGACGGCTTCAACACCTACACCATCACCCGGCTGTACGGGAACGGCCGCCGCCGCGCCCAGATCCTGCTCGGCGCCGACGCGCTGGCCCCAGTGGTGGGCGCCGCGATCACGCTGGCGTTCACCATCCCGTCCGGCGCGCTCGGCCTGTATCTGGGCTTCTTCGCCGGCTTCCTGCTCTACCTGGCGACCTCCGACATCCTCCCCGAGGCGCACAGCCCGCACCCGTCCAGCACGACGCTGATCTGCACGGTGGCCGGGGCGGCCATCATGTGGCTGGTGATCGGTCTGGCTGACTGAACGCCCCGGCCGGGACCGCCTTCGCGGTGGTCGCCGCCTTGGTGACGTCGCCGACCAGTTCGACCATGTCCGAGCCGTACGCCTGGGAGTTCACCACCCGCAGCAGCAGGCAGAAGGTCGCGTCCACGCCGTACTTACGGGCCAGCCGCAGGTGGTGGCGGGCCAGATAGCGGACCGCGGCCTGGTTGGCTATCCCGACCTGGCCCGCGGACAGGAACACCGGGCGGTCGTTGCCGGAGTCGCCGGCCGCGGCCAGCCGGGCCAGCAGGACGTACTCCACCGCGCCCTTGTCCAGCCGGTAGGTCTCCCCGCCGACAGCGATCGCGGCCTGTTCCGGGCCGGGCGCCGGGTCGGTGTTGATCTCGACGCCGGGCAGCATCGACCGCAGATGCGCGGCCAGCCGCAGATTGGCCGCCGGGCCGCCGATGCAGAACTCGGTGCGGGCGCCGAATCCCTGCCAGGCCGTGTCGTGCGCCAGCACTTCGGCGTGCGCCCCGCACTCCTTGATCACCGCGGCCAGCTCCAGCAGCGCGAACGCGTCGTGCCGGGCCACGCTCCAGCCGCGGGCACCCGGGTCGCGCGGCACCACCAGCAGGCACTCGGAGTCCCGCGGCAGCCCGAAGAAGCGCTGCTTGCGCAGCAGCCGGCGCCGCCACAGCCGGCTGCGGGCGAACCAGCCGACTGCCGCGCCGACCACCAGACAGGCCAGCGCGAGGACAAGGGTGCGCGCGTCGTCGCTCATGGCGCGGATCGTAGCGGTGTTCGAGCAACCGGGTCACGGCCCCGGACCGGCCCCGTACCGCCCCGAGTCGGCCCGCGTCGGCCCGCCCGGGGGGGTCGCCCGGCGCGTCGCCGGCGTCCGCACCGGCGGTCCTGACGGGACGGGTGGGGTGAAGTTAGGCTGCCGGGACGGTCGTTGAGTGGAGGCTTCATCATGGACAGCAACCGTCGGACCCAACCAGCCGGTCACAGCGGATCAGTTCAACGCACCAGACGGGTGGGGCGGGCGAAGGGGCGGGTCCCCGGCCGCCCCCGGCTCGCCTTACGCACGGTGGCGGCCCTCGCCGTCACCGCGGCGGTCGTCGCGCTGACCGCCGCCGCACCCGCCCACCAGACGCACCAAGGGCCGCCGACCGGTCAGCCGACGCCCAAGAGCGCGCTGGCCGTCGGCTACGGGGGAGCGGTCGCCAGCGTCGACGCCGACGCCACCGCCGCCGGGATCGAGGTGCTCCGCCGCGGCGGCAACGCGGTGGACGCCGCGGTGGCCACGGCCGGCGCCCTCGGCGTCACCGAGCCGTACTCCTCCGGCATCGGCGGAGGCGGCTACTTCGTCTACTACAGCGCCGCCCGCCACCAGGTCTTCACCATCGACGGGCGCGAGACCGCCCCGCGCAGCGCCACCGACCAGCTGTTCGTGGAGAACGGACAGCCGCTGGCCTTCGCCGACGCCGTCACCAGCGGACGCGGCGTCGGCGTACCCGGCACCGCCGCCACCTGGCAGACCGCGCTCGACGCGTGGGGCAGCCGCTCGCTGGGCGACGTGCTGAAGCCCGCCGAGAAGATCGCCCGCGACGGCTTCACCGTGGACGCGACCTTCAACTCCCAGACCGCGGCCAACCAGGACCGCTTCAAGGACTTCCCGGCCACCGCCGCGCTCTTCCTGCCCGGCGGGCAGCCCCCGGCGGTCGGCTCCACCCTGCGCAATCCCCTGCTCGCCCGCACCTATCAGGAGCTGGGCGCCAAAGGCATCGGCGCGATCTACCACGGCGACATCGGCGCCGACATCGTCCGTACGGTACGCAGGCCGCCGGTCGACCCGGCGGCCACCCGGGTGGTCCGCACCGGCGACATGACGACCGCGGACCTGGCCGCGTACCACGCGAAGAAGCAGGCGCCGACCCACACGGACTACCGCGGCCTGGACGTGTACGGTCCCGCGCCGTCCTCCTCCGGCGGCACCACCGTGGCCGAGGCGCTGAACATCCTGGAGCACACGGATCTGGCCGGCGCCAGCCAGGCGCAGTATCTGCACCACTACATCGAGGCCAGCCGGATCGCCTTCGCCGACCGCGGCCGCTGGGTCGGCGACCCCGCCTTCGAGCAGGTGCCGACCGCCGGGCTCACCTCCAAGCGCTTCGCCGCCTCCCGGGCCTGCCTGATCAAGGACGACGCGGTGCTGACCAGTCCGCTGGCCCCCGGCGACCCGGCCCACCCGGCGCCGTGCGGCACGGCCGGCCAGGCCGCGCCGACCACCTACGAGGGCGACAACACCACCCACCTGACGGTGGCCGACAAGTGGGGCGACGTCGTCTCCTACACCCTCACCATCGAGCAGACCGGCGGCAGCGCCATCGCCGTTCCCGGCCGGGGCTTCCTGCTCAACAACGAACTCACCGACTTCTCCTTCGTGCCGGCCAGCCCCGCTGTGCCCGACCCGAACCTGCCGGGGCCCGGCAAGCGGCCCCGCTCCTCGATCTCCCCGACGATCGTGCTGAAGAACGGCCGCCCGGACTTCGCCATCGGCTCGCCCGGCGGCGCCACCATCATCACCACCGTGCTCCAGGTGCTCACCGAACACGTCGACCGCGGCCTCCCGCTGGTCGACGCGATCGCCGCCCCGCGCGCCAGCCAGCGCAACGCCGCCGCGACCGAGCTCGAACCGGCCTTGTGGGACAGCCCCCTGAAGTCCCAACTGGAATCCATCGGCCACCACTTCACCGAAAACCCGGAAATCGGCGCGGCCACCGGCATCCAGCGCCTCCCCGACGGCCGCTGGCTCGCCGCCGCCGAACCGATCCGCCGCGGCGGCGGCTCAGCAGCGGTGGTGACCCCTTCGGGCTCCTGACCGCCCCCTGGACGATCCGCCGTCCGTCGGAGCTGGGAGGGGAACGGGCGGCTCGCCCGTTCCCCTCCGTGCGGCGGCCGCGACCTCCGGGGTCCTGACGGCCGGGTGCCCCCGACGGGGCGCTGCCCGGCCGTTCCGGTTCGGACGCCGGGCCCGGCCCGGCGGGCCGCGCCGCCACCGGCGAGATCGGCCCGCACAGGCCCGGGCCCTGGGAGTTGGCCCGGCCCGCGCTATCCCCCCTTCCCCGGCTACCGCCGGGAGATCCAGCCGTGCGGCGCCCGGTTGCCCGGCCGTGGGCGTCCGCGTAGCCCCCACCGTCGGCTCAGCGCGGCGCTCGCCGCCGGGCGCTCCCCCCGTGGAGCCGGGCCCCGGGAGGGGGCCGGCGGTGCCTCGGCGGCCGGCCCGGTGGGGAAACCGGCATGTTTGCCCCCGGAATGCCGTCGGCAGATGAAAACCGGCTGTAGCAGGGCCGTAACGCGCCGGGTGTGCAATGCGGGGCGGAACGGGAGAGGTGGCGGCGGAGGACGTGGTGACAACGGAACTGGCTCGGGCGACGACGGACTTCGCGTACTACTTCCGCTCGCTGGTCGCGGCGCTCGGTGAACGCCCCGGGTGGTACGGGGTGTTCGCGGAGCGGGAGCCGGGCGCTGTGCAGGCGTACAGCAGTGGGGCCGAGGTGCCGCCGTGGGATGTCGTACGGGCCCTGCTGCACGACCTGGCCGTGGGTCACGGCGGCGCGCCCGACCCCGCGGAAGCGGCCCGCGCCCAGGCCCTGCACCGGGCCGCGGTCGCCGCCTGGGACGCCGCGCCCGGCGCCGAACGCGCCCTGCGGGCCCGTTTCGACGCCGCCGCCCGCACCCACGACCTGGCCCTGATGCGCGAACGCGAGGCCGCCCGGGCGCTCGACCAGGCCGCCGCCACCGCCCCGGGGGCGACCACCGCCCGGCTCGCCAACACACTGGCCTGGTCCCGGGACGACCGCGAACGCGCCGCCGCCCGGTTAGCGGAAATCGGCGCCCGGCTGGCGGCCCTCACCGGCCGTACGGACGTGGCGGAGGCGGGCCAGGACCGCGGCCAGGACCGCGGCCAGGACCAAAGGGACCGCAGCCAGGAAAGGGGCCAGGACTTCTGGGCCCGCAGAACCGCCGCCCCGGCGGGGCCGGACGCGGGCGCCTCCGCCGCCTGGCCGCCGCCGGAGAATCGGATACGGCCCGAGGTGCGGGCCGACCCGGTGCGGCGGCCGGCCCGGGCCCCCTTCTGGGGAGCCGGAGCGGACGCGGACCCGCCGGCGGCGGCGCCGTACGAGGGGCCCGCGTCCTGGAAGGAAGCAGCGGACCCGCACCCGTACCCGCAGGCACCGGGCGCCCCGCGCCCGGACAACGCGCCGGCCCTGCCGCCGAACGTGCCCGCCTCCCGCCGCGCCCGGTTCGCCCCGCGGGCCCCCCAAGCCCCGCAGAACCCGCAGCCCGCTGAGCCCTCGGTGTCCGCCCCCCGGGGCGCCCGCTTCGCCGGAGCGCCCGCCCTGCCCCTCGCCGAGCCGGAGGTGATCCCGCTGCCCGGCGGGGCCGCCAAGCCGCGCGGCGCCCGCTTCGCCGGGGCACCGGCCACCGCGGCTGAGGCGGCGGTAGTGCCCGCGCCCGCGACGCCCGCCGGAAAGGCCCCGCGCGGGGCCCGGTTCGCGGGCGCCCCCGAGATGCGGGAGGCGCCACCGGTCCGGGTGGTGGACCCGCGCTGGGCCGCCGAGGCCCAGGCGGGGGCCGCGCGGCTGGGGGAGTTGCGGCGCTCCGGGCAGAGCGGCGCCGCCTACCTCGTGCTGTGCGAGGCCGCCGAAGGTCCGCCCGAGCGACTGCCCTACCTGGTCAAGGAATTGGAGCGCACCGGGCTGGCCGCCGACGTGGCCACCCTGCTCTGGGAGATCGCCGCCCTGCCGCCCGCCCCGCTGGCCGCCGCCGCTGCCTCCCTCGCCGCCGACGGCCGTACCGACGACAGCCGCACCCTGCTGCGCCAGGTCGCGGCCCGCCCGGCCGCCGACATCGCCCTGGTCGCCGCCGCACTTGAGGACAACGCCCGCACCACCGAGGCCGGCGAACTGCTGGAGACCCTCATCCGCGCCCACACCCCGGAGGACGCCGTGGACGTCGCCCGTACCGTCCCCGCGCTCACCCCCGCACTGCTCACCGCCGCCGAACGCGTCTCCAAGTCCCGCCGCCGCGACATCGTGGCGGCCCTGCGCCGAGCCGCCCTGCCCGATCACTGACCCCGCCCACACCGCCGAACGGGTCGCGGCGGCCGGAAACCGAAACGTCTTGGGCCGGTAACGCCGGCGCTCTTGCCATGGTGGTCTCCGCGCTTCTACGTTCTTCCCCACGGCGGGATCTACGTGCGTAGAACCGACGTGACGTCACGTCAGAGGAGCTGCTCATGAGCAATGTCGTGCGTGCCGCGCTCGTCCAGGCCACCTGGACCGGCGACACCGAGTCGATGATCGCCAAGCATGAGGAACACGCCCGGAACGCCGCGGCCCAGGGCGCCCGGGTGATCGGTTTCCAGGAGGTGTTCAACGCCCCCTACTTCTGCCAGGTCCAGCAGGCCGAGCACTACCGCTGGGCCGAGGCCGTCCCCGACGGACCGACCGTCCAGCGGATGCGGGCGCTGGCCCGGGAGACCGGCCTGGTGATCGTCGTGCCCGTCTTCGAGACGGAGCAGCCCGGCGTCTACTACAACACCGCCGCCGTCATCGACGCCGACGGCAGCTACCTCGGCAAATACCGCAAACACCACATCCCGCAGGTCGAAGGCTTCTGGGAGAAGTACTACTTCAAGCCCGGCAACCTCGGCTGGCCGGTCTTCGACACCGCGGTGGGCCGGATCGGCGTCTACATCTGCTACGACCGCCACTTCCCCGAGGGCTGGCGCGCCCTCGGCCTGGCCGGCGCCCAGCTGGTCTACAACCCTTCCGCCACCAGCCGCGGCCTGTCCGCGTACCTGTGGCAGCTGGAACAGCCGGCCGCCGCCGTCGCCAACGAGTACTTCATCGCCGCGATCAACCGGGTCGGCCGCGAACCCTACGGCGACAACGACTTCTACGGCACCAGCTACTTCGTCGATCCGCGCGGCCAGCTGGTGGACGGCGCGGCCTCCGACAAGGAGGAGGAACTCCTGGTCCGCGACCTCGACTTCGACCTGATCGAAGAGGTCCGCCAGACCTGGGCGTTCTACCGCGACCGCAGGCCGGAGGCCTACGGCGACCTGACAGGGGCATGAGCGCGATGGCGACTTCGACCGAGCACACCCACGCCGACCTGCATCTGCGGCACCGGGCCGTCCTCCCGGACTGGCTCGCCACGTACTACACCTCGCCCATCGAGCTGACCCACGGCGAGGGCCGGCACGTCTGGGACGCCGAGGGCACCCGCTATCTGGACTTCTTCGGCGGCATCCTCACCACCATGACCGCGCACGCGCTGCCCGAGGTGACCGCCGCGGTCAGCGAGCAGGCCGGGAAACTGCTGCACTCCTCGACCCTCTACCTCAGCCACCACGCGGTCGAACTCGCCGAGCGGATCGCCCGGTTGTCCGGCATCCCGGACGCCCGGGTGTTCTTCACCACCTCCGGCACCGAGGCCAACGACACCGCGCTGCTGCTGGCCACCAACTACCGCCGCTCCAACCAGATCCTGGCGCTGCGCAACAGTTACCACGGCCGTTCCTTCACCTCGATCGGCATCACCGGCAACTCCGCCTGGTCCCCGACCAGCCTCTCCCCGCTCCAGACGCTGTACGTGCACGGCGGGGTGCGCACCCGCGGGCCGTACGCGTATCTGAGCGACGCCGCGTTCACCGCCGCCTGCGTCGAGGACCTGGAGGACATGCTCGGCCAGGCCAATGGCACGGTGGCCGCCTTCATCGCCGAACCGGTGCAGGGCGTCGGCGGCTTCACCTCCGGGCCGGACGGACTGCTCGCCGCCTTCAAGCGCGTCCTCGACCGGCACGGCATCCTGTGGATCACCGACGAGGTGCAGACCGGCTGGGGCCGCACCGGTGACAACTTCTGGGGCTGGCAGGCGCACGGCCAGGCCGGACCGCCGGACGTCCTCACCTTCGCCAAGGGCATCGGCAACGGCCTGTCGATGGGCGGGGTGGTGGCCCGCGCCGAGGTGATGAACAGCATGAACGCCAACTCCATCTCGACCTTCGGCGGCAGTCCGGTCACTGCGGCGGGCGCGCTGGCCAACCTCACCTATCTGATCGACCACGACCTGCCGGGCAACGCCCGCCGCGTCGGCGGCCTGCTCAGGTCCCGGCTGGAGGCGATCGGCGCCGGGCTGAGCATGGTCCGCGAGGTGCGCGGCCGCGGCCTGATGCTCGGGATCGAACTCGTCGACCCGGGCACCGACACCCCCTCGGGCAGCGCGGCGGGCCTGGTGCAGGAAGCCGCCCGTGAACAGGGCGTGCTGATCGGCAAGGGCGGCCGGGCGGGCAACGCGCTGCGGATCGCGCCGCCGCTCTCGCTCACCGTCGCCGAGGCCGAAGAGGGCGCCGCCGCCCTCGAAATGGCCCTCAAGCAGGTGCAGTCCGCGCTGGAAGCCCAGTCCGTCCCGGAAGGAGGGAGCGTCCTGTGACCGCCCCCCGCACCGTGATCCGCGGCGGTCTCGTCGTCACCGCGGCCGACGAGACGCACGCCGACGTCCTCATCGAGGCCGGCCGGATCGCCGCGATCGCCGCCCACGGCTCGTCGGCCGCCGAGAGCTGGACCGACAACCACGTCATCGACGCCACCGGCAAATACGTCATCCCGGGCGGCGTCGACGGCCACACCCACATGGAGATGCCGTTCGGCGGCACCACCGCCTCGGACACCTTCGAGACCGGCACCCGCGCCGCGGCCTGGGGCGGCACCACCACCATCGTGGACTTCGCCATCCAGGACATCGGCCGCAGCCTGCGCTCCGGACTCGACGCCTGGCTCGACAAGGCCGACGCCCAGTGCGCCATCGACTACGCCTTCCACATGATCGTCTCCGATGTGAACGACGAGACGCTCAAGGAGATGGACGTCCTGGTCGAGGAGGGCGTGACCAGCTTCAAGATGTTCATGGCCTACCCCGGCGTCTTCTACAGCGACGACGGCAAGATACTGCGGGCGATGCAGCGCGCGTCCGGCAACGGCGGCCTGGTGATGATGCACGCCGAGAACGGCATCGCCATCGACGTCCTGGTCCAGCAGGCACTGGCCGCCGGGAAGACCGACCCCCGCTACCACGGCGAGGTCCGCCACGCCCTGCTGGAGGCCGAGGCCACCCACCGCGCCATCCAGCTGTCCCGGGTGGCCGGCTCCCCGCTCTACGTCGTGCATGTCTCCGCCCAGCAGGCGGTCGCCGAACTGGCCGCCGCCCGCGACCAGGGCCTGCCGGTGTTCGGCGAGACGTGTCCGCAGTATCTGTTCCTGTCCACCGACAATCTGGCGGAGCCCGGCTTCGAGGGCGCCAAGTACGTGTGCAGTACGCCGCTGCGGCCCCGCGAGCACCAGGCCGCGCTGTGGCAGGGCCTGCGCACCGACGACCTTCAGGTGGTGTCCACCGACCACTGCCCGTTCTGCTTCAGCGGGCAGAAGGACATGGGCCAGGGCGACTTCTCCAGGATCCCCAACGGCCTGCCGGGCGTGGAGAACCGGATGGACCTGCTGCACCAGGCCGTCGTGGAGGGCCGGATCAGCCGCCGCCGCTGGATCGACATCGCCTGCGCCGCCCCCGCCCGGATGTTCGGGCTCTACCCGCGCAAGGGCACCATCGCACCCGGCGCCGACGCCGACGTGGTGGTCTACGACCCGCACGCCGAGCAGGTGATCTCCGCCGGCACCCATCACATGAACGTGGACTACAGCGCCTACGAGGGCCGGCGGATCACCGGCCGGGTCGAGACGGTGCTGTCCCGCGGCGTCCCCGTCATCCAGGACCGCTCCTACGTCGGCCGGGCCGGCCACGGCCGGTACACACCCCGCGGCATCTGCCAGTACCTCGGCTGAGGCCGCCCGCCCCACCACCGCCCCACCACCGCCCCGGCCCCCGGCCCCCGGCAAGCCAGCCCCGACTCCCCGACCCGTCACCCACCGACCCATCAGCCCCGTAGTGCTCCGCGAGCCCCGCTAAGGAGTGGTGTCATGGACTTCGGCCTCGTGCTGCAGACAGACCCGCCCGCCTCGACCGTCGTCGGCCTGATGCGCCGCGCCGAACGCAACGGCTTCACCCACGGCTGGACCTTCGACTCCGCCGTGCTGTGGCAGGAACCCTTCGTCATCCACAGCCGCATCCTCGACCACACCGACCGGCTCACCGTCGGCACCATGGTCACCAACCCGGGCACCCGCACCTGGGAGGTGACCGCCTCCACCTTCGCCACCCTCAACTCGATGTACGGCAACCGCACCATCTGCGGCATCGGCCGCGGCGACTCCGCGATGCGGGTGGCCGGCCGCCCGCCCAACACCCTGGCCCGGCTGGAAGCGGCCATCACCACCATCCGCGACCTCGCCGAGGGCCGCGAGGCCGACGTGGACGGCACCGCGCTGCGGCTGCCCTGGGTCACCGACGGCCGGCTCCCGGTCTGGATGGCCGCCTACGGCCCCAAGGCGCTCAAACTGGCCGGCGAGAAGGCCGACGGCTTCATCCTCCAACTCGCCGACGTCTTCCTCACCGAGCAACTCGTCAAAGCTGTGCGCCAGGCCGCCGAGCAGGCCGGCCGCGACCCGGCGTCGGTCACCATCTGCGTCGCCGCGCCCGCCTACATCACCGCCGACGACGCCCCGGAGACACTCGCCCATGCCCGCGAGCAGTGCCGCTGGTTCGGCGGCATGGTCGGCAACCACGTGGCCGACCTCGTGGGCCGCTACGGCGAGCACTCCGCCCTGGTGCCCGAGGAGTTGACCGCCTACATCAAGCAGCGGCAGGGTTACGACTACTCCCACCACGGCCGCGCCGGCAACCCCGACGCCGCCTTCGTCCCCGACGACATCGTGGACCGCTTCTGCCTGATCGGGCCCCCGCAGGCCCACTTGGACAAGCTGGCCGCGCTGCGCGACCTGGGAGTCGACCAGTTCGCGATCTACGCCATGCACGACGCGAAGGAGGCGGTGATCGACGCCTACGGGGAGCACATCATTCCGGCGATGCGCTGAATCCCCCCGCGTTCCCCCGGGGCGGGGGCGCACCCGCGCGAGGGGCCGGGGCCGCGGTGCCCCGGGGTCTGATTGGATGGCGTCATGGGCAACGAGGTCGGTTCGGTCACCGGTGGAACAGCGGAGGCGGAGGGCGTCACGGACGCGCTGGTCGCCGCGGTCGAGGACACCATCAAGGCGGTCGTGGCGGCCGAGGTCGTGCCACGCTGGCGGCGCCTGGCCGCCGCCGAGATCGTCGAGAAGAACGGCCCGCACGACCTGGTCACCACCGCCGACCGCCGGTCGGAGGAGCGTCTCACCGAGGAGCTGTCGGCCCTGCTCCCCGGCTCCGTCGTGGTCGCCGAGGAAGCGGTCAGCGCCGACCCGGGGCTGCTGGACCGGCTGCACGGCGACGACCCGGTCTGGGTGATCGATCCGGTGGACGGCACCTCCGCCTTCGTCCGCGGCGATACCGGCTTCTCGACGCTGGTCACCCTGGTCCGCGCCGGGCAGCCGCTCGCCTCCTGGACGTACGCCCCGCAGCTCGACCTGTTCGCCACCGCCCGCCGCGGACAGGGCGCGTACCTCGGCGGAAAGCGGCTGCGCACCGCGGTGGTACGTGAACCGCTGCGGGTGTGGATCTCCAACCCGGTGTTCCGCACCGATGGCGAACGCACCGCGCTGGAAAGGCTGATGGCCTCCGGCGCCGACTGCGTCCCCTGCCTGACGAGCGCTGGACTCGGCTATCTGGAGGTGGCCCGCGGGCTGTCCGACGCGGTGGCGTTCTTCTGGGAGGCGCCCTGGGACCACGCCGCCGGACTGCTGCTGGTCGCCGAGGCGGGCGGAACGAGCCTGACCGCGGCCGGCCTGCCCTTCCAGGTGGCCGGCGGCAACACCCTGCCCTTCACCGTCGCCCGTGACGAGGCCACCGCGAGACGCATCATCGGCATCCTGGCCCCGGACTCCGAGGCGGTCGGGCGGTGAGCCGGGCGGTCGTGGTCGACGCGGTCGTGGTCGGCGCCGGTCCCAACGGGCTGACCGCCGCCGTCGAACTCGCCCGCGCCGGACTGTCCGTACAGCTCTACGAAGCCGCCGGCACGGTGGGCGGCGGCGCCCGCACCGAGGAGCTGACCCTGCCGGGCTTCCGGCACGACCCCTGTTCGGCGGTGCACCCCTTCGGCGTCGGCTCGCCCGCCTTCGGCGCGCTGCCGCTGGCCCGGCACGGGCTGGAGTGGCTGCATCCCGAGGTGCCGATGGCCCATCCCTTCCCGGACGGCACCGCGGCGGTGCTCGGCCGGACGGTGGGGGAGACCGCCGCCTCGCTCGGCCCCCGCGACGCCGGCACCTACCGGCGGCTGCTGGCCCCCTACGCGGGCCACTGGGACGCCATCGCCGAGGACTTCTTCCGGCCCCCGTGGGCCGGGCTGCCCCGCGACCCGTACCGCTTCGTGCGCTTCGGGCTCACCGGCACCCCGCCGGCCGCCGCGCTGGCGCTGCGCTTTCGCGACCCCAAGGCCCGGGCGCTGATCGCGGGGCTCGCCGGGCACGCGATCTCCCGGCTGACCGAGCCGTTCACCGGCGCGATGGCGATGATGTTCGCGCTGGCCGCGCACGAGCGCGGCTGGCCGGTGGCCCGCGGCGGCTCACAGGCGATCTCCGACGCGCTGGCCGGGCTGCTGACCGAACTCGGCGGCGAGATCCGCACCGGATTCACCGTCCGCAAGCTGGACGAACTGCCGCCGGCCCGGGCGTACGTCTTCGACACCTCGCCCACCGCGCTGGCCCGGATCGCCTCGCTCGGCGACGCGTACCGCGGCTACCGCTACGGTCCCTCCGTCTTCAAGATCGACTACGCGCTGGACGGGCCGGTGCCGTGGACCGCGCCGCAGGCACGCCGGGCCGGCACCGTGCACCTCGGGCCGAGCTACACCGAGATCGGCGACGCGCTGAGCCGCGCGGTCACCGGCCGCGCCCCGCAGACGCCGTTCCTGATCACCTCGCAGCCCACCGTGGTCGATCCGTCCCGGGCGCCGGCGGGCAAGCATGTCTTCTGGGCCTACGCGCACGTCCCGCACGACTGGCACGGCGACGCCACCGACGCGATGGAGCGCCAGATCGAACGCTTCGCCCCCGGCTTCCGCGATCTGGTCCTGGCTCGGGCGGTCACCGGCCCGGCCGCTCTCGCCGCCCGCAACGCCAATTACGTCGGCGGTGACATCGCCTGCGGCGCCTTCGCCGGCCTGCAGACGGTGCTGCGCCCCCGACTGGCCGCCATCCCGTACGCCACCCGCCGCCCCGGCGTCTTCCTGTGCTCCTCGGCGACCCCGCCGGGCCCGGGCGTGCACGGAATGAGCGGCCACAACGCGGCGAAGGCGGTGCTGCGGCATCTGCGCCGCTCGGCCGCCCGGACCGCGAAGGCGGACCGGCAGACCGCGTCTTCGTCGCGCTGAGGGGCGGTGCCGGCCCGCTCCTCCGGGGGTGCCGACGCCCCGGCCGGTGAGGCCCGCGGCGCCGGCGCCGCCCGTCCGGCGTCAGCTCCGCGGCGTCCCCGGCTTCTCCCGGGTCTCCCGCTCGACCTGCTCCGCCGGGTGGCCGTTGACCAGCTCGGCCGGCCCGGCGCCGGTCGCCAGCGCGCCCAGCGCGGCCCGGACCCGGCGGGCCGCGCCCGGGGTGAGATAGCGGTCGAGATCCTCCACCGGGGTGAGCTGCCAGGAGTCCAGCTCCTCCTCCTGCAGCCTGATCGCGCCGAGCTGCGCCTCGTCGAGCACCCCGCCGTCGTAGAGATAGCTGGTCAGCGGCGGCCGGCCCGGCCTGGACACCCAGTCCACCGCGAGCAGCGCGCCCGGCGCGATGTCCAGGCCGATCTCCTCCACGGTCTCGCGGCGGGCCGCCTGCCGGGGGGTCTCGCCCTCGTCGGATTCGATCGTCCCGCCGGGCAGTGTCCAGGTGCCGTCGTCCCGGTAGTTCGGCTCGACCAGCAGCAGCCGGCCGTCGGCGGAACGGAAGAGGGTGTTCGCGCCGGCCAGAATCCTGGGCAGACCGGCGAGGTAGGTGGCGAAATCGAGGCTCATGAGGCCAACCTACGGGTCGGGGCCTCGCCCGGGTGGCCGCAGATGTACGGCCACGCGGGGTGGCTCCCGTGGGCGGTCGGCACCGGGCCGGGATAGGGTCCGAAGCGGCGCGACGTTCCGTTTCCGGCTGGGGAGTCACCACGTGTCCGACGCTGCAAGTCAATCAACGGCGCGGGTGCTGATCGCCGCGGACAAGTTCAAGGGCTCGCTGACCGCGGCCGAGGTGGCCGTCCATGTCGAGGCCGGGCTGCGCAGGGTCGTGGCCTCGCTGACCGTCGAGTCGGTGCCGGTCGCCGACGGCGGTGACGGCACCGTCGACGCGGCGGTCGCCGCCGGGTTCGAGCGGCGGGAGGTGCGGGTCACCGGGCCGCTGGGCGAAACGGTGCGGGCGGCGTACGCGCTGCGCGGGGACACCGCGGTGGTGGAGATGGCCGAGGCCTCCGGGCTGCGGCACCTGCCGCCGGGGGTGTTCGCGCCGCTGGCGGCGACCACCTACGGCACCGGTGAGCTGCTGCGGGCCGCGCTGGACGCGGGCGCCCGCACGATCGTGCTCGGGGTCGGCGGCAGCGCCACCAACGACGGCGGGGCCGGCATGCTCAGCGCGCTCGGCGCGCGGCTGCTGGACGGCGACGGGGTACCGGTCGCACCCGGCGGGGGACCGCTGGCCACGCTGGCCACGGCGGACCTCACCGATCTCGACGCGCGGCTGGCCAAGACCGAGATCGTCCTCGCCAGCGATGTCGACAACCCGCTGCTCGGCCCGACGGGCGCCGCGACGGTCTACGGTCCGCAGAAGGGCGCCTCGCCCGAGGACGTGGCCCTGCTGGACGTGGCGCTCGGCCGGTACGCGGAGGTGCTGGCCGAGGTGACCCCGGTCGCCACCGCGGCGGCGCGGGCGCCGGGGGCGGGTGCGGCCGGCGGTATCGGCTTCGGCGCGCTGGTCGGGCTCGGGGCGACGTTCCGGGCCGGTATCGACGTCCTGCTGGAGGTGCTGGGCTTCGAGGAGGCGCTGGGCCGGGCCGACCTGGTCATCACCGGCGAGGGTTCCCTCGACGAGCAGACCCTGCACGGCAAGGCGCCGGTGGGCGTCGCCCAGGCGGCCCGCGCCCGCGGCCTCGAAGTGGTCGCCGTCTGCGGCCGCCTCTCCCTGCCGCCCGCGGCGCTGGGCGCGGCCGGCATCCGCCGCGCGTACGCCCTCACCGCGATCGAGCCGGACCCCGAGCGCTGCATGGCGGAGGCGGGGCCGCTGCTGGAGCGGGCGGCCGCGGCGCTGGCGCACGATTTCCTGCTCCGCGCGCCGTAGGTCTTTGACCGGCGGAGGCGCCCACCCCGGCGGGCCCGCTACCCGGGGAGGGCCGGCGCCCGGCGGTTCCTCCGCCTCGGGTGCCGGTGCCCGGGGGCTCTCCCTCCCGGGGGTCGCCCGTGTGCGGTTGTTCGGCGCCGCCGATTCGCGCTGTTCCCGCTGCCCGCCGTTGCGGTGGACGGGGGGCAGCGCGGCCGCCTCCCGCGCCCCCGGAGGACCTCGGCGGGAAGCCAAAAGGCCCCCGGGGCCCGGATTGACCGGGTTCCGGGGGCCTTGGGGTGGGCTAGCGCGCGGCCTGGGTGCGGGCCTCGCGCCGGTTGGCGCGGAAGGTGTTGACGCGGCGGGTGGTGGCGAAGCAGGGGATGACCGCCGCGGCGCAGCACTGGAGGGCCGCGCCGGCCTGGAGGAGGCCGTGGCCGCCGGGGACGTTGAGCGTCCAGGCGATCAGGCAGCCCATGCTGACCAGGGTCCAGCAGAAGGTGATCAGCGCCAGACGGCCCCGGGGCTTGGGGTATTCGACCCGGCTCACCATCAGCCAGGCGACCCCGACGACGCCGAGGACCGTGGGGATGAAGGGCAGCTCCAGCAGTACCAGCGAGACGACCGTCATCGCCCCGAAGGGGCTGGGCATGCCCTGGAAGACCCCGTCCCGCAGCGTCGTGCAGGAGAAGCGGGCCAGCCGCAGCACCACCGCCAGGACCACCATGACCGCGGCCAGCGCCGCGACCTTGCCGTGCGCGTCGTCCGAGACGATGCCCCAGACGATCACGAAGTAGGCGGGCGCGAGGCCGAAGCTGATCAGGTCGGAGAGGTTGTCCAGCTCCGCCCCCATCGCGGAGCTGCGCAGCTTGCGCGCCACCAGCCCGTCGAAGAGGTCGAAGACCGACGCCAGCAGCATCAGCGTCACCGCGCCGGCCGCGCTGTGCTTGGACATCGCGCCGTCGCTCGTCCCCATCAGATGCGGTACGAGCACGCCGGTGGTGGTGAAGTAGACGGCCATGAAGCCGCAGATCGCGTTGCCCAGGGTCAGCGCGTCCGCGATGGACAGCCGGGTGGACAGCGGCAGGTCGCCGACTTCCTCCTCCAGCTCGCTCACCCAGGAGGACGGCCCGGCGACGGTGCTCCCGGTGGGTGCCGAGGACTGCGTCTCGGGATCAACCACGGTCAAGGCGAGTCACCCCAGCCGTGGTGGTCTGCCCGACCTCGACCGAGGGCTCGACGCCCTCGGGGAGGTAGATGTCCACCCGTGAACCGAAGCGGATCAGCCCGATCCGGTCCCCCTGCTCGACCTTGCAGCCGCGCGGCACGTACGGGACGATCCGGCGCGCCACCGCGCCGGCGATCTGCACCACCTCGATGTCACCGAGTTCGGTGTCGAAGTGCCAGATCACCCGCTCGTTGTGCTCGCTCTCCTTGTTGAACGCCGGTACGTACCCACCGGGGATGTGCTCGACCGAGGTGACCGTGCCCGCGAGCGGGGCCCGGTTCACATGGACGTTCAGCGGGCTCATGAAGATCGCGACGCGGGTGCGCCCGTCCTTCCACGGCATGATGCTCTGCACCACACCGTCCGCCGGGGAGATCACACGGCCCTCGGTGATCTCCCGCTCCGGGTCGCGGAAGAACCACAGCATGCCGGCCGCGAGCGCGGTGGCGGGAACGGCCACGGTCGCCCAGCGTCCGGAGCGGCGGGCACGGGAGAGACTGACCGCCGCGGTGGCCACGGTCGGGAGGAGCCACGGCGACGCTCCGCGCGCGAGGCGGACCCGGCCGCGTGGTGCAGAGGAATGGCTGTGGGGCATGGAAGACCTTCGTAGCGGAGGATGCCGCGAATTGCTTCAGGGGACGGCGGCTTTGTTCGATGCTACCGGCTGACACGGGCAACTCGGCAAGCTGGAGGGCGAGTCGATGGCTGGTTCCTGCGGCACCGCCGGTGACACAGGGTGACCTTCAATGACGCGTTATGGGGGGTAAATTACCGCAAAGGCGGACAATTGACGAGAGTCAGTCATGGATCCGGTACTCCTCCAACAGCCGCCGCCCGATGATCATTTTCTGGATCTCGGCGGTTCCCTCGCCGATCAGCAGCATCGGGGCCTCCCGGTACAGCCGCTCGATCTCGTACTCCTTGGAGAAGCCGTAGCCGCCGTGGATGCGGAAGGAGTCCTCCACGACCTCCTTGCAGAACTCCGCGGCCAGGTATTTGGCCATTCCGGCCTCCAGGTCGTTGCGCAGGCCGGAGTCCTTCTTGCGGGCCGCGCTGACCATCATCAGGTGCGCCGCCTCCACCTTGGTGGCCATTTCGGCCAACTTGAACTGGATGGCCTGGTGCTCGGCGATCGGCTTGCCGAAGGTGTGCCGCTGCTGTGCGTAGGTGATGCCCAGCTCGAAGGCGCGGCGGGCCACCCCGCAGCCCCGGGCGGCAACATTGACCCGGCCCACCTCCACGCCGTCCATCATCTGGTAAAACCCCGCGCCGCTCCGCCCGCCCAGCACCCGGTCGGCCGGGACCCGTACGTCCTCCAGCACCAGCTCGGTGGTGTCGACCCCCTTGTAGCCCATCTTCTCGATCTTGCCCGGCACGGTCAGTCCGGGGACCTTGGTGTTGGGCCCGAAGCCGGGGTCCTTCTCGATCAGGAAGGTGGTCATCGACCTGTGCGGCGGGGCATCGGCCGGCTGCCCCTCGTCGGTCCGGCACAGCACCGCGACGAGGTTGGCCGAGCCGCCGTTGGTCAGCCACATCTTCTGGCCGTTGAGGAGGTAGGTGTCGCCCTCCCGTACGGCCCTGGTGCGGATCGCGCCGACATCCGAACCCGTTCCCGGCTCCGACATCGAGAACGCGCCACGTACCTCGCCCGTGGCCATCCGCGGCAGGAAGTACTCCTTCTGTTCCCGGGTGCCGTGCTGCTTGATCATGTACGCGACGATGAAATGCGTGTTGACGATGCCGGAGACGCTCATCCAGCCGCGGGAGATCTCCTCCACGGTCAGCGCGTAGGTCAGCAGCGACTCACCGAGCCCGCCGTACTCCTCGGGAATCGTCAGCCCGAACAGGCCGAGTTCCCTCAGTCCCTCGACGATCGCGGACGGGTACTCGTCGCGGTGTTCCAGTTCGGTGGCGTGCGGCAGGATCTCCTTGTCCACGAAGGAGCGGACGGTGGCCAGGATCTCCCGCTGGATGTCGGTCAGGCCGTCGGTCTGGGCGAGCCGGTCGGCCATGTCAGTTCCCTCCTCGGGAGTCCGGGCCGGTGGGGGCCGGCTGCGGCCGGCCGGGCTGTTCGCCGCCGCGCCGCTCGACGTAGACGGCGGTCGGCACCATCACCTTGCGGCGGAAGACGCACACCAGCGTGCCGTCCTGGGTGTAGCCCCTCGTCTCGACCTGGACGATGCCGCGGTCGTCCTTCGAGGCCGAGGGCCGTTTGTCCAGCACGGTGGTCTCGCCGTAGATCGTGTCGCCGTGGAAGGTCGGTGCCACATGCCGCAGCGACTCCACCTCCAGATTGGCGATCGCCTTGCCGGACACGTCCGGCACCGACATGCCGAGCAGCAGGGAGTAGACGTAGTTGCCCACCACGACGTTACGGCCGAAGTCCGTCGACTTCTCGGCGTAGTTGGCGTCCAGATGGAGCGGGTGGTGGTTCATGGTGAGCAGACAGAAAAGATGGTCGTCGTATTCGGTGACCGTCTTTCCCGGCCAGTGTTTGTACACGGCACCGATCTCGAATTCCTCAAAGGTGCGCCCGAACCGCACAGTCATACCTCCAGCTTGTTCGCGAGCCGGATCTCGTCGACGATCCGGCCGATGATCCCGGTGATACCGAAGTCCCTGGGGGTGAAGACCGCCGCCACCCCGGCGGCCCGCAGCTCCCTGGCGTCGGCCGCCGGGATGATCCCGCCGACCACCACCGGGACGTCCCCCGCGCCGGCCTGCCGCAACCGTGCCAGCACTTCGGGCACCAGCGCCGCGTGCGAACCGGACAGGATCGACAGCCCCACGCAGTGCACGTCCTCGGCGACCGCCGCCGAGACGATCTGCTCCGGCGTCAGCCTGATCCCCTGGTAGACCACCTCGAAGCCGGCGTCCCTGGCGCGTACCGCGATCTGCTCGGCGCCGTTGGAGTGCCCGTCGAGCCCCGGCTTGCCGACCAGCAACCGCAGGCGGGCGCAGCCCAGTTCGGCCGCGGTGCCGGCCACCTTGCGCCGTACCGCGGCCAGTTCACCGCCCGGCTCGGCGGTCACCGCCACCGGGGCGCCGCTCACCCCGGTCGGGGCCCTGAACTCCCCGAAGACGTCACGCAGCGCGGAGGACCACTCACCGGTGGTGACGCCCGCCCGGGCGCACTCCAGGGTCGGCGCCATCAGATTCCCGGTGCCGGCCGCCGCGGAGCGCAGCGCGGACAGCGCCGTCAGGCACCGCTGTGCGTCCCGGTCCGCCCGCCAGTCGCGCAGCGCGGCCACCACCCGGGCCTCGGCGGCCGGGTCCACCGTCATGATCGCGGTGTCCGGATCGGCGGTCAGCGGACTGGGCTCGGTGGACTCGTAGCAGTTCACGCCGACGACCCTGTCCGCGCCGGACTCGATCCGGGCCCGCCGCTCGGCGTGCGCGGACACCAACCGGCCCTTCAGATAGCCGGATTCGACCGCGGCCAGCACGCCGCCCCGCTCCCGGACCTGCTCCATCTCGGCGTTCGCCGCCGCCACCAGTTCGGCGACCTTCGCCTCGACCACATGGCTGCCGGCGAAGACGTCCTCGTACTCCAGCAGGTCGCTCTCGTGCGCCAGCACCTGCTGCATCCGCAGGCTCCACTGCTGGTCCCACGGCCGGGGCAGGCCCAACGCCTCGTTCCAGGCCGGGAGTTGCACCGCCCGGGCACGGGCGTCCTTGGACAGGGTGACGGCGAGCATCTCCAGCACGATGCGCTGCACGTTGTTCTCCGGCTGCGCCTCGGTCAGGCCGAGCGAGTTGACCTGGACGCCGTAGCGGAAACGCCGCTGCCGCCGGTCCCGGACGCCGTACCGCTCACGCGTCACGGTGTCCCAGATCTGCCCGAAGGCGCGCATCTTGCACATCTCCTCGATGAAGCGCACCCCGGCGTTCACGAAGAAGGAGATCCGCCCGACCACGTCACCGCGCCGCTCCTCGGGCACCTGCCCGGACGCGAACACCGCGTCCAGTACGGCGATCGCGGTGGACATGGCGTAGGCGATCTCCTGGACCGGGGTGGCCCCCGCCTCCTGGAGGTGGTAGCTGCAGATGTTGATCGGGTTCCAGCGGGGCATGTGGTGCACGGTGTACGTGATCATGTCGGTGGTCAGCCGCAGCGACGGGCCCGGCGGGAAGACATGCGTCCCCCGGGAGAGGTACTCCTTGACGATGTCGTTCTGCGTGGTGCCCTGGAGCGCGGTGAGGTCGGCGCCCTGCTCCTCAGCCACCACCTGGTACAGCGCCAGCAGCCACATCGCGGTGGCGTTGATCGTCATCGAGGTGTTCGTCCGCTCCAGCGGGATGTCCTGGAACAGCCGCCGTACGTCCCCGAGATGGGCTATCGGCACGCCGACCCGGCCCACCTCGCCCAGCGCCAGCGCGTGGTCCGGGTCGTAACCGGTCTGCGTCGGCAGGTCGAACGCGACGGACAGGCCGGTCTGGCCCTTCGCCAGATTGCTCCGGTAGAGCTGGTTGGACGCCTCGGCGGACGAGTGGCCGGCGTAGGTCCGCATCAGCCAGGGCCGGTCCTTCCCGCCTTGTCCGCGGGGCGTCACGACGCCGCCCCCCGGAAGCGGTTGATCGCCGGCAGGTGCCTCGCCCGCAGTTCGGGGTCCGTCACGCCCAGGCCCTCGGCCGGGGCCAGCGCGAGGACGCCGACCTTGCCCTGATGGAGGTTGCGGTGCACGTCGTACGCGGCCTGGCCGGTGTCCGCCAGCGCGTAGGTACGGGACAGGGTGGGGTGGATACGGCCCTTGGCGACCAGGCGGTTGGCCTCCCACGCCTCGCGGTAGTTGGCGAAGTGCGAGCCGACGATCCGCTTGAGGCTCATCCACAGATAGCGGTTGTCGTACTCGTGGGTGTAACCGCTGGTGGAGGCGCAGGTGACGATCGTGCCGCCCTTGCGGGTGACGTACACCGAGGCGCCGAAGGTCTCGCGGCCCGGGTGCTCGAAGACGATGTCCACGTCCTCGCCGCCGGTCAGTTCGCGGATGCGCGCCCCGAAGCGCTTCCACTCGCGCGGGTCCTGGCGGTGCTCGTCCCGCCAGAAGCGGAAGCCCTCCGCTTCGCGGTCGATGATCGCCTCCGCGCCCATCTTCCGGCAGATCTCGGCCTTGTGCGGGCTGGACACCACACAGACCGGGGTCGCGCCGCCGGCCAGCGCGAACTGGGTGGCGTACGAGCCGAGTCCGCCGCTGGCGCCCCAGACCAGGACATTGTCGCCCTGCTTCATCCCGGCGCCGTTGCGTGAGACGAGCTGGCGGTAGGCGGTGGAGTTGACCAGGCCGGGGGCGGCGGCCTCCTCCCAGGTGAGATGCTCCGGCTTGGGCATCAGCTGGTTGGACTTCACCAGGGCTATCTCGGCCAGACCGCCGAAGTTCGTCTCGAAGCCCCAGATCCGCTGCTCCGGGTCGAGCATGGTGTCGTTGTGCCCGTCGGCGGACTCCAGCTCCACGCTCAGGCAGTGCGCGACGACCCGGTCGCCCGGCTTCCACCGGTTGACCCCGGGCCCGGTGCGCAGCACCACGCCGGACAGGTCGGAACCGATGACGTGGTACGGCAGATCGTGCCGCTTGCCGAGTGGCGAGGTGCGCCCGTAGCGCTCCAGGAAGGCGAAGGTGGGCACCGGCTCGAAGATCGAGGTCCACACCGAGTTGTAGTTGACGGAGCTGGCCATCACGGCCACCAGGGCCTCGCCGGGGCCGAGTTCGGGCACCGGCACCTCCTCCAGATGCAGCGAGGCGCGCGGGTCCTTGTCCCGGCTGGCGAGCCCGGCGAACATCTCGGCTTCGTCCTTGCGGACGGTGACGGCGCGGTACGCCTCGGGCAGTCTCGCAGCCGCGACATCGGCGGCCGAACTGTCCGGCGCGAGGATCGCGTCCAGGATTTCCTTCATATGACTCGCCTCCGGCGGAACGCTCCCTCGCGGTGCTCGCGGGAACGCGGGGGTCGATGGGGGAAGGGGTGCCGTCGTCGGTCCGGCGATCAGGTGCGTGTTCGGTCGGGCGGTGCGGACGCCGCGCGGTGCCGCGGTATCGCGCTGCCGCGCCGCTGCGGTGCTGCCTGGTGACGCAGGCTTCGGGCCGTCGGGACAGGCGGCCGGTCGCTCTCCCGGGTGCCGCTGGGAGGTGGCTTCACGGTATGGCACCGCGTGCCAGTCGTAAAGACACTGGGTGCCATGATTTTTTCTCATGTGTCGCCGGGTGTCCGCAGACGAGCGCCAGCGGCCGCCCGGATCGCACCGGACGGCCGCTGGGGTGCCACCGCCGCGCGGTGGACGTGATGTGTGGGGGTCAGGCCTTGCGCAGCGCTTCCTCGATGCTGCGCAGGATCTCCGCCGGGGAGGCGTCGGTACGGGCCACCGCGACCACCACCTCGCCGTGCCGGGAGACCACCGACGTCGGCTCGGCCGCACCCCTGACGGGTATCCGGCCGGCGCCGATCCCGGTGCCGAAGGTGGTCTTGATGACTTCGAAGGCATGATCGAGCTGCGTCTCCACATCGCCCTTGCCGCCCGCGCGCAGCCAGCGTCGCAGCACATGGTTGTGCGCCGCCACCACCGCTGACGCGGCCACCTCGGCCAGCAGCGGATCGTCGTCGCCGTCGCGGTGCGCGCCCTCGTCGAAATGGCCCAGCAGATAGCGGGTGAACAGCCGCTCGTAGCGGGCCACCGAGGCGATCTCCCGCTCGCGCAGCGTCGGCACCTCGCGGGTCAGCCGATAGCGCTCCACCGAGATCTCCGGCACCTGCGCGTACATCCGCAGCACCTCGGTGATGCCCCGGCACACCGTGTCCAGCGGGTGCTCGCGCGGGTCCGCCGAGTCCAGCACCGCCTGCACCCTGACCAGCGTGTCGTCGTGGTCCGGGAAGATCGCCTCTTCCTTGGAGCGGAAGTGCCGGAAGAAGGTCCGCCGGGCCACGCCGGCCGCCGCGGCGATCTCGTCGACGGTCGTCTCCTCGTACCCCTGCGTCGCGAACAGGCGCATCGCCGCCGACGCGAGATCCTGCCGCACCCGGTGGCGCTGCGCGGCGGCCTTCCGGCCGCTCGCGGTCTCGGGAACATCGGACTTCACGGACTGGGGCATGTGGGGAACGTAACACGCCGGAGCGCCCCGTCCGGCGGTCGGGGGAAAACCTCCACCGGCCGCCGGACGCGCCGGCCGGTGCTCTCCGCGCCGGCCGGGCGGCGCCTCAGCCGCGGGCGTACTCGCGGAAACCGCGACCGGTCTTGCGGCCCAGGCAGCCCGCCGACACCAGGTGCTCCAGCAGGGGCGCCGGGGCGAGGCCCGGGTCGCGGAACTCCCGGTGCAGCGCCCGCTCGATGGCCAGCGAGACGTCCAGGCCCACCACGTCCAGCAACTCGAAAGGGCCCATCGGATAGCCGCCGCCGAGCTTCATCGCCGTGTCGATGTCGTCCACGCTCGCGTAATGGTCCTGGACCATTTTCACCGCGTTGTTCAGATACGGGAAGAGCAGGGCGTTGACGATGAAGCCCGCCCGGTCCCCGCAGTCCACCGGGTGCTTGCCCAGCGCCCCGCACACCCGGTGCGCGGTGGTCAGCACATCCGGCGCGGTCAGGACCGTCCTGACCACCTCGACCAGTCGCATGGCCGGCGCCGGGTTGAAGAAGTGCAGTCCCAGCACGTCCTGCGGACGGCCGGTGGCGCGGGCGACGGCCACCACCGGCAGCGAGGAGGTGGTGGTGGCCAGCACGGCGCCGGGCTTGCACACCGTGTCGAGCGTCCGGAAGAGCCGCTGCTTGACCGACAGGTCCTCGGCCACCGCCTCCACCACCAGATCGGCGTCCGCCAGCGAGTCGTACGAGCCGCTCGGCGCGACCCGCGCCACCGCCTCGTCCCGCTGCTCCACGGTCAGCCGCCCCCTGGCCACCGAGCGGTCCAGCGACGCCGCCGTCCCGGCCGCCGCCAGCTCGGCCTTCTCCCGGCTCCTGGCCACCAGCGCCACACCGAAGCCGGCCTTCGCGAAGACCTCGGCGATGCCGGCCGCCATCGTCCCCGAACCGGCCACCCCGACCCGCCGCACGGTCCGCCCGGCGGCGGACCGCGGGTGCGCCGCCGGGCCGGGTGTCCGGTCGTCGGGCAGCACCGCCGAACTGCCCGGGCCCTCGTACGCGTAGAAGCCGCGCCCCGACTTGCGGCCCAGCAGTCCGGCCGCGGTCAGCTGCCTCAGCACCGGGGCGGGCGCGTGCAGCCGGTCGCGTGTCGCCTCGTACATCGCCTCCAGCACGGTGGTCGCGGTGTCGACGCCGATCAGGTCCAGCAGTGCCAGCGGCCCCATCGGCAGGCCGCACCCCAGCCGCATCGCGGCGTCGATGTCCTCCCGGCTGGCGTACCCCGCCTCGTACATCGCCGCGGCCTGGTTGAGGTAGCCGAACAGCAGCCCGTCCGCGATGAAGCCCGGCCGGTCGCCGACCGGCACCGGCTCCTTGCCCAGGGCGCGGACCAGCGAGACGACGGCCGCGGTGGCCTCCGGCGAGGTCAACACAGTGGAGACCACCTCCACCAGCTTCATGGCCGGCGCCGGCGCGAAGAAGTGCAGGCCCAGCACCCGGTCGGCGCGGCCGGTGCCGGCCGCCAGCCGGGTCACCGACAGCGCGTTGGTGCCGGTGGCCAGGATCGCGCCCGGTCGGGCGATCCGGTCCAGCGCGGTGAACACCTCGCGCTTGGCCGCCCAGCGCTCGTCCACCACCTCGATCACCAGATCGGCCTCGGCGGCGGCGTCCAGCGCGGGAAAGGTACGGAACCTGGCCAGCGCGCCGGCCCGTTCGGCGGCGGACATCCGGCCGCGCGCGACGGCCCGGGCGGTGGAGTTCTCCAGCCCGGCCACCGCGCGGCGGGCGGCGGCGGCATCGAGGTCGATCCCGATCACCTCGTACCCGCCGCGGGTCAGCACTTCGGCGATTCCGGTCCCCATGGTGCCCAGGCCCACGACGGCCAGCAGGGAAAAGGGAGGACGGGAGGGGGTGGTGCCGGCTCGGCCGTCGAGGCCGGCGAGCGGGGATGCGGCTGCGGAGGGACGGTCCATCGCGTGACTCCAGGGGCGTCGGGAACCGCGGGCGGCGAGCGCCTCGGCGGTGGGAGAGGGGAAGGAGTCGCGGGCCCCGCACGGGACCTGGCCCCGCGCGCCCGCGCCAATGCGGCGGGCCCCTGTCCCGGGGGCCTGCCCGCGATGCCGAACCGACGCGCCGATCACGGTGGCCGCGGTCGCGTCACCGACCGCCGGACACCCGGCCCTTCGAGGGTAACCGGTGGGTAACTTCACCGCCAGCCCCTTGCGCGTCTGATGGCGAACCCGAGCAGATGAGCGGAGCGCCGAGCCGGGTCAGCACGGCCGCCCCCCTACAGTGAGCCGATGGATTCCGCGTCACGCGACCGTCTGGCCCAAGTGCTCAGCGCCCCCGGTCACCCGCTGGAGGTACGGGAGGCCGCCGCCGTCGAACTCGCGGAGGCGGGGGACCGGCGGGCGTTCGAAACCCTCGCGCTGCTGCTCAACTACCGCGACGAGGCCCGGGCCCACCAGGCCGCGAAGGCCCTGCTGCGGCTCGGCGACCCGCGCACCGGGCGGGCGGCGGCCGCGCTCGCCACCAACCCGCTGCGGGTCGCGTACGCCCTGCCCGCCATCGGCCTGCTCGTCGAGCTGCGCGCGCCCGAAGCCGTACCGGCGCTCAGCGAAACCCTGGCGCGGCTGCGCGCCCAGCCGGGCCCGGCCCACGAACGCGTCGCGCGGGCCTGTGCGGAGGGCCTGGAAATCCTGGGGGCGGGCGCCGCGGACGGCCCCGGACCGGGCCGGGGGGAAGCTCCCGCCGAGCGGTAGGCGCCTCGTGCGTCCGGCTACAGGGCCCGGGCGTAGCGCAGTTCGCGCAGCGGGACACCGTCGTAGACCTCGGTCATCTCCAGACCGTCGGCGGTGAAGCCGGCCCGCCCGTAGAAGCGCCGGGCCCGGTGGTTGTCGGCGAGCACCCACAACAGCAGGCGGCGCCGGCCGGCTTCGGCCGCGTGCCGGACGACCTCGGCGGTCAGCGCCCGGCCGGCGCCGGTGCCGATCCGGTCGGGCCGTACATACAGCGCGTACAGCTCACCGTCCGCGCCGGTCCCCGGCTGCCCGCGATACGGGCCGAAGGCCGCCCAGCCCACCACCGATCCGCCGTCACCGCCACTGCCACCGCCGCCCCCGGCCGCCGCCGCTTCCACGGCCACCAGATTGCGTACCCGGCCGCCGCCCGCCGCGAGCGACCTGCGCCGGGCGGCCGTGTCCTCGGCCGCGTCCATCGCGTCCAGATAGCTCCGCGGGACCAGCCCCGCGTAAGCCGCCCGCCAGCCCGCGACCCGGATCGCGGAGACGGCCGGCACATCGTCGTCGGTCATCAGCCGTACGCGCACCATGCGCCGACTCTAGGAGAGGTCACAGCAGGGTGAGCTGGACGTCCCCGCCCGCCGGGGCGTCGCCGCCGCCGCTCCGGACCTCGTCCGTCGCCTCGTCCGTCGCTTCGTCCGCCGGCTGCTCCGCCCCGTCCGGTCGCGTCAGACGGCGCGGTCCGCCCGCCCGGGACGGGCCGCAGCCGAACTCGGCGGCGAACTCGTGCACCTGGCGGGTGACCTGCCGCTGATACCACTTCGGCGCGTAGGAACCGCCCGCGTACATCGTCTCGTAGCGCCGGACGAGATGCGGGTGGTGCCGGGCCAGCCAGGCCATGTACCACTCACGGGCCCCCGGCCGCAGGTGCAGCACCAGCGGGGTGATCGAGCCGGCGCCGGCCGCCGCGATCGCCCGTACCGTCGCCCGCAGCTGCTCGGGGGAGTCGCTCAGGAAGGGCAGCACCGGGGCCATCAGGACGGCCGGGGATATGCCGTTCGCGGCGAAGGTGCGGCACACGGCCAGCCGTGTGTCCGGGGACGGCGTGCCCGGCTCCACCGTGCGCCACAGCTCGCCGTCCACGAAACCGATGGACAGCGCGATGGACACGTCGGTGACGGTCGCGGCCTGCCGGATCAGTTCGAGGTCGCGCAGGATCAGCGAGCCCTTGGTGAGGATCGAGAACGGGTTGGCCCGGTCGCGCAGCGCTTCCAGGATGCCCGGCATCAGCCGGTAGCGGCCCTCGGCCCGCTGGTAGCAGTCCACATTGGTGCCCATCGCGACGTGCTCGCCCTTCCAGCGCGGTGCGGCGAGTTCGCGGCGCAGCAGCTCGGCCGCGTTGACCTTCACCACGATCTGCGAGTCGAAGTCGTGCCCGGTGTCGAGGTCGAGATAGCTGTGCGTCTTGCGGGCGAAGCAGTAGACGCACGCGTGGCTGCAGCCCCGGTACGGATTGATCGTCCATTCGAACGGCATCCGGGAGGCGCCCGGCACCCGGTTGAGGATCGAGCGGGCGCGTATCTCGTGGAAGGTGATGCCGCGGAAGCCGGGGGTGTCGAAGGTGCGGGTGGTCACCGCGTCCGAACCGAACAGCGCGCCCTCGGAGTCGTTGCGGTCCAGCTGGTCCCAGCGCATCGCGCCCTCCTTCGGTCGTCGGCCCCGTCTCCTCGTCCACAATAGAACATAAATTCGAAAAGCGAGTGTGGTTGGCTTTGCGACACGCGACACGCACCACGCGGCGCGTACGAGGAACCGAACCGAGGAGAAGTCATGGCGCTGGTCGAGGCCACCACGGAGCGCATCGTCGAAGCGGAGCCGGAGCGGGTGTACGACGCGCTGGCCGACTACGCCGGGACCCGCGGCCGGGTGCTCCCTGGGCAGTTCAGCGAGTACGAGGTCCGGGAGGGCGGCAAGGGCGCCGGCACCCTCGTGCACTGGAAGCTCCAGGCCACCAGCAAGCGGGTCCGGGACTGCCTGTTCGACGTCACCGCCCCCACCCCCGGGCAGCTCGTCGAGACCGACCGCAACTCCACGCTGGTCACCACCTGGGTCGTCACCCCGGCGGGCGAGGGCCGCAGCAAGGTCGTGGTCGGCACCACCTGGCAGGGCGCGGGCGGCGTCGGCGGCTTCTTCGAGCGCACCTTCGCGCCCAAGGGGCTCGGCCGGATCTACGACGAGGTGCTCGCCTCACTCGCGCAGCAGGTGGAGCAGCCGGCCGCGTGACGGCGGCTGGCCGGCCGGCCGCCGCTTCGTGACGCGGCGGCCGACCGCCCGGCTTCGGTTCCGGTTCCGGCTCCGGCTTCGGCTTCGGCTTTGTTCACTGATACGGGTGGTTTTGCCTACTTCCTGAGAATCGCCGCCCTCATCCATCGTTGTCGCCTCATGCGGGACACGGTGGCGAGAGCGGCGGGACGAGGGGAGCGGGCAGCGGTGAGTGGCACGCTGATCGAGCGGACGGCGGGCGTGGCGGCGCGGGCCGAGCAGGCTTCGCCGCGGCCGGAAGGCGCGGCGGAGCCGGGGCGCGCGGAGAGCCCCGGGCCCGAGGACGCCGGGGGCGGCGGGGTCCTGCCGCCGGACGCGGTGGGGCGGCCGGCGGCGGACCCGGCGGGCGACGCGGCGGATGACGCCGTGAGTGACGCGGTGGGCGGCCCGGCGGGTGACGCGGTGGGCGGCTCGGCGGGGGAGCTGACCCCGCGTCGCCTCCGACTGGTCTTCCTCGGCCTGATGCTCGCCCTGCTGCTGGCGGCACTCGACCAGATGATCGTCGCCACCGCGCTGCCGAAGATCGTCGGCGAACTGCACGGCCTGGACAAGATGTCCTGGGTGGTCACCGCCTATCTGCTGGCCTCCACCATCGGCCTGCCGATCTACGGCAAACTCGGCGACCTGTTCGGCCGCAAGATCGTCTTCCAGTTCGCCATCCTGACCTTCGTGGTCGGCTCCGCGCTGGCCGCCTGGTCCCGCACGATGGACGAGCTGATCGCCTTCCGCGCCGTCCAGGGCATCGGGGGCGGCGGGCTGATGATCGGTGTGCAGGCGATCATCGCCGACATCGTGCCGCCCCGGCAGCGCGGCCGGTACATGGGCCTGATCGGTGCCGCTTTCGGTGTTGCCTCGGTCGCGGGACCGCTGCTCGGCGGCTTCTTCACCGACCACGCCTCCTGGCGCTGGTGCTTCTCCATCAACATCCCCTTCGGCCTGGTCACCCTCGCCGTCATCACCGCGGTCCTCAAACTCCCCACCCCGCGGACCCGGCCCAGGCTCGATGTGCTCGGTGCCCTGCTGCTGGCCGCCGGATCGACGTGCCTGGTGCTGCTCACCACCTGGGGCGGCTCCACCTACGGCTGGCGGTCCCGGGAGATCCTCGCCCTGGGCGCGGGCACGCTGGTGTGCGGGCTGCTCTTCGTGGTCGTCGAGCGCTTCGCCGCCGAGCCGGTCATCCCGCTCCGCCTGTTCCGCGACGGGGTCTTCGTCACCTCGGGGCTGATCGGCGCCGTCGTCGGGGTCGGGCTGTTCGGCGCGGCCAGCTATCTGCCGACCTTCCTGCAGATGGTGGAGGGCGCCAGCGCCACCGGCTCCGGGCTGCTGATGCTCCCGATGATGCTCGGCGTCGTACTGGCCTCCATCGTCGGCGGCTCCCTGATCAGCCGCACCGGCCGCTACAAGGTCTTCCCCGTCGTCGGCGGAGCGCTGTCGGCGGTCGGCATGTATCTGCTGTCGCTGCTGGACGCGAACACCTCACGGCCCGAGTACAGCGTCTACATGGCGGTGCTCGGCCTGGGCATCGGCATGGTCCTGCCGGTCCTGGTGCTGGCGGTGCAGAACTCGGTGCGGCCCTCCGACATCGGCGCGGCCACCAGCGCCAACAACTACTTCCGGCAGATCGGCGGCTCGGTGGGCGCGGCCGTCTTCGGCACCCTGTTCGCCGATCGGCTGACGAAGCGGCTGGCCACCGAGCTGCCGCACGGCATCCGGCTGCCCGACCCGCAGTCGGTGACCCCCCAACTGGTCCGCACCCTGCCGGGACCCGTCCGCGCGGGCTATGTCCAGGCCTACGCCGACGCCATGCCGCGGATCTTCCTCTATCTCGTGCCGGTGCTCGTCCTCGGCTTCCTGTTCGCTTTCCTGCTCAAGGAGAAACCCCTGGTGACTCAGCAAGGCCCCGCCGCCCCGACGGCGTTCGACCCCGCGTTCGACTCCTCCTACGGACCCGAGCGCACCAGCGGGGGCGGTGTGCTGAACGATCTCAGCGGCTTCGCCGGGCCCGAGGCGGTGCCCGCCCCCCGCCGCCCGCACTTCGGCGGGGTCCCGGTGTGCGGCACCGTCCAGCACTCCGACGGCACATCGGTCGGCCGCGCCGCCCTCACCCTGATCGACGTCTCCGGCCGGCAGGTCGGCCGCGGCGCCACCGGCGAGGACGGGCGGTACGCGCTCAGCACCCCCGGCGGCGGCAGCTATGTGCTGATCGCGGCGGCCGGCGGCCACCAGCCGCAAGCCGTCAGCGTCACGGTGGGCGAGCATCCGGTGGAACTCGATGTGGTGCTGGGCGGCGCCGGACGGCTGGCGGGGGCGGTCCGCACCGCCGACGGCACCCCGGTCCGGGACGCGGTGGTGACCCTCACCGATGTGCGCGGCGATGTGGTGGCCAGTGCCCGCAGCGGGCGCGAGGGCCTGTACACACTGACCGAACTCGTCGCGGGCGAGTACACGCTGGCGGCCAGCGCGCCCGCCTTCCGGCCTGCGGCGCTCCCGGTGTCGGTGCAGGCGTCGCGCGAGACCCGCCAGGATGTGGAACTGGCCGGCGGCGCGGTGCTGCGCGGCGTCGTACGGGCTCCCGGCGGCCGCCTGGTGGAGGACGCCCGGGTCACCCTGCTGGACGCGGCGGGCAATGTGGTGGACTCGGTGACCACCGGTTCGGACGGGCACTTCCGCTTCGTGGACCTGGCGGCGGGCGAGTACACGGTGATCGCGGCCGGCTACCCGCCGGTGGCCACCGTGCTCCAGGTGGCCGGCGGGGGCCGTACCGAACGGGACATCCAGCTCGGTCACGAGGACTGAGCGGGGGACGCGCAGCGGTCAGCCGGACCCGGCGACGACCGGCTGGCCGCCGTCCTCGTCCTTGACCTCTTCCTTGTCGCACTGCGTACCGCGGATCAGCGCGTAGCTGCCGCCGATCCGGTACTTGCCGGCCCGTGGCGCGTACAGCCGGGTCCAGTCGCCGTCGGAGGTCAGACAGCCGTGCTTGTTGTCGGTGGCGCCCTCGATGCCCAGCACCGGGGACCACGGGATGCGCAGCAGGACCGAACCGGGTCCGGGCATCGACACGGTCAGCTCGGCTGGTCCGGCCTCGTCCACCACCGCCGGCGGATCGGCCAGCGGCTCGGAGCCGGTGACCTCGAACACCCGCCAGTTCGCGTCGTGCCAGATCGGGTGCAGCCAACTCTGCCCGGCCGCCACTATCTTCGCCTCGGCGACCGCGGCGCTGTCCGGCTGGTCGGAGGGCAGCACGACGTAGTTGACGCTCCAGCGGTGCAGCCAGGCCAGATACTCCGCGGGGGTGAGCTTGCCGTCGTAGAACAGCGGATTGCGCTCCACATCGGCCTGCCGGTTCCAGCCGCGGGCCAGATTGACGTACGGCGAGAGGCCCGAGGCCTCCCAGTGCGAGGCCAGCGGCACCACCTCGACCCGGCCGCGGTCGGCCCGCACCTCGCGCAGCTCGGAGATCAGCGGCGCGGCGTGCTTGACCGTGGAGGCCACCGCGGTGGTCGTCACCTCGTCGACGATCGGCTTGACGATCTGCCAGGTCGCCACCCCGGCGAACGCCAGCCACACCGCGAGGGTCCGGCGGGTGCCCCAGGTGGTGCCCATCGCCACTATCAGCAGCACGGTGCCGCCGAACAGCAGCGCCAGCCGCTCCACATTGCTGCCGATCGGTGACGGGATGAGCCAGGTCAGCACCACACCCACCGCGTACACCGACGTGCCCAGGTGGATGGACCGCCACGACTTCGGCACCAGCTTCACGATCGCCAGCGAGACGCCCAGCGGGATGATCGCGAGATACCACTTGAAGGGCTGCACTCCGTAGAAGGGGAACAGCAGCGAGGTCGCACCCACCACCAAGGGCGGGGCGGCCCCCAGGATGTAGGCGTCCTTCCGGCGCTTGGTGAGGAACAGCGCCGCCGCGACGACCAGCAGGAACAGCCCGGCCACCGGACTGCACATGGTGGCCAGCGCCGCCAGTGCAGTCGCCAGCGCCAGCCGGGTGGAGTGGGCGCGGACGGCCCCTTCGGCCGGGAACAGCAGTACGGTCGCCACCAAGGCGAACAGCATGCCGAGCGCGAAGGTCACCCGCCCTGACACGACATCACACCAAAGAGCGAACACGGTCCACAGCACCGGCAGCAGCGGACGCTTCACCCCGGCGCGCAGCAGCAGCGCCGCGGTCAGCGTCGTCGACAGGGTGCCGGCCAGCACCGCGGTGGTCCGCACGCCGAGCGCCGCCATGACATAAGGCGACAGAATGCTGTAGGACGCGGGGTGCATTCCGCCGTACCAGGACAGATTGTACGAGGCCGATGGATGTGCCCGTATGAAATTCGTCCAGGCGTATTGCGCGGCCATGTCACCGGAGTCCTTGGCCAGATAGAGCGCCCACAGCAGATGCAGCACTCCGGCGGCGGCGGTGGCGAGGAGAACGGGGTGGCGCGGGTCCACCCGTTTGATCACATCCCACGGACCACGGACGACGGCGAAGCGCGCGGGCTGCCAGGTGGTCACATGGCCTCTTCCGGTAGCGGGGGCTGGAACTTCCCGGCCGGGTCCCGTCCGGCGGGATCGAACCACTGCTCCGGGGCAGAGTTCGAACAGAGGGTTTGGACGCTAGCACGGCCGGTTCGGTTGCTTATGCGCGGGCGTGCGCGTGCTTTTCTGCTTTGCCTGGTCTCGTGCCGCCTTCGGTACGCGGCGTGGCGGCGCCGCCACCAGGCCGGGCCCTGGCTAGGGGCGACCGCGCGCCCGGGGCGGGGGCGCCGAGCCGGTCCCCCGGGGTGATCGCTGGGTGAACAGCCGCTGGCCGCAGGGGAGTTCACGGGGGACAGCATACGCATCAGGGGCCGGTGGCAGGGTGGTCCGCGCGCGGTACGGGCCGATCTTCCAAGGTCTGGACCACTGAAGTTATCCACAGGCCGGCGATCGAACCTGGCAGCGGCGTCCCGCCGCCGCGTAACGTGCTGGGCATGAAGATCCTGATCTCCGCGGACATGGAAGGCGCGACCGGGGTGACCTGGCCGGCCGACGTGCTGCCCGGCAGCGAGCAGTGGCAGCGCTGCCGCCATATGTTCACCTCGGACGTCAATGCCGCCGTGCAGGGCTTCTTCGACGGCGGCGCCGACGAGGTGCTGATCAACGAGGCGCACTGGTCCATGCGCAACCTGCTGCTGGAGAAGCTGGACGAGCGCGCCGAGATGCTCACCGGCCGGCACAAGGACCTGTCCATGGTCGAGGGCGTGCAGCACGGCGATGTCGACGGCATCGCCTTCGTGGGCTACCACACCGGCGCCGGCACCGAAGGGGTGCTCGCCCACACCTACCTCGCCAACTCCATCACCGGCGTGTGGGTCAACGGCGAGCCCGCCAGCGAGGGCCGGCTCAACGCGCTGGTGGTCGCCGAGTACGGCGTCCCCGTCGTCCTCGTCACCGGCGACGACCGCACCGGGCTCGACGCCGCGGGCTACGCGCCGAGGGCCCGCACCGTCGCGGTCAAGGACTACGTGTCGCGGTACGCGGCGGTCTGCCGCCCGCCGGCCCGTACCGCCGCCCACATCCGTACCGCCGCGAAGGAGGCCACCGCGCTCGCCGTGCGGCACGAACCCGTGCAGGCGGGGCCCTTCACGGTGGAGTTGGAGTTCGACGCGGCGCACCTGGCCGGCGCCGCGACCGTGGTGCCCGGGGTGGAGCACTCCGGGCAGCGGCGGGTCGCCTACACCCTGCCGAACATGTACGAGGGCATCAGGGCCTTCAAGGCCGTCACCACGCTCGTCTCGCAGGCCGTGGAGGAACAGTATGGGTGAGCAGCAGCAGTCCGGGACGCGGGCCGGCCGGCCGGTGGATCCATCGGCCGGAGTCGACGCCCAGGCGCTGGACGAAGCCGTGTGCTTCACCTCCGACCTGATCCGGATCGACACCACCAACCGGGGCGGCGGCGACGGCAGGGAGCGGCAGGCCGCGGAGTACATGGCCGAGCAGCTGGCCGGCGCCGGGATCGAGGCGCGGGTGCTGGAGTCCGCCCCGGGCCGGGCCAACACGGTGGCGCGCATCGCCGGCACCGACCCGACCGCCGACGCCCTGCTGGTCCACGGCCACCTCGACGTGGTGCCCGCCGAACCCGCCGACTGGAGCGTGCCGCCCTTCTCCGGCGAGATCATCGACGGGGTGATCTGGGGCCGCGGCGCCATCGACATGAAGAACACCGTCTCGATGGTGCTCGCCACCGTCCGCGGCTGGGCCCGCACCGGGCGGCGGCCCGCGCGCGACATCGTGCTCGCCTTCACCGCCGACGAGGAGGACAGCGCCGCCTACGGCGCCGGTTATCTGGTCAAGGAGCACGCCGACCTGTTCGAGGGCTGCACCGAGGCGATCAGTGAGTCCGGCGCCTACACCTTCCACGCCGGTGGCGGCCTGCGGATCTATCCGGTGGCGGCCGGTGAGCGCGGCACCGCCTGGATGAAGCTCACCGCGAACGGCCGGGCCGGCCACGGCTCCAAGGTCAACGAGGAGAACGCGGTCAGTCGTCTCGCCGCGGCCGTCGCCCGGATCGGCGAGCACCGCTGGCCGGTCCGGATCACCGACACCGTACGGGCCGCGCTCGTCGAGCTCGCGGCCCTGCACGGCCTGCCCGCCGACCTGGACGACGTGGACACGCTGCTCGACCGGCTCGGCCCGGCCGCCGCACTGGTCCGGCCCACGGTCCGCAACAGCGCCAATCCGACGATGCTGCAGGCCGGTTACAAGGTGAATGTCATCCCCGGGGCCGCCACCGCCTTCGTCGACGGGCGGATCGTGCCCGGCGGCCAGGAGGAGTTCACCAGCACCATCGACCGGCTCACCGGCCCGGACGTCTCCTGGGAGTACTACCACCACGAGGTGCCCCTCACCGCGCCGGTGGACGCGCCCGTCTACGCGGCCATGCGGGAGGCGCTGGAGCACTTCGACCCGCAGGGGCACGTGGTGCCGTTCTGCATGTCCGGCGGCACCGACGCCAAGCAGTTCTCCCGGCTGGGCATCACCGGCTACGGATTCTCACCGCTGAAGCTGCCGCCCGGCTTCGACTACCAGGCGCTGTTCCACGGCGTGGACGAAAGGGTGCCGGTGGACGCACTGCACTTCGGGGTGCGGGTGCTGGACCGCTTCATGCGGGGCGCGGGCACCGCGGCTGCCCCGGGCACGCCCGGCTCGCCGGGCACGGCGGATTCCCCCGTCACATCGGGCGCGCGCGGCGAGGAGGCCGGGGCATGACCATCCCCACCGCACAGAGTCCCGCCTACGGCACCTGGCCCTCGCCGGTGGACGCCGCGACCGCCGCCGCGCACGGCGGACAGCCGGAGTCCGTCGGTGTGGTCGGTGACGAGGTGTGGTGGACCGCGCCGCGGCCCGCCGAAGCCGGCCGCCGGGCGCTGATCCGCCGCAAGGCCGACGGCACCGAGGAGTGCCCGCTGCCCGCCCCCTGGAACGTGCGAAGCCGCGTCATCGAGTACGGCGGCACCCCATGGGCCGGCGCGGTCGTCGACGGCGCGCCGCTGATCGTCTTCGTCCACCACGGCGACCAGCGACTCTACGCCTTCCGCCCCGACCGGCCGGAGCAACCGCCCGAGCCACTGACCCCCGTCTCCCTGGTCGGTGACGGGCTGCGCTGGGCGGACCTCACCCTGCATCCCGGACGGGGCGAGGTCTGGGGTGTGCTGGAGGAGTTCACCGGCGAACTGCCCACCGACGTCCGACGGGTGCCGGCCGCCGTGCCGCTCGACGGCGCCGCGGCCGACGATCGCGGCGCGGTACGCGAACTGGTCGCCGCCACCCATCGCTTCGTCACCGGGCCGCGGCTCTCCCCGGACGGCCGGCAGGCGGTCTGGCTGGCCTGGGACCATCCGCGGATGCCATGGGACGGCACCGAGCTGCGGATCGCCGACCTCGACGACGCCTCCGGGGTGTTCGGCGCCGCCCGTACCCTGATCGGCGGGCCCAAGGAGTCGGTCGCCCAGGCCGACTGGGCCGCCGACGGCACCCTGCTGGCCGCCACCGACCGTTCCGGCTGGTGGAATCTGCACCGGGTGGACACCTCGACCGGCGAGGCGGTCAACCTGCTGCGCCGCGAGGAGGAGTTCGCCGGGCCGCTGTGGAAACTCGGCTACCGCTGGTTCACGCCGCTCGACCACGGCCTGGTCGCCGTACTGCACGGAGTCGGCGCCCAGCGGCTCGGGCTGCTCGACCCGGTCACCGGCCGGCTCACCGACCCGCCCGGCCGCTGGACCGAATGGGCCCCGGCCCTGGCCGCCACCGGCAGCCGCGTCATCGGCATCGCGGCCGGCGCCCGCACCTCGTACGAGATCGTGGAGCTGGACATGTCGACCGGCCACGCCCGGGTGATCGGCGCCGCCCACCACGACACCGTGGACCCGGCCTACCTCCCCGAGGCCGCCCACCGCGTCTTCGACGGACCCGGCGGCCGGGAGGTGCACGCCCACATCTATCCGCCCCGGCACCCGGACCACTCCGCCGAGGGCCCGGTCCCCTACGTGGTGTGGGCGCACGGCGGTCCCACCAGCCGGGCCGCGATGGTGCTCGACCTGGAGATCGCCTACTTCACCTCGCGTGGCATCGGCGTCGCCGAGGTCAACTACGGCGGTTCCACCGGCTACGGACGCGCCTACCGCGAGCGGCTTCGCGAGCAGTGGGGCGTGGTGGACGTCGAGGACTGCGCGGCGGTCGCCGAAGGACTCGTCGCCGAGGGCGCGGCCGACCCGGCCCGGCTGGCCGTCCGCGGCGGCAGCGCCGGCGGCTGGACCAGTGCGGCCGCTCTCACCACCACGAGCACCTACGCCTGCGGCGCGGTGAGCTATCCGATCCTCGACCTCACCGGCTGGTCGAAGAACGGCGGCGAGACCCACGACTTCGAGTCCCAGTACCTGGAGTCCCTGGTCGGGCCGGTGGACGAGGTGCCCGACCGCTACCGGGACCGCTCACCGGTCAGCCACGCGGACCGGGTCACGGCGCCCTTCCTGCTGCTCCAGGGCCTGGACGACGTCATCTGCCCGCCGGCGCAGTGCGAAAGGTTCCTGGCCGAGGTGGCCGGGCGCGGCATCCCGCACGCCTATCTCTCCTTCGCGGGCGAAGGTCACGGCTTCCGCCGGCTGGAGACCCTGGTGACCGCCCTGGAGGCCGAACTCTCCCTCTACGGCCAGGTGTTCGGCTTCACCCCGGCAGGCGTCCCACCGCTGGAGCTGTCCACATGAGCCCCGATACGAGCCCCGATACGCGGGCTGACACGAGCGGGGGCAGTGGCGGAACTGGCGGCGCGCGTCGGTCCGGGCCGGCGCCCGTGCCGGGGCTGGTCCGCCCCCGGCGGCTGGTGCCCGGTGACCGGATCGGGATCGTCGCGCCCAGCGGCCCCGTCCCGCGCGAACGGCTCGACGCCGGCCTGGAGATCCTCCGGGGCTGGGAACTCGAACCCGTGGTGGCGCCGCACGTCCTGGACGAGCACTCCTCGGGCTATCTCGCGGGCACCGACCAGGACCGGGCCGCCGATCTCACCCGGGCCTGGTGCGACCCGACGCTCGCGGCCGTCCTGTGCGCCCGGGGCGGCTACGGCGTGCAGCGGATGGTGGACCTGCTGGACTGGTCGGCGATGCGGGACGCGGCACCGAAGGCCTTCATCGGCTACAGCGACATCACCGCGCTGCACGAGGCGTTCGCCACCCGGCTGGGCCTGGCCACGCTGCACGGGCCGATGGCCGCCACCGAGGTGTTCCTCAAGGACGAGCCCAGCCGGGACCGCTTGCGGCGCACCCTCTTCGCCCCGGAGCAGGAACAGGCGCTGGGCTCGCCGACCGCCCGCACCCTGGTGCCCGGCAGGGCGGAAGGCGTGACCCTCGGCGGCTGCGTGAGCCTGCTGGCCGCCGGCCTGGGCACACCCGGGGCCCGGCCGTCCGCGGCCGGCGGCATCCTGCTGCTGGAGGACATCGGCGAGGAGGCATACCGGCTGGACCGCATCCTGACCCAGCTGCTGCGCTCCGGCTGGCTGGACGGCGTGGCCGGCATCGTGCTGGGCTCCTGGCAGGACTGCGGCCCTTATGACGAAGTGCGGGCCCTGATGCTGGACCGGCTCGGCGGCCTCGGCGTGCCCGTCGTGGAGGAGTTCGGCTTCGGCCACTGCGCCTCCACGCTGACGCTGCCGCTGGGCCTGTCCGCCGTCCTGGACGCGGACGCCGCCACCCTCACCCTGGAGCTGCCGGCGCTGGTCTGACCGCCGAACGGGGCGCAGGGGCGGGGGCCACGCCCTGGTGGCCGGGCTCGGGTCACCGATCGTGGCGTCCGAAGCGGCCACCGGCCCCGGCCCGGGCGGCCGTCAGCTCGGGGCGGCCGGGAGCACCACCTCGAAGCGGCAGCCGCCGGGGACGTTGCGGACGGCGGCGCGGCCGTGATGGGCCTCGACGATGCCGCGCACGATGGCCAGCCCGAGACCCGCGCCGGCCGGCGGGGTCCGGGCGCCCGTGCCACGCCAGCCGGTGTCGAAGACCCGGGGCAGGTCGTCGGGCGGGATGCCCCCGCAGCCGTCGGTGACCGAGAGCACCACCGAGTCGGACTCGGTGTCCCGGCGCGCCGAGACCGCGACCGTGCCGTCGGCGGGGGTGCGGTGGATCGCGTTGGTGAGCAGATTGGCCAGCACCCGGGTCATCTCCCGCCCGTCGACCTCCACCGGTATCGGCTCCACACCGTCGCCGACCAGCCGCACCCCGTGCTCGGCGGCCAGCAGACCGGCGCCGGCGATCGCGTCGCCCACCAGGTCGTAGACGGACATCCGCATGGGGGACAGGGCGAGCACTCCGGCCTGGATGCGGGAGAGCTCGAAGAGGTCGCCGACCATGTCGCTGAGCCGGTCCACCTCGACCCGGATCTGCTGGTGGTAGCGGGCCGGATCGGGCGCGATGCCGTCCTCCAGCGCCTCCGTCATCGCCCGCAGCCCGGCCAGCGGGGTGCGCAGGTCGTGCGATATCCACGCCACGAGTTCACGGCGGGAGGCCTCCAGCGCGCGCTCGCGCTCCCGCGAGGTGGCCAGCTTGGCACTGGTGGCCGCCAACTGGCGGCCCAGGTCGGCCAGTTCGGCCGTCGGGGCGCCCGCGGGCGCGGCGAAGGCGTCGCCGTCCCCGAACGCCCGGGCCGCCTCGGCCAGCGCCCGGCTGCCCGCCACCACCTGCCGCCCCAGCAGCAGGGTGACGCCCAGCGAGACCACCCCGGCTATGGCGCAGACCGTCGTCACCACCCCCAGATCGTGCTCGGACAGGAACATCGCCCACGCCACCGACAAGGTGCCGGCCAGCATCGCCGCGACCGTGACCCCGGCCACCACCGCCAGGGACAAGGTGACCGAGCGGTGCCGCAGCAGCCGCAGCACGACGGCGCCCAGCAGCCCGGCCGCCGCGGCGCCGACAGCGGCGTAGGCCGCGATGACGAGCAGATCACGCACCATCATCACCGTGCTCACCGTGCTCGCTGTGTCCACCGCGTCCACCCCCGTCCGCGGAGACACCGGCGGCGGGCGCCGCCTCCCCCTGCGCGGCGCCGTCCCCCACGCCGTCCCCGGAGCTCTCTCCCGCGCCCTCCTCCGGGTCGAAGCGGTAGCCCACACCCCACACCGTGCTGATCAGCCGGGGTCTGGCCGGATCGTCCTCGACCTTCTCCCGCAGCCGCCGCACATGCACGGTCACCGTCGACAGATCGCCGAACTCCCAGCCCCACACCCGCCGCATCAGCTCCTCCCTGCCGAGCACCCGCCCCGGGTGCCGCAGGAAGAACGCCAGCAGGTCGAACTCCCTGATCGTCAGCGGCAGCTCCTCCCCGCCGTGCAGCGCGCGGCGCGCCGCCGGGTCGAGGGCCAGCGAGCCGGACCGCAGCCAGGGCCCGGCCGCCGGGGTGCTGCCCGCCCGGCGCAGCACCGACTCCACCCGCAGCACCAGCTCGCGCGGGCTGAACGGCTTGGTGACGTAGTCGTCCGCGCCCACCTCGAGACCGAGGATGCGGTCGTCCTCGTCACCGCGGGCGGTGAGCATCACCACCGGAAGCGGGCCGTCCTCCCTGATCCGTCGGCAGACCTCCAGGCCGTCCATGCCCGGCAGCATCAGATCCAGCACCACCAGGTCCGGCCGCAGCAGCGCCGCGCGCCGCACCGCGGTCGGTCCGTCCGCGACCCGCTCCACGTCGAAGCCCGCCCGGTCGAGATAGCCGGCGACGACCTCGGCGACGGTCGGATCGTCGTCGACCACGAGGATGCGTCGCCGCGCGGGCGGAAGATCCCCGGTCGGCACGGAAACGGGTGCGCTGCTCATGCGGTCGAGTCTGTCACCCGCCACTGACAGTCACCATGGCCCGCGGCTCGCCGGCCGTCCGCCGTCCGCATTCCGTAAGGATCGGCGGCCCGCCCGCACTCCGCCCGGATGCCCGCCGGCACCGGGCCGGCGCCGCTCCCGGCCGCCTCCCCGCCGCCGGGCCGGACCGGTCCGCCGCAGTGGCCAAGAACACCATCGGGCGGCGTGCGACCGCCGCATCGCGGCACCGGGCCCCGGTGTCCGCGCGGCGCCCGGTTGCGTAGCGGGACTGCGGCGCCCGCCGTCGGCGGGCCTCGCCCAATCGCCGTACACCGCCCGGTCCGCCGGAGGACCCCGGGGGCGGCGGGGACACCAGGGGCGAAAGGGGGACGTAGCACCGTTGACACCCTCGCGGGCCCGTGACCTACTGACGGGATCGACTCGAGGTCGTAAGGCGGCCGCAGCCATGACGTGCTCCGGCGCCCGGGGGGATTTGCGGTGACGAGAGAGCGATATCCGACGACGGCTGAAGTAACCGAGGGTGCCAGCGCGCTGACGCTGAGATTCCCGCGGATCTGCCGCTTGGGCGCGGTCGGCAGATCCCGGGCGGGCCGGCCGCTGCTGATGCTGACGGTCGGCCGGGGACCACGCAACGTTCTGGTGGTGGCCGGTCCGCACGCCAATGAGGCGGCGGTCGGGGGCGCCACCGTGCTGAGGCTGGCCGAGCAGATCGCCGTCAAGTGCGAACGCGGCGAGGACGACGGCAGCGCCTGGCACTTCCTGCTCTGCATCGACCCGGACGGCGCGGCGCTCAACGAGCCCTGGCTGCCCGGGCCTTACACACTCCGCGGTCACTACGAGTACTTCTTCCGGCCGTGCGCGGCCGAACAGCCGGAATGGCTGCCCGCCGACGGCGCGGTGGCCGAGGCGGCGCTTCCCGAGACACGGGCGCTGGTCGGCGTGCTGGACGGGCTGCGCCCGGTGCTCCAGTGCTCGCTGCACAGCATCGATGTCGGCGGCAGCTTCGTCCAGCTCACCAGTGACGTACCGGGGGTTCCGGAGCGGATCGGCAAGTCGGCGGCGGAGCTGGACATCCCGCTGGAGAGCGGTTCCTCCGACGCCTTCCAGTGGCCGAGCCCGGGGCCCGGGGTCTATGTGATGCCGCCGACCTCCGATCCGGCGGCCGGCGACGGCGCGCACTCCACCTGGGCGCACGCCCAGCGCTACGACGGAGTGACCGCGATCGTGGAGGTCCCCATGTGGGCCTGCGACCGCAGCGCCGACACCACCCCGCATCCGGCTCCCGACCGCGCTCTGCGCAGGGCCGGCGCTGCGCTGCGCCGCGATCTGCCGGTGGTGGCACGGGTGCTGCGACGGATCGACCCCCAACTGCTGCGCTCCGAAGGCCCGCTGCTGCGTACCGTCCGTGAACTGATCGCCATCGGGCCCCGGTTGGCCGCCGAGTGGGACCCGGCGGTCCGTCCGCCCGACGCCGCCCCGCTCCCCCCGATGACCACCGCCCGCGTCACCAGTATCGAGGTCTACGCCCAGCGCATCCCGCTGCGCGCCGCCGCGATGCTGCGCCGGATCACCGACCAGCCGTCCGTCGCCCGGCTGGTGGACGACTGGTGCGAGGCGTACGAACGGGCCTACCGCCCCCGCTGGGTGCCCGTCGCCGATCAGGTCGAGCAGCAGGCACGCAGCGTGATCGCGGTCTACGAGGAACTGCGCGCGTAAGCGCCGCCGCGGGACCGGACCGCGCCCCGGCCGCGACGGCCGCGCCGCCCCTGGGCGAGGGCGCCCGGCGGCGGTCCCGGGGCCTGCCGCGCCCGGCCGCGTCTCACCCGTTCGGAGCAGTCGGCGGCCCACCGCGCCGCTTGTGCGCCGATGATGATCGCAAGGGGTTACCGCTCAGCCGGGAGCAGGTGAACGCGATGAGTTCCGACAAGTCGGTCGGCGGCCGATCCTTCCGCGAGCTGATGACGCCGACCAGGATCGCCGCTCTGGTGCTCATCGCGCTCGCCGCCATCTTCATCTTCGAGAACACCCGGATGGTCAGGATCCGCCTGATCATCCCCGAAGTGACCATGCGCCTGTGGGCGGCCCTGCTCATCGCCTTCGGCATCGGTCTGCTGACCGGTCTGTGCCTGCGGTTCAGCGCCCGGCGCCGCCGGCGCTGAAACCCGGCCCCGCCCGTCCCGGCACCGCGAGATCCGAACGACAGGCCCTAGATCCGGAGGTCGGCCGTGAGCCCCTTGCCCATGCACAGGCTCAGCTCGTCATGCCGGTAGAAGCCGAACTTCGGTACCGACAGATAGCCGCAGGACCCGTAGAGCGCTATCGCCTCGGGCTGCCTCAGGCCGGTCTCCAGCACCATCCGGGTCCGTCCGGCCGCCGCAGCGGTGGCCTCCAGTTCGGCCAGCAGCGCCCGCGCCAGCCCGCGGCCCCGCGCCTGCGGCACCACGAACATCCGCTTGATCTCGGCGTCGCCGTCCGCGAAGCCTTCCGGTGACGCGTCCTGCGCCCGCCAGCCGCCGCTGGCCACCGGGGTGCCGTCCGGGTCGTAGACCAGTAGATACAGACCCCGCGGCGGCTCGAAGTGCGCCGCGTCCATCGGGGAGACATCGCCGTCCCCGTAGCGCCGGACGTACTCCTGCTGCACCAGGTCGTTGAGCTTCACCGCGTCGGGGGCGTCGTAGCGCGTCCTTCTGATCTCCACGCCGACATCGTACGATATTCGTACGTGTGTACGGTGATCGGGTAGGGCGCCGCACCGCCCAGGTAGGGTCCAGGGCGTGTCCATCACCATCACCACTGTGAACGTCAACGGAGTGCGGGCCGCCGCCAAGAAGGGCTTCCTGGCCTGGCTGGAGTCCACCGCCTCCGACGTCATCTGCCTGCAGGAAGTACGCGCCGAGCCCGACCAGCTCCCGGTGGAGCTGCGTGATCCCCGGGGCTGGCACGCCTACCACGCCCCGGCGACCGCCAAGGGCCGGGCCGGTGTCTCCGTCTTCAGCCGTCAGGCGCCCGCCGGGGTCCGGGTCGGCTTCGGGTCGGCGGAGTTCGACGCGTCCGGCCGCTATCTGGAGATCGACCTGCCGGAGGCGGGCCCCGGCCTCATCGTCGGCAGCCTCTATCTGCCCTCGGGCGACGTCGGCACGGCGCGGCAGGACGAGAAGATCCGCTTCATGGACGCGTTCCACGACCACCTCACCGACCTGCACGCGAAGGCCGCCGCGGGCGGCACCCACGCCCTGGTCTGCGGCGACTGGAACATCGCCCACCAGGAGGCCGACCTGAAGAACTGGCGGGCCAACCAGAAGTCGGCCGGCTTCCTGCCCGAGGAACGCGCCTGGCTCGACCGGGTCCTCACCCCCTGGACGGACGTGGTCCGCCAACTCCACCCCGACGTCCCGGGCCCGTACTCCTGGTGGTCCTACCGCGGCAAGGCCTTCGACAACGACAGCGGCTGGCGCATCGACTACCACGTGGCCACGCCCGGCCTGGCCCGTACCGCCACCGCCGCCTTGGTCGAACGCGCCGCCTCCTACGACCTGCGCTGGTCCGACCACGCGCCGGTGACGGTCACCTACGACATCTGACGGCGGGTCGCACCGCGACCGCCCAAGGACAGCTGAAACCGCCTGGTCGCGGGCCCGGCCCGATGGCATGCTGAGCCGGTGAACCGACCGCGCATCACCGTACGTGTGCCCGCCGGACTCCGGCTCTTCGTCGCGGCGGAGCGACGGGGCGCGTCGACCGAGGTGGTCACCGACGGCTCCTCGTCGCTCGGGCACGTGGTGGAATCCCTGGGCATCCCGCTCACCGAAGTGGGCGGACTCGCCGTGGGCGGGCGGGAGGTCGGGCGCGGGTACGTCCCGGCCGAGGGCGACGATGTGACGGTCGATGCCGTCGCCCGTCCCCAACACGTCCCGGGCGCCCCCCTGCGCTTCCTGCTCGACGTCCATCTGGGCACGCTGGCCCGCAGGTTGCGCCTGCTGGGTGTCGACACCGCCTACGCGAACGAGGACATCGGCGACCCCGCCCTGGCCGCGCTCTCCGCCGCCGAGCGCCGGGTGCTGCTCTCCCGCGACCGCGGTCTCCTGCGGCGCCGCGAACTCTGGGCGGGCGCCTACGTCTACAGCGACCGCCCGGCGCTCCAGCTCACCGACGTCCTGGAGCGGTTCACCCCCGAACTCGCCCCCTGGACCCGCTGCGTGGCCTGCAACGGCCGGCTCACGGCCGCCGACAAGGACTCCCTGCGCGATCGGCTCGAAGCCGGCACCCGGAAGACCTATGACGTCTTCGCCCAGTGCACCGTCTGTGGCCGCGCGTACTGGCGGGGCGCCCACCACGCCCGTCTGGAGGCCGTGGTCGACGAGGCGATGCGCGCATACGGCCCGCTGGGCCGGCACCGCCCGGCCTGAGCCGTACGGGCAGGAAGTGCCACAAGCACAGAAAACCCAACCGGGACAAACTGTACAGGTCGCCTGCGCGGACAGACTGTACAGACAAACTGTGCAGGTGAAACTGTACAATCCGAGCTGCGGGTTCTACCGTGGACCGGATGAACGAGAGTCCGCGTCTGTCGCCATCGGCGGTCCAGGCCTCGCGCGAGGTCCGCGCCGTGATCAGCCGCCTGCGGCGCCGCATCCTGAACGCCGCCGAGGCCGAGGACATCACCCTGGGGCAGGCGTCCGTCCTGGCCCGGCTGTCCGGCAGGCAGGGCGTCACCGCCAGCGAGCTGGCCTCGGCCGAGGGAGTGCGCCACCAGTCGATGACCTCGACGGTCGCGTCGCTGACCGCCCTGGGGCTGGTGGAACGCCGGCCCGACCCCGATGACGGGCGCCGTCTGCTGATCGCGCTGACCGCGGAGGGGCACCGGCGGGTGGAGGAGGGGCGGCAGGCGCGGCAGGAATGGCTCGCCGGTGAGTTGCAGGAGAAGTGCACGGAAGAGGAACGGCGGGCCGTGATCGCCGCCATGGCCGTACTGGAGCGCCTCACGCATGACTGATCAGATAACCGAGGGGCCGCCCAGGACGGCGGCGGCGGGCTTCGACCGGCGGCTGCTGCCGCCGATGATGCTCGGCTCGATCCTGAACCCGGTCAACTCGACGATCATCGCCGTCACGCTCGTCCCCATCGGCGACGCGCTGGGCGCGCCGCCCTCCCAGACCGCCTGGCTGGTCTCGGCCCTCTATCTGGCCACCGCTCTCGGGCAGCCCGTCGTGGGCCGGCTCATCGACATCTTCGGGCCGCGCAGGCTCTTCCTCGTCAGTACGAGCCTGGTCGGGGTCGCCGGTGTCGTCGGCACCCTGGCGCCGAACCTGGGGGTGCTGATCGCCTCGCGGGTGCTGCTCGGGTTCGGCACCTGCGCCGGGTATCCCGCGGCGATGGCGCTGCTGCGCAGCGAGGCCAGGCGCACCGGGCGGGACAGTCCCGGCGGGGTGCTGACCGCGCTGGCGGTCACCAACCAGACCATCGCCGTGATCGGCCCGCTGCTGGGCGGTCTGCTGATCGGACTGGGCGGCTGGCGCGCCACCTTCGCGCTGAATGTGCCGCTGGCCGTCGCGGCCGTGCTGCTGGGACTGCTCCGGCTGCCCAAGGAGGCTGGGCCCAAGGAGGCTGGGCCCGAGGAGTCCTTGCCCGAGGAGGCCGGTACGGGGGAGTCCCGGCAGCGCGGGCGGCTCACCGCCCGGCTCGACCTGCCCGGCATGGCGCTGTTCGCCGTGCTGCTCGTCTCGCTGCTGCTGTTCTTGATGAACCCGCGCCCGCGCGACGGGTATCTGCTGGTGATCGCCGCCGCCATGGGCGCCGCCTTCGGCGCGCGGGAGCTGCGGGCCGCCATCCCCTTCATCGACCTGCGGGTGCTGGGCGGCAACACGCCACTGCTGGTCACCTACGGGCGCGCGCTGGTCGCCTATGTCGTCTCCTACGCCTTCCTCTACGGCTTCACCCAGTGGACGGAGGAGGGCTTCGGGCTCTCGCCCTTCCACGCGGGGCTGGTGCAGATCCCGATGTTCCTGGTGGCCATCGGTGTCTCGATCCTCTCCGGGCGGCGCAAGAGCGTGCGCGGCAAGCTGATCGTCGGCGGGCTGGGGCAGGTCGCCGCCTGCGCGGTGATGCTGACGCTCAGCGGGGACAGCCCGGTGTGGATGCTGATGCTCGTCGCCCTCATCTTCGGCGTCCCGCAGGGACTGAACAGCCTCGCCCTGCAGAACTCCGTCTACTTCCAGGCCGATCCCGAGCGCACCGCCTCCTCGGCCGGCCTGCTGCGCACCTTCGCCTACCTCGGCTCGATGGTCGCCTCCTCCACGGCGGCCGCCTCCTTCGGGCAGCGCGCGGACACCGGCGGCATGCACCAGCTCGCCTGGATCATGCTCGGCGCCGGCGCGCTCTACCTCCTCCTGACCGTCTTCGACCGCACGCTCGGCCGGGGGAGCGGCGGGAGCGGCGCGAGCACCTCGGCATCCCCGGACCACCGCAGCTGAACGAAAGGCTGCGGCAGGTAGCCGGCGGGCATATGGGCGAGGCGGCTGGGCCGGAGGTCCATCGCCAGGAGGGCGGTGCGGGGCAGGATGCACACGCCGTCCGCGCGATCGGCGCGGCTCGCGGCGCGGGCGTCCCCGTCAGCCACGTGGCACTGCGGCTGCGGCCCGGCGACACCGACGCGGCGCCGCACCACACGCTGCTGAACGACCTCCTCGCCCGGCGCGGCGAGGTCACCACGGCTGTGGAGTCGGCGCACACCCTCAGGACCCGCCGCGCCGACGCGCGAGATGGACGATGATGTCGGCGGCGATCCCGACCGTCCCGGGCAGAATCCGCGCGATCCGGTCGAGGATCTGCTCCCGCCGCGCGGCGGGCAGTACGAGATAGGCCGAGATCGTGGAGAGATGGCCGATGTAGTCGCCGGCGCTCATCGTCAAGCGCCGCTCGATCACGGACTGCTGCACGTCGGTGAACCACTCGGATCGCTGGAGCTCCGTACCCGGCCACTGCATGGCGTACCCCGGAGGCGTTCCGTCCGGGGACGGTATCTCGTCGCTGTCCAGGAACGGTGCCCGCGCCGCGCGTACGGCTTCCGCCACGGCCGGGTCGGCCAGCCGGACCGGCCCGCCGCACGAGGCGAACACGCCGTCCGGCTCCAGCAGCGCGGCCATACGTGACCACCGACCCTCCGGCTCCGTCCAGTGCAGCGCCGCCGCCGCGTAGACCAGCCCGTATGTCCGGCCCGGTCGTATCTCCTCGAACGCGGCCCGCACCGTCCTGACGCCCGCCGGCACATGCTTGCGCAGCTCGGCGAGCATGGCGACGTCGGGCTCGGTCGCCGTGACCGTGATCCCCGGCCGGGCGAACAGGCGGGTCGCCTTGCCTGTCCCGGCGCCGATCTCCAGCGCGGTCCGCACCGGACGGCCCGCGTACTCCGTCACCTTGTCGTACAGCTCCGCGGGATACCCCGGCCGGAACCTTTCGTACGCTTCCGCCATCATTCCGAAGCTCAACGCGCGACCGGGCATGCCGAGCATCCTGGCACGCGCCGCGCCCCCGGCGCCCGGGCTTTTCGCACTACCGCTGTTTCCCCCCGGCCCCTGTGGCACCGCTGCCGCGCGGCTCGCGAACCGACACGAACCGACAGCGGACCGACAAGAGATTCGCTCTGGACAAGAAAAGTGTTCGGTGGAAGGCTGGAGCCATGTTGGACGTGAGCGTGATCGAGGACGCGGAGGCCGCCGCGGTCTCCCTGGATCCGATACGGGCCCGGCTGCTGGCCGAACTGGCCGCCGGGCCGGCCTCGGCGACGATGCTGGCCGCGCGGGTCGGACTGCCCCGGCAGAAGGTGAACTACCACCTGCGGGCGCTGGAGAAGCACGGCCTGGTCGAGCTGTCCGGGGAGCGGCGGAAGGGCAATGTCACCGAGCGGCTGATGCGGGCGACGGCGGCCTCCTATGTGATCTCGCCGATCGCGCTGGCCGCGGTGCAGCCCGACCCGGCCCGCTTCCGGGACCAGCTCTCGGCGCGCTGGCTGCTGGCGGTCTCGGCCCGGCTGGTCCGGGACGTCGGCATGCTGATCACCGGCGCGGACCGCGCCCGGCAGCGGGTGGCCACCTATGCGCTGGACGGCGAGGTGCGCTTCGCCAATGCGGGCGAACGGGCCGCGTTCGTCGAGGAGTTGACCCGAGGGGTCGCCGCACTGGTGGCCAAGTACCACCAGCCGGAGGCCACCGGCGGCCGGCCGCACCGCATCGTCGTGGCCCTGCATCCCACCGTGAGACCCGAGACGAGCGCGGCGGTCGAGGCGGGCGCGCCCGACCACCGGCACGCCGAGGAGCCGGACTCCGTTCCGTCCCGCCCCACGCCACTCCCGTAACCCGCGTCATCCCCGTGAGGAGTCACTGAACCACCATGTCGAAGCCATTCGAGATCGTCCGGGAATTCGAGGTCGAGGCCAGTCCCGAGCAGGTCTGGGAAGCGGTCAGCAGCGGGACCGCGGGCTGGCTGTGGCCCATGGAGTACGAGCCCCGCGAAGGCGGCGCCGCCCCCTTCGGCGGCACCGTCACCGCCTGGGACCCGCCGCACCGCCTCACCGGACGCAGCGAGGGCCCGGAGGAGGGGCCGCGGCAGGTCTTCAATCAGCTCGACCACCTCATCGAGCCCCGCGAGGGCGGCGGTTCATGGGTGCGGTACGTGCACAGCGGCATCTTCGTCGACGACTGGGACAACCAGTACGACGGCGCCGACAAGCACACCGACTTCTACCTCCATACCCTGCGCGAGTATCTGCGGCACTTCACCGGCCGCCCCGCCGTCTTCGCCGGCGCCGACGGATCGGGCGCGGCGGGCGACCCGGACGCGCTGGTCGCCGCCGCCCGCGCTCTCGGACTGCCGGACCGCGCCGCCGCGGGCCACACCGTCCATGTCCAGCTCCCCGGCGCCGCCCACGCGACGGATGTCGTACTGGACTACCGCGACCCGTACTTCATCGGTCTGCGCACCGACCACGCGATGTACCGCTTCTTCGGCCGCAACCGCTTCGGCGCCACCGTCGGCGTCACCGTGCACGACTTCGACCCGGCCGCGGACCCGGCCGGCCTCGAAGCCGACATCAAGCACTGGCTCGACGGCGTGTACGGGGTGCCCGCGGCTCCCGCCGCTCCCGCCTCCGCCTGAGCCGCGCCGCCGCCTTCGCCGCCCCCTCTCCCCTCCCCCCTCGGCGGAAATTTCTGTTATCGCGCGGGCCCGCGCCCGTCTCCTGTGGGTCGGGAGCGGGCGTTGCGGAGGTCGGGGCAGTGGGACGCAGGAGTCGGCGGCGCGGGCGGAAGCGCGGAGGAATGCTGGTGGCGGGGGCGCTCGCGCTGGCCTCGATGAGTGCGGCGCTGTGTGTGGCGGTCGGGCACGCCGGGACGGAACTCGCCGCGCACGGCGGGCCGGTCCCCGTGACCCGGACCGCCGCGGTGAGGCCGCCCGCCACCGGATGTATGCCAGCCCCGCCGGCGCTACGACCGGGGACCCGATCGGCGTCGGCGGCCGCTCCCTTGCCGGCCGCCCCCGCCCCCGCCCCCGCACCGTCGTCCGCCCGGCCCGGCTCCCGGTCGGGGCGGCCGGGCGGCAGGACTGCGCCGGACCACCGTGCGAAGCCCTCCCCGGCGAGCAGTACTCCCGCTGCCGCGAGCGGGCGGCGCGCGCCGAGGCCCTGCCCGACCCGGGGCCGCTGAATCGCGTGGCGCCGCACAAAAGGCCCGGCCCCTGCGCGTACTCCCCTCCGCGTACTCCCCGGCGGACGACGACACGACCGGTACGTTCACCGGCATGGGCGAGGCGGGCCGCCGCGCCGCCGAGCACACGCAGCAACGGGAGTGATGACCATGGCCACCTACGCACTCGTCCCCGGCGCGGACGGCTCCGCCTGGTACTGGCACCGGATCGTGCCGGGCCTGCGGGCGCGCGGACACCAGGTGGTGACCCTCGACCTGCCCGGTGAACCGACCGCGGACCTGGACGCGTTCGCCGACGCCATCACGGACGCCATCGGGGAGGCCGTCCCGGACGCCGACGCCGCGGGGAGCACAAGTCCCGCTCCCGGCAGCGGTGATGACGCCGGCCCGCTGATCGTCGTCGCCCAGTCGCTCGGCGGCTTCTCCGCGCCCCTGGTCTGCGCCCGGCGGACCGTGGACCGGCTGGTACTCGTCAACGCGATGGTGCCGCGGCCCGGCGAGACGGCCGGGGAGTGGTGGGGCAACACCGGGCAGGCCGAGGCGCGGGCCGCCCACGCCGCCTCCATCGGGCGTCGCGGCGCGGACGCCGAGTTCGACGTACGGACCGACTTCTTCCACGATGTGCCGCCCGGGATCACCGACGAGGCCTTCGCGGCCGAGCCCGGCGGACCGCCGGCCGGGATCTTCGCCCAGCCCTGGCCGCTGGCGCGGTGGCCCGACGTACCGACCCGCTTCCTCCAGGGCCGGGACGACCGCTTCTTCCCGCTCGACTTCCAACGCCGGGTGGTACGCGACCGGTTGGGGCCCGGCGTCGAGGTCGAGGAGCTGCCCGGCGGCCATCTGGTGGCGCTCAGCCGGCCGGAGGAACTGCTGGCCGCGCTGCTGCGGGAGGACTGAGGGGAGGAACGGGAGCCGCCCCTGCTACTTCCTGTACAGTTGTCCAGGAAGTAGCGGGGGAGCCGGCCGATTCCTGGGGGATACGTGAACGTCGTGGCGAACGTCCTGGTGGCGGCGGTCGCCGCCTTCCATCTCTATGTGCTGGTCCTGGAGATGTTCCTCTGGCAGGGCCCGCGCGGCCGCGCGCTGCACGGCCTGGACGCGGCCGGCGCCCGCACCACCGCGCCGCTCGCCGCCAACCAGGGGCTCTACAACGGATTCCTGGCCGCCGGGCTGATATGGGGGCTGGTCGCAGCCCACTCGGTGGGCTTCCAGGCGAAGGTGTTCTTCCTGTGCTGTGTGGTGCTGGCGGGCGCGTACGGCGCGGCGACCGCGTCGCGCAAGATCCTGTATGTGCAGTGCGCGCCCGCGGTTGTGGCGCTGATCGCCGTCCTCGTCGCGGCGTGAGCGGCGAGAGTGCGTGAGCGGCGTGAGCGGCGTGAGCGGCGTGAGCGGCGTGGGCGGCGAGACCGGATGACCCGGTGACCGGGGAGCCGGGCGATCCCCCGGCGGCGGTCGACCCCCGGACCCGGCGGACCCGGGCCCGGCTGCGGGCCGCGCTTCTCGCCGAGTGCGAACTGCGCCCGCTGGACGAGGTCAGCCTCTCGGCGCTGGCCCGCCGCGCCGGAGTCGGCCGCGCGACCTTCTACCTCCACTACGACGGGCTCCGGGCGCTGGCGGTGGACGCGTGCGCCGATGTCGTACGGGACGGGGTGGACGCCCTGCACGCCTGGACCGGCTCGCCGTCGCCCGACATGCCGCCGGCGCCGCTCGTCGACTTCCTGACCGCGGTCCACCGGCGGGCCGGGCTGTACCGCGCCCTGCTGCCCGATGGCGGCGGCGGTCCGCTCGGCACCCTGCTGCACCGCGAGTTGCGCGAACGCTCGTACGCGGAGCGGGTCAGGGCCGGCGCGCCCCGCCCCGAACTCGCCGCCTCCGCCGTCGCCGCCGCCTTCACCGGTCTGCTCGCCGACTGGATTCACGGCCAAGTCCCCCTGGCTCCGGAGGACTTCGCCGAGCAGGTCTGGCGGCTGCTGCTCGCTGTCCACCGCACGGTGCGCTGACGGCTCATGTCCGGCGTCCGCCACGCGGCGATCGGCGGTCCTCCCGAACACCGATCAGCGGCCGGGTCTTTCGAACCACCGTACGAAAGTGATCTCTGGGACGAAACGGACGGATGTGGGGGCTGGGTGGTGGCGCCGGGCCGAAGGTTTGCGACGATTGGCGCGATGACCGAACATTTCCCCGACGCGTTCGAGCGCGGAAACGACACCCGAGGCCGGCACCGGCACCGGCGGCCTCGTCGTGGCCGTAAGCGACCGGTGGTGATGGCGACTGCCGGAGCGGTCGGCCTGGTGGTGGTCGGCGCCAGCTATCTGGTGGTCGGCCGGCACGGCGGGACCGCGGTCGCGGACGACGGACGGCACGGCGCGGTGGCTTCTTCGTCTTCTACGTCTTCTTCGTCGGCCACGGTACCGACCGGCGTCGCCGCGAAGGCCGCGCCGGCCGACACGCCGGCCCTGGTCGAGCAGTTGCCCACCGTCATACCCGGGCTCGGCCCGAAGACGCGGGCCGAGATCCCCGCCGCCAGCCACCAAGTGCTGGTCGCCTCGGGGAAGGCGAAGAACTCCCCCGACGCCGAGGTCACCCTGTGGTCCCGCACCACCGACGGCCGCTGGCGGCCCGGCGCCACCTGGCCGGCGCACAACGCGCTGGACGGCTGGACCAGTTCGCACCACGCCGGCGATCTGCACAGCCCCATCGGGGTGTTCACGCTGCACGACGCCGGCGGTTTCGACGCCGACCCGGGCTCCAAGCTGCCGTACCACCACTCGTCCGAGTTCCAGGCCGGCGGTGTCGGTTTCGACGGCGAGACCCTGGACGACGCGTTCGACTATGTGATCGCCATCGACTACAACCGCGTCCCCGGTACGTCGCCGCTCGACGGCACGCAGCCGCTCGGCGCGGCCCGCGGCGGCGGGATCTGGGTGCATGTGGACCACGGCGGCCCCACCCACGGCTGTGTGAGCGTGCCCGCCAGCCGCATGGTCGAACTGCTGCGCACCCTGCTGCCGGCCGACCATCCGGTGATCGTCATGGGCGACCACACCTCGCTCGCCACCTGAGGTCCGCCTCGGCCCGACCGTCCGACCTGCCGCCACCGCCGTCCGACCTGCCGCCGCCGCCGGCTGCCTGACGCCGACGCGCGAGCGCCGGGCGGTCGCGGTCGTCGCCCCGTACGACGACCGTGAACACCCGGCGCTCAGCCGTTCCTTCGTCCGTCCGCGTGCGGTCAGCCGCGCGGGACGACCAGGGACTGCACGTCCGGCAGGCCCTTCCAGTCGTTCGAGGCGACCGTGGCGTGCGCCTTCGCCAGCAGGGCCACCCGCGCCGCCGCGTCGGCCGGCGCCGGGTTGACGTCGTCCAGGGCCGGTGCCACGTTCTGCGAGTCGGTCATGAACAGCAGGTAGTGATTGGTGTCGTACCAGCTGGTGTCGATCGAACCGTTGAGGTAGGTGGCGGCGTCACCGTCGAAGGCGACGAACCAGGGGCGCAGCGTGGCGTCCGAGTAGCGCGTGCGCGGGTCGCCGGCCTGGGCGTTGTGCACCGAGGGGAAGATGTTCGCCTGGGCGGTCTTGCCCTGGGTGTGCAGGTCGCGCAGGTAGGTCGCGTACTCCTTGTCCGTCCACAGGGTGTCGGTCGGGTTGGCCTCCTCGACCGTGCCCGGGATGACTTCGAGCAGCACCTTGCCGGCCAGCTGCTGCCGGGTCGGCCAGTTGCCCGCCTTGGCGGCGTCGTCCAGGGTGGCGTACTGGCCGCCGCCCGGCTTGTTCAGCAGGTCGTTCGGTTTGAAGACCAGGCTGCCCAGGTGGGCGCTGATCGAGCTGTCGAGCTTGGCGGGGCTCATCCCGAAGGTGGACTGGAAGCCCGCCTTCAGCTCCAGCTTGATGACCAGCGGGCCGTGTCCCGGGTGCGCGCCGAGCCAGACCCGCACGTCGTCGAGGCAGGACTCCAGGTCCTTGTTGGCACCGCCGCTGTAGAGCTGCGAGGCCGAGGACGCGTTGACGCAGTTGTTGCTGTTGCCGAGCGGATTGGAGTGGCTGACCTTCCACTCCGAGGTGATGAAGTCGTCCCAGACGTCCAGTTCGATCATCGAGGTGCCGGTGTCCAGCGCCTGCGCCAGGTACGGGAAGGTGGCGGGGTCATAGGTGTTGTGCAGGCCGGACACGGTGGCGCCGGACAGCGGCAGGGAATTCGTGTCGGCGGCGGAAGCGGCGCCGCCGGGCCCGGCGGCGGTGAACGCCAGGCACGCGGTGAGGGTACCGAGCAGCGCGGTACGCAGGGCCGTACGCGGACGAAGGGTAACTCGACGACGGGTCATAGGACCGGTCACGTCTCCTCCAGTGGGGGGTGGCTCTCCGTCCAGGACGGTGACGGCCATGTGTGAATCGACGGAGACATGACACGTAACACGATCTGGAATCCCGCTGTCAGCTCCGATTCACGCCGAACTCCCGGGGTGCGGGACCGGGCTGAACTCGTCTTTTCCGATAAAAAGCTGGGTCAGTCGACGCCGAGCAGGCGCAAAGCTGCGGTGGTGACGGCGGCGGCGACGACCACCGCGACGAAGGGCGCCCGGCGCCAGGCGCACAGACCGCCGACGGCCACCCCCACCGGTCGGGCGACGCCGGCGAAGCCGTGCCCCTCGGTGAGCGCGGAGGTGGCGACCAGGGCGCCGAGCAGGACGACCACGGCGACGGCCGTGAGGCGTTCCACCCGGGGGGAGAGGGTGACGCGGGCGCGCAGCACCGGTCCGGCGAGGCGGAAGGCGAAGGTGCCCGCGCCGAGGACGGCGGTGGCGAGAACGAGGCCGGTGGCGGAGGTCACGGTGAGGTCCGATCGGTCGGGTGGCCGGCGGGGGCCGCGGTCGGGGGGTCGGCGACGCCGGGGTCCGCGGCGGACGGGTCCGGGACGCCGGTGGCCGCTGCCGCCGGCCGGCGGCGGGGGAGGCCGACGGCGACGCCGGCCAGGGCGAGCAGGACCGGAAGGCCAGCGGGGAGGAAGGGGGTCGCGGCCAGCGCGATCGCGGCGCCGGCCGAAGCCGCCCTGCGGGTGGCCGTGTTGTCGAGGGAGGGCAGCAGGAGGGCGAGCAGGACCGCGGGGAAGGCCGCGTCCAGCCCGAAGGTGTCGGGGTCGCCCATCGCCCGGCCGCCGAACGCGCCCGCCACCACGCCGAGGTTCCAGCAGGCGAACAGCCCGAGCCCGCACGCCCAGTAGGCGGCCCGCCGACGCCCCGGCCCGTCCTGCGCCAGTGTGAAGGCCACCGTCTCGTCCACCATCAGATGGCTCCCGGCCAGTCGGCGCGGCAGACCGGCGCCGACCACGTCGCCGACCACGAAACCGAACGGCAGATGGCGCGCGTTGACCAGCAGCCCGGCGGCCACCGCCGCCACCGGATTGCCGCCCGCGCCCACGATCCCGACGAAGATGAACTGCGAGGCGCCGGCGAACACCACCACCGACAGCAGCACGGGCAGCCACAGCGGCAGCCCGAGGCCCACCGCGATGGCGCCGAACGACACACCGACCAGCCCGTCGGCGGCGCACACCAGCCCGATGTCCCGCGCCAGGCCTTGGTCCAGGGTTCGCTTTATCGAACGATTCACCCGATCTACTGAACGGCACGGTCTGATGGTTCGTCAAGTCGAACGATAGGATTTCTTCAGCGAACGCAGCTGCGACCATGGACACGGCGGGCACACGGCGCGGACACGGCGAAGGGACGACGGCCATGGCGGACAGTGGGGGTCCTCACGGCGAAGGCGGCACGGGCACGGGAACGGACGCCGGAGCGGGCGGTACTGCAGCGGCCGAGTCCGGCGCGCCGCTCGCGACCATCGCCGCGTCCCTGCGGCGCGAGCGGCGCCGGGTGGGGCTCTCCCTCACCGAGGTCGCCCGCCGTGCGGGTATCGCCAAATCGACGCTCTCCCAGCTGGAGTCCGGCACCGGCAACCCGAGCGTGGAGACGCTGTGGGCGCTGAGCGTCACCCTCGATGTGCCGTTCGCCCAGCTCGTCGACCCGCCCCGGCCCCAGGTGCGGATCATCCGGGCCGGGGAGGGCCTGGCCTTCACCGCCGAACACGCCGATTACGTCGCCACGCTGCTCGCCTCCTGCCCGCCGAACGCCCGCCGCGACCTCTACGTGATCACCGCCCAGCCGGGCACCTCGCGCGACTCGGACCCGCACATGCCGGGAGTGACCGAGCATGTGGTGCTGAGCGCCGGACGGGCCCTGGTCGGCGTCGCCGACGAACCGGTCGAGCTGAACCCGGGGGACTACGTGGCCTACCCGGGCGATGTCGCGCACGTCTTCCGGGCGTTGGAGCCGGATACGGCCGCGGTGCTGATCCAGGAGCACCGCTGAGGCGCCGCCACCTGCGCCCCGCCCGATACCAGGCCTGATGATCCGCCCCCGCCCCCGCCCCCGCCCCGACTCCCGACTTCCGACGGCAGGAGACCGATGATGGGACGCACCGCGACCGGAGAGCCCGACGACCGGTCCGCCGTACGGATCGAGCGCGCCGGACCGGTGACCACCGTCGTGCTGTCCCGGCCCGCCGCGCGCAACGCCGTGGACGGTCCGACGGCGGTCCGGCTCGCCGACGCCTTCCGGGAGTTCGACGCCGACGGGGAAGCGGCCGCGGCGGTGCTGTGGGGCGACGGCGGCACCTTCTGCGCGGGCGCCGACCTCAAGGCGATCGGGACCGGCCGCGGCAACCGGGTGGCCGAGGACGGCGACGGCCCGATGGGGCCCACCCGGCTGCGGCTGGGCAAGCCGGTGATCGCCGCGATCTCCGGCCACGCGGTCGCGGGCGGTCTGGAACTGGCGCTGTGGTGCGATCTGCGGGTGGCCGAGGAGGACGCGGTGCTGGGGGTCTTCTGCCGCCGCTGGGGTGTGCCCCTGATCGACGGCGGAACTGTACGGCTTCCCCGGCTGATCGGCGCCGGCCGGGCGATGGACCTGGTGCTCACCGGCCGGCCGGTGGACGCCGCCGAGGCGCTCGCCATCGGTCTCGTCAACCGGGTGGTGCCCCGGGGTACCGCCCGCGCCGCCGCCGAGGCACTCGCCGCCGAACTGGCCGCCTTCCCGCAGACCTGCCTGCGCCAGGACCGGCTCTCCCTGCTGGAACAGGACGGCCGGTCCGAACAGGAGGCGCTGGCGGGCGAGTTGGCCCATGGCCGGATCTCGCTGCGGGAGGCCGGAGCCGGTGCGGCCCGGTTCGCCGCCGGGGAGGGCCGGCACGGCGCCTTCGGCACCTGACGCCGGGGCCGGGCCGGATCACCGGTGCTCGGCCCGGCCGCCGGTCAGTGCTGGAAGAGCCGCAGCCCGGTTCGCACCAGGGTGATCCCGTGCTCCTCGCAGGCCTCGGCGACCTCGGCGGAGCGCAGGGAGCCGCCCGGCTCGGCGATCCACCGCACGCCGTAGCGGGCCGCGTGATCGACGTTGTCGCGGAAGGGCAGCGCGCCGTCCGAGGCGAAGGCGACACCTGTGAGGCGCGCGGCCCAGTCCCGCCGGTCCTCGTCGGTCGGCTCGGGGGCGGGCACGTCGAGGGCCGCCGCGAGCCGGAGGCGTTCGTTGGGCGTCAAGTCGCCCTCGGCGATCCGGACTTGCCAGTTGACGCGCTCCTGGCGTCGTACCGCCGCGCCGAACTCCATCGCCTGCAGCGCCGGATGGCGGCGCAACCACCATCCGGCCGCCTTCGCGCCCGCCAGCCGCGTACAGTCGACCCGCGACTGCTGGCCCGCGCCGATGCCGAGCGTGACCCCGTCCCGCACGTAACAGACCGCGTTGGACTGGGTGTCGCGCACCACGGCGAGCCCGAGCAGCAGATCCTCGGCAGCGGCGGCGGGCACCGGCGCCTGCCCGCACACCACATTGCCGAGCAGCTCCGTGGTCAGCGGCACCTCGTCGCGGGCCTGCGTCAGCCGCAGGCCGTAGATCTCCCGCCGCTCCAACTCCGGCGGCACATAGGTCGGATCGGCCTCAAGGACGAGGAAGCGGCCCCGCTTCTTGGCGCTCAGCGCGGCCATCGTGCCGGGCTCGTAACCGGGGGCGACGATGCCGTCGCACACCACGCGGGCCAGCAGCGCGGCGAGTTCGGCGTCGACCGGGTGCGAGACGGCGGCGAAGTCGCCGTACGACGACTTCGGATCGGCGTCGCGGGCCCGGACATAGGCGCTGGCCAGCGGGCTCGCGATGCCTTCCACCGGGTCGAAGCCGTAGAACGCCGCGGTCGGGCCGTCGACGGGTCCGGCCAGCGCCGCGCCGGCCGGGGAGACATGCTTGAAGGACGCCGCCACCGGCCGCCCCAGCGCCGCCGACGCCTCCCGTACCAGCCGCCAGCCGCTCAGCGCGTCCAGCAGGTTGATGTACGACGGGTCGCCGTTCAGCGCCCGCAGCGGCCACGCGCCCGCTGTCACGGGCTCGGCGCTCGCCCGGCCCTGCTGGGGATTGAGTCCGTACCGCAGTTCCACCGGGGCCTCCACAGCCGTACCGCCTCGCTGATGTGAGGCGCCCAGGCGGTCGACGCTCATCCGGACTGCTGGGCCGCTCCCCGGTGGTCCTCCACCCTCGCCAGTCGCGCCCAACGGCGACTCTACCCGCCGCGCCCGCGCGGCCCCGCGGGTAGGCCGGCCGCCATGATCGTCCGGATCAACGGGACCTCCGGTGTCGGGAAGACCACCACGTCCGAGAAGCCGGCCGCGCTGCTGCCGGACGCGCTGGTCTTCGACTCCGAGTCGGTCGGCTACATGCTCCAGCCGGTGTTCACCGGCATCCCGGCGCGGGACTTCCAGGATCATCCCGCGGGGTCAGCCCGCGCCAGCACCGGTCGGGCGCGGCGGCCTCCTGAGAGAGTGGGGGCGGCCGACAGAAGGAGACGGTGAGGAATGTGACGGGAGACAACGCGATGACGCCGCAGGAGCGGGACACGGTCCGGGAGGGAACGGCCGGCGCTGCCGGCGCGGACGGCAGGGCGGACACCGGTGCCACCACCTCCACCGCCTTCACGGCGCTGACCGGTTTCACCGGGGACGCGCGGCCCTATGCTGGCGGCGATCCCTACGCGGACTACCGCAAGGCCGCCTTGCCCTTCGCCGGGCTGGCGGACCTGGCCGACCGGCGGCTGGGCGCCGGGGTGATCGCCGCCAACGACGAGTTCTTCGCCGAGCGGGAGAATCTGCTGCTGCCCGGGCCCGCGGGGTTCGACCCCGAGCGTTTCGGCCACAAGGGCAAGGTGATGGACGGCTGGGAGACCAGGCGCCGCCGCGGCCGGTCCGAGCGGGCGCCGCACCCCGATCCGGACGACCACGACTGGGCGCTGGTACGGCTCGGGGCGCCGGGGATCGTGCGCGGGATCGTCGTCGACACCGCGCACTTCCGCGGCAACTACCCGCGGGCCGTCTCGGTGGAGGCGGCCTCCCACTCCCTGTCCGCCGCACCCGGGGACCTGCTCGACCCGGAGGTGGAGTGGACCCCGCTGATTCCCCGGACCGAGATCGGCGGCCACGCGGAGAACGCCTTCACCGTCCACCTGGAGCGCCGCTTCACCCATCTGCGGCTGCGCCAGCATCCCGACGGCGGCATCGCCCGGCTGCGGGTTCCCGGCGAAGTGGTCCCCGATCCGGGCTGGCTGGCCGAACTGGGCACCTTCGACCTGGTCGCGCTGGAGAACGGCGGCATGGTGGAAGACGCCTCCGACCGCTTCTACTCGCCGCCGGAGCACACCATCCTGCCGGGCCGCTCCGGCAGGATGGACGAGGGCTGGGAGACTCGCCGCCGCCGCGACAGCGGGCACGACTGGATCCAGTACCGGCTGGTGGAGCAGGGCCGGATCCGGGCCGTGGAGATCGACACCGCCTATCTGAAGGGCAACGCCGCGGGCTGGGCGTCGCTCTCGGTACGCGACGGCGCCGACGGCGCGTGGGTCCAGTTGCTGCCCCGGGTCCGCCTCCAGCCCGACACCCTGCACCGCTTCCTGGTCGACCGGCTGCCCGCCACTCACGCCAGGATCGAGATCTTCCCGGACGGCGGCATCTCCCGGCTGCGGCTGCACGGCTCCCTCACTCCCGGGGGCGCGGCGCGGCTGGCCGAACGGACCGGGGCGATCAGTTAGCGAGCCGCGGCCGGAAGCCCGGAAGCCCGGAAGCCCTGACGAGGGGTCACTCGCCGCGGAAGAGCGCCAGCAGTTCGTCCTTGCCGAACATCTGGGCGGTGTCGACGGCCGAGGGTGTACCCGCGGTGGGGTCGGCGCCGGCTTGGAGCAGCGCGGTGATCACGTCCTGCTCGCCCTTGAAGACCGCGCCGGCCAGCGGCGACTGCCCCCGGTCGTTGATCCGGTCCGGCTCGGCGCCGCGCTCCAGCAGCGCGCGCACCGCCCCCGCGTGCCCGTGGTAGGCGGCGAGCATCAGCAGTGTGTCACCGCGGTCGTTGGTGAGATTCGCGGAGACCCCGGCGTCGACATAGGCGGCCAGCTGGGCCGCGTCGCCCTGCCGGGCCAGGTCGAAGAGCCGGGTCGCGAACTCGACGAGCTCGGGATCGGGGGCGCCGGCCGGGTCGTTCGCGGGGCCGGTGCCAGGGGTCGGATCGGGGGTGGGCTCGGTCATGGCCCCACCCTACGCAGGGCAGCGACCGTCGAAAAAGGAAATCACCACACGCCGCGAGGGACCGTCGCCGACCCGGACGTCCAGCGGTACGCAGGCGCGCCCGTCCCCGGCCACGAAGAACGCGCCGATGAAGACGGTGGAGGCGCCGGGGCAGCCGTGGAAGGACACCGAGGGGGCCGGGGACATGCCGTAGCCGATCCCGTACTGCAGACCGACCCTCGCACGCTGTTCGGCCCCGATGGTGACGGTGACCGGCCGGGAGTCCTGGACCTCGGAGTCGACGCGGTAGTGCCAGCCGTCGGCGTTGTGGACCCCGCGGGCCTGCTGGTCACCGTCGGCCAGCGCCGCGGCGCCGTGCAGGATCAGGCCGCCGGCCGACAGATCGTTCCTGGAGGCGGGCGGCGCGGCCGAGGCCGGGCCCGAAGGGGCTCCCGACTTCGCTGGAGCGCCGTGGGCCGCCGTCGGCGGCCGGTAGGTGCTGGTGCCCTCGACGCACTCCACCGGGCGCGGATGCGCGATGCTGCCCACCGGCGGGGGAGCGGAGGCCACGGCCGGCGGCGCCTTGTCGGCCGGCTCCGAACCGCCGGCGGTGCAGCCGGCGAGCAACGCCAGCGCCCCGGCCGCCACTCCGGCCGCTCGCCACCCTCGACCTGACATGGGCATCACCCCTCCGTCAGGACGGTACGTCCTCAACCGAGCGGCGGCCAGACCACCAACTGCCGTACGAGATCCTGATCCCCCGATATCCGCAGCGCGGGGCCGTCCCACGGGACCCGGCGGTAGAGGGCGAGCAGCAGCTCGCTCGCCGGGCCGGACAGGGCCGCGCCCGGCCGCGGCCGCCCGCCCGTACCGCCGCGTATCGCCGAGGCACCGGTCGAGTCGAGGATCAGCGTCCAGGACGGGCCCTCGTCGGTGGCCAGCAGGACACGGGCGGGCGAGTGCGGCCAGCCGTCCATCGAGCCGAAGCCGACATGCAGGAACTCGTCCAGGGCGTCCAGCGCCACCTGCGGCGGAAGCGGCTGGGCGGCGCCCGCTGCCTCCTGCGCGTCCCGGGTGTGCACCGCCGCCTCCTGCACCTGGTGGCGGGCCACCGCGCCCGCAGTGGCCGGATGGCCCGACTCCGCCCACCACGTCCAGCAGACGGCGTCCGGACCGGCCGCCCGCAGGGCGTCCAGCAGCAGCGTCGTTGACCGCGCCGACCACGCGAGCAGCTCCTCCGGCGGCCCGCCGTCCCCCGCCGCCCCCTCGGCGGGCGGGCGCCGCGCGGGGCCCGCCGCGACCACCGCCGCCCAGAACCGCTGCACCCGGCCCAGATGCGCCGCCAGCTCCCGGGTCGTCCAGTCCGGACAGCCCGGCACCCGCGCCCCGGGGTCCGCCGACTCCACGCAGGCGCGGAACGCGGCGGAGCGCTCCTCGATGAGTGCCAGCCGGTCGGCGAAAGGCGTTCCCGGGAGCGGGGCGTGCGAAGTCGTCATGGCGTCCGTTGTAGCAGCGACCACCGACATCCGACCCGAGCGCGGAATCGTCATCGCGCCGAGGTCCCGACGCCCCGTCAACCGCCCGTCCGGCCCCGCCCTTCGGGTGATCCGGACGACGACGGGCACTGGTCAGCCGGCCGGGAAAGCTGTTCCATGGTCATCAGCCGGCCGCCGCAGCAGAGGCGGCCACCCGCGGCAGGATGAGGTGGCCTTGGCTACGACCGTGCGACGTACCGACCTGAGTCTTCCGGCCGCCCCGCTCGGCCCGGAGAACCCGCTGCCCGCCCTGCGCCCGCCGGACGGCATCCACCGGCCGGGACCGCGCGACCGCGGGGGACTGCCCGCCGACATGGCCCGGCAGATCGGCTGGGCCCCGCTGCGGTCCTTGACTCCGGTCCGGATGCTGGACGGCTACGGACGCGACCGCGCGCCGACCCGCCTCGACGCGCTCGTCATCGAGAACGAGCGGGTCCGCGCCACCGTCCTGCCCGGCCTCGGCGGCCGGCTGTACTCCCTGTTGCACAAGCCGACCGGACGTGAACTGCTCTACCGCAACCCGGTGTTCCAGCCCGCCGGCTTCGCGCTCGCCGGTGCCTGGTTCTCCGGCGGGGTCGAATGGAACCTCGGCGCCACCGGCCACTGGGCGCACACCTGCGCCCCGCTGCACGCCGCCCGCGTCCCCGCCCCGGACGGCGGCGAGATGCTGCGCCTGTGGGAATGGGAGCGGCTGCGCGATCTGCCCTTCCAGATCGACCTGTGGCTGCCCGCCGAATCCGACTTCCTCCACGTCGGCGTCCGCGTCCGCAATCCGCACGACCGCACCGTCCCGGCCTACTGGTGGTCCAACATCGCGGTGCCCGAGACCGAGCAGACCCGGGTGCTGGCCCCCGCCGACGCCGCCTGGCACCTCGGCCACACCCGGACCCTCAGCCATGTGCCCATCCCGCGAGGCCCGGAAGACCGGCGAGGGCCGGGAGACCACCCGGGCCAGGGGGAAAGCCCCGACCTCACCTACACCACCCGCTCCGAACACGCCGCCGACCACTTCTTCGACATCCGGGACGACGACCGCCGCTGGATCACCGCCCTCGACGGCGCCGGCCGCGGCCTCGTCCAGACCTCCACCGACCTCCTGCGCGGCCGCAAGCTCTTCCGGTGGGGCCAGGGCCGTGGCGGCCGGCGCTGGCAGGAGTGGCTCACCGAACCCGGCACCGGCGGCTATCTGGAGATCCAGGCCGGCCTGGCCCGTACCCAGCTCGAACACATCCCGATGCCCGCCGACTCCTCCTTCTGCTGGCTGGAGGCGTACGGCCCGCTGGCAGCCGATCCCGCGCTCGTCCACGGCCCGGACTGGGCGGCGGCCCGCGCCGAGGCCGCCCGCGCCCTGGAAGCAGCCCTCCCGCGCGCCACCGTCGAGGCCGCCTGCGCGAGGTGGCTCGACGTCGCCGACGCCGAGCCCAAGGAGATCCTGGCGGCCGGCTCCGGCTGGGGCGCCCTGGAGGCCGAACGCGGCCACCACGACCTGCCCGGCACGCCCTTCCCGGCCGACACGCTCGGCGAAGCCCAGCGGCCCTGGCTGGAGTTGCTGCTGACCGGCGTCTTCCCGCGGCCGCCCGCCGACACCGCGCCCGGCCCGGGCCCGGTCTCCCCGCAGTGGCGCGACCTGCTGGAATCCGCCGACACCCGCCCCGGCGACGCGTGGTTCCGCGACTACCACCTCGGCATCGCCCAATGGGCCGCGGGCGACCGCGCCCAGGCGGTCCGCAGCTGGGAGCGCTCGCTGGCCGCCCATCTCTCGCCGTGGGCCCTGCGCGCCCTGGCGGTCGCCGAGACCGAGGCGGGGGAGACCCGGCGGGCCGCCGAACGGTATCTGGCCGCGTACGACTGCCTGAGTACGGCCTTCCTCGACCGTACCGACTGGACCGAGGACACCGCCGAGGAGGCCCGGGCCGTCCAGCGCGCCCTGCTGCGGGAGGCGGTGCCCGCCCTGCTGGCGGCCGGTCGCGCGGACGACGCGGAGCGCGTCCTCACCCAGCCGGCGGCCGGGGGCGGCGAGCCGTTCGACAGCGGCCGCGTCCGGCTGCTGCGGGCCGGGACCGCGCTCGCCCGGGGCGACGCGCCCGGCGCCCGCGCCCTGTTCGACCAGGGCTTCGAGGTGGCTGACCTGCGGGAAGGGGCGCTCGAACTCAGCGAGACCTGGTACGCCGTGGCCGAAGCGCTGCTGGCCGGCGACGGACCGGTGGACGACACCGTCCGGGCCCGCGCCCGGGCCGAGCACCCGCTGCCCGCCGCCTACGACTTCCGGATGGGGGCGGAGGAGTAACCGCCCGGCAGACCCGGCGGCGCGTCACGCCTCCGGCAGCGATCCCAGGAGCGCCGCCCGCTCGTCGTCCGTCAGCTCACCCGGCCGGCGGCGCTCCCGCGCGAACACGTTGGCCAGCCGCTGCAACGCCTCGTTGACCGGTGTCGGCACCCCCACCCGGCGGCCCAGCAGCACGATCTCGCCGTTCAGATAGTCGGTCTCGATCGAGCCCGTCCCGCGCACCAGGCTCTGCCAGGACGAACCGCCGCCCCGCGCGGCACCCTTCATCGGCTGGACCAGCAGCTTGTCACCGCGCTCCCGGGCCCGCTCCTCCTCACCGATGTACGCGATCCCCGCCGCGTCCAGCACCGCCGTGCCCTCCGCCCCGGCCCGGTCGAGCAGCTCCGCCGCGCGGTCGCCCCCGGTCCCTCCCCACACGGCGTCCACCGCGTTGCCCAGGTTCGCCAGCAGCTTGGCGTACTTCCACGCCATGACCTCTTCCCTGACCGGGGCCCCGAACCCCGAGTCGGCCAGGTCGGCCGCGATCCGTACCGTCGTCGCGTCCGCGCCCGAGGGGTAGCGCCCCAGATGCAGGATCCCGGTCAGCGGCGCGCACGGTGCCTGCACCACCCCCGGTTCGAGGTGACCGGAAGGCAGCCAGACGCACATGGCGTGCACATCACGGAAGCGGCGCAGCGCCAGCCGCTCGTTCTCCACCCCGTTCTGCGCGCACACCACCGCCGGCCGGTCGCCGTACCCACCCCACACCTCCAGCGCGCCCGCGGTGTCCTGGGTCTTGACCGCCAGTACGAGGACATCGTCGTCGCGGGGCGTCAGCTCTTCCGGACCGTCCGCCACCGGTACTGCCAACTCCCGCGTGCCGTCGGGGAGTTCCAGTCGCAGTCCGCGCTCCCGCAGCGCTCGTCCATGGGCGCCGCGAGCCACCAGGACGACCTCGCGACCGCTGTCGAACAGCCGTCCGCCGATCGTCCCGCCGACCGCCCCCGCGCCGATGATGATGTATCGCATACCGGCAGGCTCGCACATGTCCCCACCGGCCCGCCGAGCCCCCCGCTCAGGCCGCCAGCCGGGCGGCGAGTCTCGCCTTGGCGTCCGGCCACTCCGCGGCGAGCATCGAGAAGAAGACGCTGTCCCGCCAGGTCACCCCGTCCGAACGCAGCCGGTGGCGCCGCCAGACACCCTCGCGCACCGCGCCCAGCCGGGCGATGGCCTGCTGCGACCGCGTGTTGAGCAGATCGGTCTTCCAGGCGACCCGGCCCATGCCGAGTTCCTCGAAGGCGTGCGTCATCAGCAGCAGCTTGGACTCGGTGTTGACCGCAGTGCGCCAGTGTGCCCGGCCGTACCAGGTCCAGCCGATCTCCAGCCGCTCGTCGACCGTGCTCACATCGTGGTACGTGCTCCAGCCGATCGCCCGGCCGCCGGCCCGCTCCACCACCGCGAAGGCCAGCCCGCCCGCGGACTCGGAGGCGGCGACCACCCCGGCCGCCAGCGCGCGCAGCTCCCGCTCGCTGCGGGGCGGCTCGGCCGGCAGCCAGCGCCACACCTCCTCGTCACCGCCGCCCGCCGCGAAGAGATCGGCGGCGTGGCCGCTGGGATCGAGCGGCTCCAGGCGTACGAAGCGGCCATGGAGGACAACGGGCGACACGCTCTTGGCGACCATGCGGGCACGGTAACCGGCCGGCTCCGGATGAGGTCAAAGCGTTTTCGGCCGCCGGACGGCATGGTCGGCGGCGCTCCGGGTACGCGCCGGGTTCAGCCACCTCGACAGTCTCAGCGGCCCCGGAGGACCCACAGCGGCACCGTTGAGCGACCTCTACCCAGACCTCGGACACCCGATCTCGGAAGACCCGACCTCGAAGCGACGCGGCGAGAGGAAACCGGCATGACCGACATCAACCCGGACGGCATGAACCCCGACGGCGCCCTGCCCCCGGCACAGCGCGCCCTGCACGAGATAGCCCAAGGCAGCGAGAACGTCATCGCGCTCAGCACCCTCGCGGTGAGCGAGGTCCTGCTGCCGGTCCCGGCCCTCGACGAGTTCCCGGAGGACCCGCAGGGCCCGGGGAACACGGCGGGCCCGGAGAGCCTGGAAGGCCCGGGCGGCGCGGACGGCTCCGCCGCCGCCGAACCGCCCCGTGAGATCCAGCTCCCGGTCTACGAGCAGGACGACGGCCGGCAGCTGGTCCCGGTCTTCACCTCCGAGACCCGGATGGCCGAAGCGCTGCCCACCACCCGCCGCTACCGGCTGGTGCAGCTCGCGGCGCTCAGCGGCGCCTGGCCGTCGGACGAGCTGATCCTGTCGATCGACACCGGCAGCCCGGACGCGCTGAGCATCTCCGGCGAGGGTGTGAAGGCGCTGGCCGGCCTCGTGGGCGGCACCTGACACCGGAAGCGGGACCGGACCGGAACGAGCCGCCGGGACCCGGCCCCCTGCCAGGGGGCCGGGTCCCGGCGCCGTCAGGTCCGCTTCGACCGCTGCGACCGTCCGCCGCGCCGCCCGCCCCGGTAGACCACCAGGCCCCCCGGCACCTTGTCCAGCACCAGCTCACCGGGCGCGGTCGCCACCTCGCCGTCATAGGCGAGATGGACGCCCTCGCCCGGCACGCGCACCCGCAGCCGGGGGACCACCGCCACCGAGTACACCGGCGAACCGGTCAGTACACCGGTCAGCGCGGCGCCCATCATCCGGGTGCGCGCGAAGGGACCACCGTCCACGATCCGCACGTCCAGCGCGCCGTCGGACAGGTCGCGCCGCCGTACCGGCGCCGGACCCCAGCTGGAATACCGGCAGTTCCCGGCGAACAGCAGCCACACCGACCGGGGCCGGCCGTTGATCTCCACATCGACCGGCGAGCAGGTCCGCAGCACGTGCACCGCCGCCAGCACACTGGCCGGCCAGCTGCCCACCCGCCGCGACCAGCGCTCCCTGACACGTACCAGATCCGGGTACGAGCCGATGCTGAAGGTGTTGAGGAAGGGCGCGCTCTCGCCGCTGACCGCGTCGGTGTAGCGGGCCACGTCCACCGTCGAGGCCCGGCCGGCCAGCACGGCGACCGCGGTGTCCTCCACCGACTCGAAGCCGAGGTCGAGCGCGAAGTGGTTGCGGGTGCCGCCGGGGAAGACCGCCAGCGGCAGCTCGTGCCGCAGCGCGATCGCGGCGGCCCGCGCCACGGTCCCGTCGCCGCCGCACACCCCCAGCGCGCCGCCCGCCTCCAGCGCGGAGCGGGCCGCCTTCTCCAGCAGCTCGCCCAGATCCTCGTCCTCGGTCCGCTCGGTGACCGAGGCCTGCGGGAGCACCGTGCGAATCCGCTCGGCGGGCGTCATCAGCAGCGGTGGCGGCCCGGAGGCGGCGTTGACCACGACATGCAGGCCCCCGCCCTCCTCCAGTGACGGCGCCCGGGTGGCCGGACCGGGCTCGGGCTGCGCCGAGGTCGGCGGCAGCAGCGCCCGTACGGTCAGCGCGGCGCCGACCCCCAGCGCGCAGCCCACCAGCACATCGCTGGGGTAGTGCACGCCGGTGTAGACCCGGGAGAAGGCCACGCTGGCGGCCACCGGCGCGAGCACGGTGCCCCAGGCGCTGGACTCCATGGCGGCGCCCGTGACGAAGGCCGCCGCGGAGGCGGAGTGGCCGGACGGGAAGGAGGAGGTGACCGGCTGCCGGTGCAGTCGCCGTATCACCGGAACGGCGTCCAGTATCGGCCTGGCCCGGCCCACCGCGCCCTTGCCGACCGTGTTGGCGGTCAGCGAGGCCAGCGCCAGCGAGCCGAGCCCCCTCGCGGCGGCCCGCCGGCCGCTCCTGCCGCCGGTGACGGCCATGCCGGCCGCCACCGCGAACCACAGCCGGCCGTGGTTGGCGGACCGGCTCAACCGGGGCAGCACCGGCTCGGCGCCCGGCCAGTGCCGGCTCGCCACATGGGCGAACAGCGCCCTGTCCCAGCTTTTCCAGGGATACGTCATGACCGTCCGATTACCCTGCGCCAGCGCCGCCAAGCGGCCGCTGTACTCTCCCCGGGTGAGCAGCGAGAACCAGCCGCGGGACCGGCGGAAGAAGTGGCCAGCGGCGGAACTGGTGATCTTCGACTGCGACGGGGTGCTCGTCGACAGCGAGAAGATCGCGGTCAAGGTCGACGTCGACGTCCTCGCGGCCCTCGGCTGGCCGCTGACCGAGGAGGAGATCGTCGAGCGGTTCGTGGGCCGCTCCTTCGCCGACATGACCGCCGACATCGAGCGCTATCTCGGACGGGCGCTGCCCGACGGCTGGGACACGCCGTACCGGCGGCTGTACCGCGAGGCGTTCGAACGCGAACTCACCCCGGTGGACGGCGTGGTCGAGGCACTGGACGCGCTCACCCTGCCCAGCTGCGTCGCGTCCAGCACCAGCCACGCGGGACTGCGTCACACCCTCGGCCTCACCGGGCTCTACGAACGCTTCGCAGGGCGTGTCTTCAGCGCCGCCGACGTGGCCCGCGGCAAACCCGCACCGGACCTGTTCCTGCACGCCGCCCGCAGTCTCGGCGTCGAACCGGCCCGCTGCCTGGTCGTCGAGGACAGCCGCTACGGCGTCGAGGCGGCCCGCGCGGCGGGCATGCGCTCCTACGGCTACTACGGCGGCCTGACCCCCGCCGCCTGGCTCGAAGGACCGGACACCACGGTCTTCGACGACATGCGGAAGCTGCCCGGGCTGCTGGGGTCCTGACCGCCGGGAGCGGCACTTCCCGGAGCGGGCGGCCGCGCCCGCTCGCGCTGCGGGAAAGCGCGCGCCGGGGGAAGCTGGTCCCTACGGCCCGCACGCTGGTGGGGCCCCCATGCAGCGGAGGTGCGGAATGCGGCTCACCCTCCCGTACGACCTGCGGCCCGACCCCGGTCTGCCGGTGCCCACGTACTGGGACGCGCATCTCGACCCCGCGGCCGGACCGCAGCCTCCCGGCGGCGGACCCGGCCTGCTCGCCGCTGCCGAGGGCTACTGGGCCCGCCGCGGCCTGGCCGCCGACACCGGCCACGTACTGGCCGCGCCCGGCGCGGAGCCGCTGCTGCTCGCGCTGCTGGCCGCGGTGGACGGCGATCCGGTGCTGGCCCGTCCGGCCGCCGCCTGGCAGGCCCCCGTCGCCCGGCTGCTGGGCCGCCGGGTCCACACGGTGCCCACCGCCGCCGAGGGCGGCGGCGTGCCGGACCCCTTCGCGCTGCTGGAGACGGTACGGCGGGCCCGCGCGGACGGCGCCGACCCCCGGCTGCTGCTGCTGTCCGCGGTGGACGACCCCAGCGGGACCGTCACCGCGCCCGAGCTGCTGCACGAGACCTGCGAGGCGGCGGCCGAGGCCGGGCTGCTGATCGTCTCCGACGAGACCTACAGCGACACCCTGCACCACCACCACACGGTGCTGCTGAGCCCGGCCGAGATGCTGCCCGACCACACCGTGGTGCTCACCGACCTGGGCGCGACCCTCGTCCCGGCGTCCGTACCCGCCGCGCTCGCCCGCTTCCCCGGCACCGGCCACGGCGCGGCCTGGCGGCAGCGGGCGGTCGAGGTGCTGGCCGTCCTGCGGGCTGTGCTGCCCGGGCCGGCCGGCGCCGCCACCGCCCACGTCCTGACCGAACCGCCCGAGGTGACCGACCGCAGCGCGGCGGCGAACCGGCTGCACGCCCGGGTGGCGGCCGCCGCCTACCGGGCGATCGTCCAGGCCGGGGCCGTCTGCCGGCCGCCGAAGGCCGGCTTCCAGCTCTACCCGATGCTCGGCGCGCCCGGTATGAAGGCCGCGGTGCTGGAGGCGCGGCTGACCGCCGTCCTCGGCCGGCGCGTGCTCGGCGGGCAGCGCTTCGGCGACGACCCGCTGGAGCCCAGGGTCCGGATCGACACCGGCGCGCTCAACGGCGGCACCGAGACCGAGCGGCGTACCGCGCTGGCCGCCGCCGATCCGGTCGCCGTCCCGCACGTGGCCGCCGCGCTGGCCGCCCTCGGCGCGGCCTTCACCGAGCCGGAGGGGGAGGCGGCGGGCGGCGGCCCGGCCGACTCCCCGCTGCGGGTGCGCCGTGGCTGAGCGGGCGTCTTCGTCCGTGCGGCACCCGGCGAAGCACCGGAACAGCTCCGGCCTGCCCGCGGGGCGGCCCGCGCCGTAAGGGAGGCGTGATGACCCACCAGACCGAGCGCCGGGCTCTGGCCGGTCCCCGTCCGCTGGGCGAGCGCCGCGTCTGGCCGCGTTCCTTCACCGACCGGCTCACCGAACCGCTGCCCGCCGCACGGGACCTGGTCCGGGTGGCGCGCGAGTGCGTGGTGCGGCCGCCCGCCGACGCGCTGAAGGACGTGCCGCTGCTGCCGGTGGCGGACGGGGCGGTACCGCAGGCGGGACCGGACACGGTCAGTGTGACCTGGGCCGGACACGCCAGCTGGGTGGTACGGATCGGCGGGCTGACCGTACTGACCGATCCGGTGTGGTCGCGGCGCATCCCCGGCACCCCGGCCCGGATCACCCCGGTCGGGGTGCCCTGGTCGGCGCTGCCGCCGGTCGACGCGGTCGTCATCAGCCACAACCACTACGACCACCTGGACGCGCCCACCCTCAAGCGGCTGCCGCGCGACACCGCGATGTTCGTGCCGGCCGGACTCGGCGGCTGGTTCCGGCGGCGCTGCTTCACCCGGGTGACCGAACTGGACTGGTGGGAGTCCGCCGAACTGGCCGGCGTGCGCTTCGACTTCGTGCCCGCCCACCACTGGAGCCGGCGCGCCCTGACCGACGGCTGCCGAACACTGTGGGGCGGCTGGGTGCTGTCGGACGGCGCCGGGCCGCGCGTCTACTTCGCCGGGGACAGCGGCTACGGCCCGTGCTTCCGCGAGATCGGCCGCGCGCACCCCGGGATCGGGCTGGCCCTGCTGCCCATCGGCGCGTACGCCCCGCGCGGGATGCTCAAGCCTGTGCACACCGACCCGGAGGAGGCCGTCCAGGCGTTCCTCGACCTCGGCGCCGCGGCGATGGCCCCCATGCACTGGGCCACCTTCCTGCTGTCCAGCGAACCCCCGCTGGAGCCGCTGCGCCGCCTGCACGCGGCCTGGACGGCGGCGGAGCTGGCGCGCGGCGCCCTGTGGGACCTGCCGGTGGGGGGATCGCGGGTGCTGGGGGACTGAGGATGCTGGGCGACTGAGGCGCCGACCGGACCCCGGAGCAGGGGAGTTGACCCCGCAGGACGTGCCGGACACGCCGGGACTCCGGCCGCGCTCAGGGCGCGGGCACCGGCGGTTCGGTCTCCGGACGCCCCGCCGGACCCGCTCCGGGACCCGCCTGCGCACCCTTTCCGGGCCCGCGCAAGCGCCGTACCACCGCCGGTCCCGCCGCGATGGCGAAGGTGAGGCCCACCGCGAGGGCCACTCCCTGCCAGGGCTCGGGGAACAGCGAGCCGCCGAGGACGCCGATCACCTGATAGGCCGCCGCCCAGGCCAGGCAGGCGACCACATCGCCGCGCACGAAGCGCCGCAGCGGCATCTCCGCCAGCAGGCAGGCCACCATCACCGGTATGCGGCCCGCCGGGATCAGCCGGGACAGCACCAGCACCGCGGCGCCGTGCCGGTCGAGCCGGCGCTCGGCCCGCTCCAGCGTGCCCGCGTCCACCCGCTGCTGGAGCCGGTGCAGCCAGCGGGAGCCGCCGCGTGAGCGGGCCCCGCGCGATCCCAGCCAGTACAGCGCCACATCACCGATGAAGGCCGCGACCGAGGCCACCGCGAACACCAGGGCCAGGGACACCGGTTCGGTGTCGTGGAAGGCGACCACGGCCGCGCCGGACACCAGCGCCCCGGTCGGCACCACCGGGACCAGTGACCCGAGCACGACCAGCAGGAAGAGCGTCGGATAGCCGACCGCCTGCGTCGCACCGCCCGACGACTGCTGATGCGCCGCCGCCGACGCCAGCAGGCCGATCATCCGGCGCTCTCCCGTCCGGTGCCGCTGTCCCGGCCCTGGCGGCTTTCCGGATGTTCCCGGTGTTCCCGGTGCTCCCGGTGCTCGCCGTTCGCCGGGCCGACGGCGCTGTGCCGCGCGGTGTCCTCGACCAGCACGCTCTGCCCGTGGTCCAGCGGGTGCACCGACACCCCCGGGGCGAGCCGGGCGGCCAGCCGGACGAACTCCTCGCCCGGCGAGTGGAATTCATGCGGCCGGACCCGGTCCAGCCCGATCGGCCAGTAGGTGCCGTAATGCACCGGCACCGCCGCCCGCGGCGCCAGTTCGGCCAGCGCCCGCGCCGCCCGCTCCGGGTCGAGATGCCCGGCGCCGAGGAACGGCCCCCAGCCGCCCACCGGCAGCAGCGCGATGTCGCACGGTCCGACCGCCTCGGCCATCGCGTCGAACAGCCCGGTGTCCCCGGCGAAATACGTCCGGGCCTCGCCCGTCAGCAGATAGCCCAGCGCAGCGACCCGCTGCCCCCCGTACGGCAGCCGCCGCCCGTCGTGCGCCGCGGGCACCGCCCGGACCGTCAGCTTCCCGAACTCCAGTACGTCGCCGGCCGTCACCTCCACCAGCCGCAACCGCTCGCGCAGCCGCCGCAGGCCCGGCACCGCGGCGAGCGCGCCGGCCGGCAGCAGCACCGTCGTCCCCCGGGCCAGCCGCCGCAGCGAGCCCAGGTGCAGATGGTCGGCGTGCAGATGCGACACCAGCACCACGTCCGCCTCGGCCGCGACCGGCGGCGGCACCGCGCCGCGCCGCCTGCGCAGATGTGCCAGCCGCCGGGCGAACAGCGGGTCGGTCAGCACCCGTACCCCGGAATCCCGCACGGTCACCGTGGCATGACCCCACCACGTGATCTCCACCGCCACCGCGCCCGTCCCTTCACCGGCCGGCGCCCGGGCGGCACCTGCCGTAAGCCCCGAGGGTATGCCCTCGCCCGGCCGCGGGCCCGCGGGCCCGGAGCCGACCGGACCTGCTGATATGGCAGGCTGGAGGGGTGCCTCAGCCGGGAGAGAGTCGAAGACGGGCCGCCGGCCGGAGCGCCCTGCGCACCGTCGGACGGGTCCTGGTGGTGTGGGCGGTCTCCTCGGCGACCCTGGCCCTACTGGCGGGCATCCTCCCCGACTTCACGATCGAGGCGCCCGGCGGCGACAGCCCCACCCGGATAGCGCTGACGGCCGGCGCCGGCGCGGGCGCCTTCGGTGTGCTGAGCGCGCTGGTGTGGCCGCTGCTGGTCCGCGCCCTGCTGCTGGTGCCGGCGCTGCTGCTCGGCGCGCTGGTGTTCTTCCTCAACGGCTCGCTGCTGCTGATCGCGCTGCGACTCGTCCCCGACGGCCGCGGCGAGGTGGCCCCGGCGACCGCGGTGGTGATCGCGGCGGTGATGTCGGCCGCCTCCTCCGCCACCAGCACCGCGCTGGCGGTACGCGACGACGCCGTCTACGGGCGCCGGCTGGCCCGGCTGGCCGGCCGCCGACGGCGGCACGCGGGCGACCCGCCGCCGCCCACCGCCCCCGGCACCGTCTTCCTCCAACTCGACGGCGTCGGCCACGATGTGCTGCACGACGCCTTGACCTGCACCCCGCCCGCGATGCCGACCGTCGCCCACTGGCTGGGCGGCACCCACCGGCTCACCCCGTGGCGGACCGACTGGAGCAGCCAGACCGGCGCCAGCCAACTCGCCATCCTCCAGGGCAGTAACCACGATGTGCCCGCCTTCCGCTGGTACGAGAAGGAGACCGGGCAGGTCATGGTCTGCAACCGCCCGTCCAGCGCCGCCGAGTTGGAGCGCCGCGCGGTGGCGCGTACCGGATCGCCCGGCCTGCTCGCCTCGGACGGCGCCAGCCGCGGCAATCTGTTCAGCGGCGGCGCCGAGCAGTCCGCGCTGGTGATGTCGGTGGCGGTGCGCGCGGGGACCTTCAACCGGCCGCGCTCCGGCTACTTCGCCTACTTCTCCGACCCGGCCAACGCGGTGCGCACCGCCTGGTCGTTCAGCGCGGAGGTCGGCCGGGAGATCCTGGAGTCCTCGGCGGCGCGGATACGCGGGGACCGGCCGCGGATCAAGCGCGGCGGGCTGTATCCGCTGCTGCGCGCGTTCGCCACCGTCGTGGAGCGGGACGTGGCGGTCGCGGCGGTCATCGGCGACATGCTGGCCGGGCGCTCCGCGGTGTACGCGGACCTGGTGGCCTACGACGAAGTGGCCCACCACTCCGGCCCGTACAGCAAGGACGCCCGCAAGGTGCTGACCCGGCTGGACGGTTCGGTCCGGATGATCGCGGACGCGGCCCGGTACGCTCCGCGCCCCTACCGGATCGTGCTGCTGTCGGACCACGGGCAGAGCGGCGGGGAGACCTTCGAGGGCGCGTACGGGGTGCGGCTGCGGGAGTTGGTGCGGAGCGGGTGCGGGCTCGTCGAGCACGGGCGGCGGGCGCGGGGCAAGGGCGGCGCGGAGGCGAGGACGGCGGCCCGCGCCGCGCTGCGCAGGCCCGAGCGGGGGCGGCGGGCGGAGGAGGCGGAGTGCGCCGGGCCGACGTCCGAGCCGATCGTGCTGGCCTCGGGCAATCTCGGCCTGGTCACCTTCCCCGACATCGGGGGACGGGCCACCCTGGAGGAGATCCGCCGCCGCAGCCCCGATCTGCTGGACCTGCTCACCGGACACCCCGGGATCGGCTTCGTCCTGGTCAACAGCGCCGAACGCGGGCCGCTGGTGCTGGGACCCGGCGGCGGTGAGCACGAAGTGGCCACCGGCCGGGTGGTGGGGCCCGATCCGCTGGCCCCCTTCGGCGAGGGCGCGGCGGCGGCCGTACTGCGCACGGACGGCTTCCCGCATGTCGCGGACCTGATGATCAATTCGGCCTGCGACCCGGTCACGGGCGCGGTGTACGCCTTCGAGGAGCAGGCCGGCTCGCACGGCGGTCTCGGCGGCCCGCAAAGCCGTCCCTTCCTGCTCCATCCCGCCGAACTCCCGCTTCCCGAGGAGCCCTTGACCGGGGCGGAGGCGCTGCACTCGCTCTTCGGCGGCTGGCTCGCCGGGCCCCGCGCGGAGCCGGACCGCGACCCGCTGCCGCCGGCGCGGGACGGGTCGAGGACTCCATCGTCAACCCTGGGTTGACGGTCCCCGATCGTCAACCTATCGTTGACGTATGACCCAGCAACCGGTGCGACTCGACGACCTCATCGACTACGTCAAGCAGCAGAACCCGGGCAGCGACCCGCTCCAGGACCTCGAACACGCGATGAGCGTGGCCGACCACGTCGGCGAGGTCGCCGACCACCTCATCGGCCACTTCGTGGACCAGGCCAGGAGGGCCGGCGCATCCTGGACCGACATCGGCAGCCACATGGGGGTCAGCAAGCAGGCCGCGCAGAAGCGCTTCGTGCCCAAGCTGCCCGAAGACCTGGAACTCCTCTCCCTGGAGGCGAGCTTCACCCGCTTCACCCCCCGGGCCCGCAAGGCCATCGCCGAGGGCCAGGAAGTGGCCCGCAAGGCCAAGCACAGCGCCATCGGACCCGAGCACCTGATCCTCGGCCTGCTGGGCGGGACCGACACCCTCGCCGCCCGGGTCTTCGCCGGCCTCGGCGTGGACGCGGACACCGTGCGGGCCGCCGTCGCCACCCCCGGTACCGAGAAGAAGCCGCTGCGCGGGCATCTGCCGATCAGCCCCGCAGCCAAGAAGACCCTGCAACTGGTGCTCCGCGAGGCGCTGCGCCTGGGCCACAACTACATCGGTACCGAGCACATCCTGCTCGGTGTGCTCAGCGACGAGCAGGATCCCACCGCCCTGGCGCTCACCGCGCTCGGCGTCACCCACCAGCGCGTCGAGGAGGCGGTCGTGGCGGAACTCTCCCGGCTGAGCGGGTGAGCCGGGACCGTCCCCGGCCGGGCGCGGCGCGCGGCGCGCCCGAGGTGCGGCTCAGGCTTCCTTGCGCAGGGCGAGCAGTCTGTATACGGGATCGGCGCGCGGCACTTCGGGATCGGGCAGGCACGACAGCCGCGCCACGAGTGCGTCCGTCTGCCGCTCGTCCAGGGTCAGCGCCGAGGCGTAGTGGCCGCGGGCCACGTCCCCTGCGGTGCCGGCCGGCGACCGGCCCTGCCCGTGCCCGGTGAAACGGGCTTCGCCCACCCGCCGCAGCCCGTGCTCGGAGGCCACCGCCAGCACCCGCGTCGCCGCGTCGTACGCCTTGCGCTTCCGGTAGGGCGCGAGCAGTTCCTCCACATCGCTGTCCGTCCCGTGCCCGGCGCCCTTGTCGACGGTCGTCACGAACAGGCCGCCGGGCCGCAGCACCCGGGCGCACTCCGCGATCACCGAGGGAGCGTCCGGCAGCAGGTGGAGCAGCCAGACCGAGGTGACGGCGTCCAGCGAGTCGTCGGCGAAGGGCAGCCGGTGGCAGTTGCCCAGGATCATCCCCGAGCCCAGCCGCCCGGCGGCCATCTGCGCCATGGCGGGTGAGCAGTCCACCCCGAACACCCGCAGCCCCGGGCGGATCAGCCGCTCGGTGACCAGACCGGTACCGCACCCCACATCCAGCAGGCTGCGAGCCCGCTCGGGCACCAGCGCGAGAATCGCCCGTGCCGCGGAGCGCGCCCTCGGCACGCCTCCGCGCGTCGCGTCGTAACGCGCCGCCTCGACGTCGTAGTCCAGCATGCGGGAGATGCTATGGCGCCCACATGAACAGTGCTCGCCCCGGCGTCTTGCGAGCCGGTTACGGAGTGGGGCGTACGTAAACTTCACGATTCGGTCCTCCCGCCGTGCCCCGGATCGGTGTCGGCCGGGCCGATCGTCCCGTTAGGGCGCCCTCCGCCCGTCCGAGCCGATAACCTCACGATCCGTGGCGGCGCGTGAGCCGTGAGGGGAGCGGGGGGCCGATGGCACATCCGGACGGCCGGGCGGCGGCGCCGGCGGGGGCGACGGGAACGACCGGGGGCAACGGACCGCGGACCGGTCGGCGTCCCAAACACCCCAGGGACCTCGCGCTGCGGCCCTTCCCGGTGATCAGCGCCGAGGACCCGGCCGCCCAGCGCGAAGCGCTCGCCGGGCTGCGCGCGTGGGCCGAGCAGAGCGCCGAGGACGCCATGGACTGGTATCTGCGCGACAAGAAGCGCAAGCGCACCGGCTCCCGGGTGCTCCAGGGACTGGCCATCGCCTTCGCGGTGGCCGGCACCGCCGTCCCGCTCGGCACGGCCGCGGCCGGCGGCTCCGGACAGGGCTGGGGCTATGTGCTGCTCGCCGTCGCCGCGGGCTGCAAGGGCTTCGACCACTTCTTCGGACTGTCCTCCACCTGGATGCGCGACATCGCGGTCGCGCACTCGCTGCGCGGTGAACTCAACGCGGTCCGGCTGGAATGGGCCACCGACGTCATCCGGGCCGGACCGGCCGGGGCCCGCACCCACGGTCCGCTCGAACCCGCCGAGATCGAGCGGCAGTTGGCCCTCATCGGCCGACTGGTCGCCGCGGTGCGCAGCGAGATCGAATCCGAGACGGCCGACTGGCAGGCCGAGTTCAGCGCCCGCACCCGCCAACTCCAGGAGCAGGGCAGCCTGCCGGCGGCGGATCGGGCTCAGGGGGTCTGATGCGCAGGCTGCTGACCGTGGTGCTGCCCGACGGCACCGAGCACGACATCGCCCTGACCGCGCCGGAGTCGACACCGCTGGCACGGATCGCCGTGCGGTTCACGCGGGAGTGGGGGGCTCCGCCCCAGTCGGTTTCCCGTCAGGAGACGGGCGGCAGGCTTCGGTTGGGCCGAGCCCCCTCGCTCCATACGGCGAGCGGGCCGCTGCCGGGCCGCATGCTCCTCGCCGACTCGCCGCTGCGCGACGGGGTAAGGGTCGGGTTCGGCGGGCCGCTGCGTGGTGAACCAGCGGAAGAGGACGGCGTTTTCGAACTGTTGACGGTCGCTGGACAGGACCTGGGGAGCCTGACCCGTTTCCCCTACCGTGTCCCGGCTCCGGGACAAGCCCCGGTCGACCTGCTGATCGCCGCGAAATCGGGCACCCGCGTCCGCGTTCCCGCCGACGGCCCGGTGCTCGTCTCGGCGTCGGGGCGGAGCCCTGTGATGCTGGGCGGGCGACCGGTCACGGGATGGAGGCCGTGGAACGAGGGTGAACCCCTGCTCGTGGGCGGCCGCGTCCTGGAGTTCCACCGGACACCGGCGCCTACGGTGACCTTCGCTCCGTTCGAGGGCGCCGCGGCAGGCCCCGGAGGCAGCCGACTGGTCCGCCGCACACCGCGACAGCAGGTGATCACCGGCATCCCCGCCCCTGGACGGGCGCGGGCGGCAGACACGCCGCCACGGAACACGAGCCAGCTCATTGCCGAGCTGCTCCTCCCGCTTCGGTCCGTACGCAAAGTGATCGCAATCGGCTCGGCCGTCCGGGAGATCACCGGGGACCGTCACACGTCCCCGGGCCCGGCGGCGTTGCTGTCGATCGCGGGCCTGGGCGGCGGCCGACTGTGGGAACGGCGTCCGGCGGAACCGGACTTCCTGGCACTGCGCTGCGGCCTGTCCGTGATGGCTGTCCCCCAGGGCGCCGTCGACCCGGTCCGGCGGTCGGCGCTGTCCTACCCGGCCGAGCAACTGCTGCTGCTGTCCGCCCGGTTGTCGATGCCCCAGCTCGGTGTCCTCGGCGTGACCGGTCCGGACGAGGGACCGCGCCTGCTCGCCTCCTGGTTCGCCGCGCAGGCCGCCGTCCTGCACAGCCCGGAAGACCTCTCCGTCCAGGTCCTCACCGATCCCGAAGGGGCCGCCCGGTGGAGCTGGCTGCGGTGGCTGCCGCGCCCCGTCTCCCGACCTGAGGAGCGGGACACGCCCCGAGTCTTCGCCGACCCCTCCGAGCAGACTTACCAGGTCGGCCGCCTGCTCAAGCTGGTCGCCGAACGGCGCCGGAGCGGCCGCCACAGCGCGGGAGGCAGCGCCGGCGTGCTGCTCGTCCTCGACGGCGCCCGCCGCCGCCTCACCCTGCCGGGTATCTCGACGCTGCTCAGGGAGGGACCGGCCGCAGGCGTGTACGTGGTCTGCCTGGAGTCCGAGCCGAAGCAACTGCCCGCGGGCTGCGCGGCCGTCGTCGATCTGGAGAAACGGACGATCCAGGCCGCGACCGAGGGCGCCGCGCCGACCGCTTTCCTCCCCGATCTGCCGGCGCCGCCGTGGTTCGAGCAGCTCGGCCGACTGCTCGCGCCGCTGCGCGACGCGGCGGCCGAGGAGCAGGCCCGGGACTTCGAGGCGGTGCCACTGCTGGAGCTGCTCGGTCTGGCGGACCCGGAGCCCGAGTTGATCGCGACGCGCTGGGAGGTGGTGCCGCGCGCCACCAAAGTGGCCGTCGGGCTGGCCGGCGGGCAGCCGTTCGAACTCGACCTGGTCAGGGACGGACCGCACGCACTGGTCGCCGGCACGTCCGGCTCGGGCAAGTCCGAGTTCCTGCGGGCCTGGATCGGCTCGCTCGCGGTGGCCAACCGGCCGGACGAGATGCTGTTCGTGCTGGTGGACTACAAGGGCGGCAGCGCCTTCGGCGGGCTCGCCGCCCTGCCACACGTCACCAGCGTCATCACCGACCTCGACAGCCAGCAGGCCCGGCGCATCCTGGGCCGGCTGGCGGCGGCGCTGCGCGACCGGGAGTCGCTGCTGAGCGAATACGGCGCCAGGGACATCGCCGACTACCAGGCGCTGCGCGACCGGCGCGGGCACCTGCCGCCGCTGCCCCGACTGGTCTTCGTGGTCGATGAGTTCGCGGCGCTGGCCAGTGAACTGCCCGACCTGATCGAGGGCCTGGTCGCCACCGCCGTCCGGGGCCGCTCGCTCGGCATCCACCTCGTCCTGGCCACCCAGCGCTCCGCGGGCGTGCTCTCTCCGGACATCAGGGCGGCCACCAATCTGCGGGTCGCCCTGCGTGTCATCAACGCCGGCGACAGCAGGGACGTCATCGACGCCCCGGACGCGCTGGGCATCTCCCCGGCCAGTCCCGGCCGCGCCTTCGTCAGGACCGGCGCCGACGACCTGGCGCAGATGCAGACCGCCCGGCTCGGTGGCCCCGGCACCGCCCGGTCGCACGGGGTGGAGATCGCCGAACTGATGCCCGACGGCTCGATACCGAGCCCGACCCCTTCCTTCGCGGACCCGGACGGACCCACCGACCTGGACCGGCTGGTCGAGGCGGTCGCCTCGGCCGCCCGGCACCTCGGCGTGGCCGCCCCGCCCGGACCGCTGCCCCCGCCGCTGCCGACCGTCGTCCCGTTGAGCGAGATCCCGGCCCCGGCCGGCGGGCGCGACCTCGCGCCGGTGGCCTACGGCTGGGAGCAGGCGCTGGACGAACTCGCCCCGCAGCCGGCCCTGTTCGACCTGGCCGGCACCGGCTCGCTGTTCGTCGAAGGCATCCGCGGCTCGGGCTGCTCCCAATTCCTGCGCACCTTCGCGGCGGCCGTCGCCCGGCAGCACAGCACCGCCGACGTCCATCTGTTCGGCATCGACTGCGGCGGCGGCGCCCTGCTGGCCCTGACCGCGCTGCCGCACTGCGGAGCGGTGGCCGGGCAGAATCAGCCGGACCGCATCGGGCGGCTGCTCGGCCACCTGAACGCCACCGTCTACACGCGCCGGCAGACCCTGGCCGCCGGCGGCTTCGCGGATCTCGCCGCCCAGCGCCAGGCGGTGCCGACCGCCCAGCGGTTGCCGTATCTGGTGCTGCTGGTCGACCACTGGGAGCTGATGCCGGCCTCCAGTTCGACGTCCGACTTCATGCTCGACCTGACGACGCTGATCCGGGACGGCGCGGACGTGGGCGTACGGGTCGTCGTCACCACCTCACTCGGGCGGTTCTCCCCGGTCCGGCGGGACCTCGCGGTGCGGGACCGGTTGCTGCTCGGCCTGTCCGCCGAGACGTCGCAGCGGTACGAACTCCTCTCGCGCCACGGCGTGATCGATCCGGAGCTGCTCCCGAGAAGCCTCACCCCGGGCCGGGCCTTCCGCCCCGGCAGCGGTGTCGAGATCCAGGTCGCGCTGCTGGACGGCGGTCCCAGCCGCCGGGGGCAGACCGACGCGCTGGACCGGCTCGCCGAGCAGGTCCGGGACCGGGACAGCGGCGTGCCGGAGACCCGGCGGCCGTTCCGGATCGAGGACACCCCCAAGGCCGCCGACCAGTTCCGGGTCGGCGCGGGCACCGGCCGCCCGGTCGGCCGGGAGGACGTACTGGCCTGGCTGCGCGACCGGTACACCTCCAGCACCTCGGCGGCGCTGCTCGGGCCGCGGCGCGCGGGCAAGTCCTGGGTGCTGAACGAACTGCACCGGCGGCTGGTCGCCGACGGCTTCCAGGCGGTGCACCGGCTCGTCGTACCGCAGCCCAGCTCCGCGATCGACAGCCCCGACGCGCTGGCCGTACTGCTGGACCGGAGCGTACGCGGCGCGGCCGGGCCCGCCGAGGCGCTGCTGGACAAGGCCGCCTCCGGCATCGGGGCCGGGCGGTTGATGTTCCTGCTGGACGAGGTGGGCCGGCTGGCCGGCTACGCCCCGGCCGCCGTCTCCTGGCTGCGCGACCTCGGCCAGGCGGGCGCCTGGCTGGTCTACACCGGCACCGAGAAGGACTGGCAGTCCGTCGTACGCCAGGCGCTGACCGTACCGGGATCGAGCTTCGGCAACGACGTCAACGCCCGCTCGCTCGGCCCGCTGAAGGTCGGCGACGCGCTGGACTTCCTCACCGGCACCGCCGCCAACCTCGGGGTCAATCTGCCCCGGGAGACCACCGCGGCCCGGATCGTGGAATCGGTGGGCACCTGGCCGTTCTATCTCCAGGCGGTCGGCGACGCGGTGGTGCGCGCCGTGCAGGACAACGACCTCGCGCCGCTGACCAGCGCCTCCGCGCTGCGCGACCTCATCACCTACCGGCTGCTCGACGAATGGAGCCAGCACTTCAGGGCCCGCTGGGCCGAGATCGGGCGGGCCGGCATGGCCGCGCTGCTCTCCGCCCCCGGCGAACTGCCCGCCGCGCCCTCTCCGGCGCAGCGCCAAGAGCTGCGCGAGGTCGGGCTGCTGGGGCCGGGCGAGGTATGGCTGCACGATCCGCCACTGCTGGAGTGGATCGCCAGGAACGAGAACTCGCTGCGTGACGGAGGAATGTCCGGATGAACGCCTTCCGGCCCAGCCAGGCCTACGATCCCGCGCTGGACATCAGGCTGGGGGAGGGGTGGGCGGCGCCCGGCTGGGTCCGGCCGCTGCTCGACGCCAGCCCGCCCAACAGCGCGGCCTGGCTGGTGGTCATGCCGCGCCGGGCGGGCAAGACCTGGCTGGCCAGGGGCATCGCCCACGCCCGGCCGCCGGGCACCACCACGCTGGTCGACCTGCGGGCGGCCACCCCGGCGATCCGGGCCGCCAGATTCCCCTGGCTGACCGACCCGGCCGCCGAACTCCCGGTGCGGGCGGGCGGCTTGCTGATCGTGGACGAGCCCGCGCTGGCGGCCGGGGGCCTGGAGGCGGCCGGGCTCGCCGAGTGCCTGGACCGGGTGCACCGGGCGGGCGGCACCGCCGTGGTCCTCGCCACCCCCGCCGAACACGACCTGCTCATCGCCCATTTGGGCCCCGACGGCCCGAAGGACGTACGGTCGGCGCCACCGCTGGACGCCGTGGAGCAGGCCCGGATGGCGGCCCGCGCCCCCGACTGGGCCCCGGCACTGATCCATTGGCTGGGCGAGCACGAACCCGCCTGGCTGCACACCCCCTTCCTGCTCGAACTCGCCCTGCGGAGCGCCGAGGAGCGGCCCGGCCGGCTGGACGATCCGGCCGCGCTGCTGCGAGCCGCGGCGGAGGAGGCTCTCGGCGGCCACCATGTCTACATCGAGCAGTGGTTCCACAACGGCCTGGCGCCCGAGCACCGGGCCCGGCTGCGGGCCGGGCGCTGGCGGGACGCGGGGCTGACCGGACCCGCAGCCGAACTCCCGCCGGACGGCCTCACCGAGCGCCTGCGGTTGGCCCAGGACCCGGTGCTCGCCCACCACCTGCCGGAGGTGCTGCGGATCCACCACATCTCCGACCTGCACCACGGCGGCAGCATGCGGAAGAACGTCGATGTCAAGGACAAGGCCCCCGGCGCCCTGGCGATCGCCACCAAGACCGGCGCGGGCAGCCCGATGGACAGCTACCTCCAGCACGTACGGCAGCTGGCCGAGCACGGCCGCGCCCCGCACCTGGTGGTCGTCACCGGCGACGTGGTGGACCGCCCGCTGGACGAGAACGGCGAGCAGGCCCTGGTCTGGCTGCGCGCGCTGGAACAGCTGCTGGCCGACCACCGCGATCTGCCGGCCGGCACCCCGCGCGTCCTGCTGGTCGGCGGCAATCACGACGTGTCCTGGAATCTGGTGCGGGACCCGTCGCCGCAGGCCCGGCACCAGTGGTTCGCCGACACCTTCAGGGACTACCCGCACCCCGATCTGCACGAGGCCGATCCTGGCGCCCGGCGGCTCTACATCACCTTCCCCGAGGTCGGACTGCGGTTCGCCCTGCTCGGCACCGCCGAGTCGGGCGGTGAGGACCGGGGGGTCCCGGACCCGGAGCCGGGGCGGGCGCCCACCGTGAGCCCTGACCGCTCCGAGCCCGAGCACTCCGAGCCCGAGCACCCCCAGCCCGAGCACCCCGCATCCGGCCAACCACTGCCCGAGCCGGACCACCTCGACCCCGGTCTGGTGGCCCGCGGTGTCCTGGACCGGCTGGCCGCCGAGACCGGCTACGTCACGGTGGCCGCCCTGCACCACCCGCCGTCACCGGTGCCGACCGTCGAAGTGGCGCCGTACTCCGGGATCGTCAACGCGGGCCAGGTCAAGCGCGCGCTGTCCGCCGCCGAGACCGCGCTCGTCCTGCACGGCCACACCCACCTCGCCTTCGCCGCCGCCGAACGCATCCTCGGCCTCGACCCGCCGTGGACCATGCGGATCGCCGGCGCGCCCGCGCTCGCCACCAGCGAGACCGAGGAACGCAACGGCTACAACGAGCTGTTCGTGGCCCGGGAGGGTGGTGCCCACGCCTTCGCGCTGCGTACCGTCCGGCTGGACGGCGGCACCTGGACCGCGTCCGAGCCGCCGTACGGCTTCCGGCCGGGCGCCGCGCGGGAGCGGACCGTCCGCGAGCTGTGCCAGGACCGCTGGGCTCCGGGGAGGGCGGCCGGCCCCGAGGACGACAGCTGACGGTCCGTCAGGCGCCGTACAGCGCCTCGACCTCGGACGCGAACGCGCTCTCGATCGCCCGCCGCTTCAGTTTCAGCGACGGGGTGAGGGTGCCGTGCGCCTCGGTGAACTGCGCGGGCAGGATGCGGAAGGTGCGGATCGACTCGGCCTTCGAGACCAGGGTGTTGGCGGCCACCACCGCGCGGCGGATCTCGCTCTCCAGCTCGTGGTCCCCGACCAGCTCCGCCGGGGTCATGGCCGGCTTGCCGCGCATCGTCAGCCAGTGCGTCACCGCCTCGTGGTCCAAGGTGACCAGCGCCGCCACATACGGGCGGTTGTTGCCGACGGCTATGCACTGCGCGACCAGCGGGTGGGCCCGTACCCGGTCCTCCAGCCGGCCGGGGGAGACGCTCTTGCCGCCGCTGGTGACCAGGATCTCCTTCTTGCGGCCGGTGATGGTCAGATAGCCGTCCTCGTCGAGCTCGCCGAGGTCGCCGGTGGCCAGCCAGCCGTCCCGCAGCACTTCGCCGCCGGCCTTCTCGTCGTTGAGGTAGCCGCCGAAGATCTGGCCGCCGCTCAGCCAGATCTCCCCGTCGTCCGCGATCAGCACCGTGGTGCCCGGCACCGGCAGACCGACGGTGCCGAACCGGGTCTGCTCCGGCGGGTTCGCGGTGGCCGCCGCGGTGGACTCGGTGAGGCCGTAGCCCTCGTAGATGGTGACGCCGGCGCCGCAGAAGAACAGGCCCAGCCGGCGTTCCATCGCCGAGCCGCCCGAGATGCCGTGCCGGATGCGGCCGCCGAGCGCGTCGCGCACCTTGCTGTAGACGAGCTTGTCGTAGAGCTGGTGCTGCATCCGCAGCGAAGGGCTGGGCCCGGGCCCGGTGTCGAACGCCCGCGCCTCGGTCGCCTCCGCGTGCCGGACCGCGACCTCCACCGCCTTGTCGAACACCGCGAGCCGTCCGCCCGCCTCGGCCTTGTGGCGGGCGGCCTGGAAGACCTTCTCGAAGACGTACGGCACCGCCAGCACGAAAGTGGGCCGCAAGGAGGCGAAGTCCCGCATCAGATCGGCGGCGACCATGCTCGGCTGGTGGGCCAGCCGGATGCGGTGCCGTACGCAGGCCACCTCCACCATGCGGCCGAAGACATGGGCCAGCGGCAGGAACAGCAAGGTGGACGGCACCTCGCTCGGCTTGTCGGCGAAGACCGGCTCCCAGCGGGCCACCACATTGTCGGTCTCGGCCATGAAATTGCCGTGGGTGATCACACAGCCCTTGGGCCGCCCGGTGGTGCCCGAGGTGTAGATGACGGTCGCGATCGCGTCCGGGGTCACCGCCAGCCGGTGCCGCTCCACCACGTCGTCGCCCAGATGCCGGCCGGCCTCGGACAACTCGGCCACGCAGTCCGCGTCCAGCTGCCACAGCCGGGTCAGCCGCGGCAGCTCGTCCACGGCGGCGCCGATCGTCATCGCGTGGTCCTCGTGCTCCACGATCGCGGCGACTGCGCCCGAGTCGTGCAGCATCCACCGCACCTGGTCGGAGGAGGACGTCGGGTAGACCGGCACGGACTGGGCGCCGACCGCCCACAGTGCGAAGTCGAACAGCGTCCACTCGTAGCGGGTGCGCGACATCAGCGCCACCCGGTCACCGAACCGCACACCCTGCGCCAGCAGCCCCTTGGCCACCGCGAGGACCTGATCGCGGAACTCGGACGCCGTCACATCGACCCAGCCGCCCTGTCCGTCCGCGCGGCAGAGCACTACGGCGTCCGGGCTCTGCGACGCGTTGCCGAACACGGCGTCCGCCAAGCCTCCTGCCTGTGGTGCCGTGACCAGTGGGGGAACAGTGAACTGACGCAACTGGTGTTCTCCTAGGGGACTCCCGCGGGGCCCGTAAGGTATCCGATCTCCGGAGTCAGCGGGAGAGGTGCGGTGGTAACCGATTTTTCGGACGTTTGTACTGGTGAGTCGCGCATCCCGGGCCTGACAAGGGGCCGCGGCGCCTCCCGGCGCGCCGGGGGCCGGCGGGCGGTCACGGATCTGCACGAAATCTGCGCCGCCCGGTCACGGTCGCTCCATCCGGCCCATGACCGGCCCCCGCCGTGAGCGCCGTGGTCACCGGGGCCCCGGTGCTCGCCGGGCGGCGGGCGCGGCGGGCCGCCGCCCCGGTAGCGTGGCGTGATGACCGACATGAGCCGAACGATCGAGCCGACCGGGACCGCGACGCGTGCGCCCGACCCGTCACCGGCCGGGCCGGGGACCGCCGACCTGCGCCCGCCGGAGGTCGAGGCCGATGAGAAGGCGACCCTGCTGACCTTCCTCGGTTACCTGCGCGAAGCCGTCGTCCGCAAGGTCGAGGACGTCCCCGACGCCGCCGCGCGCACCCCGGCCGTACCGTCCGGGACCAGTCTGCTGGGCCTGGTCCGGCATCTCGCCGCGGTCGAACTCAACTGGTTCGTCTGGGCGTACGAAGGCCCCGACCGCGAGCGCTGGGACGACGACGCCACGCCGGCCGAGGGCGAGACCGTCGCGGGCGTGGTCGCCGCCTACCGGGACGCGATCCGCCGGGCCGACACGGTGATCGCCGGCTGCGACGACCTCGGGCGGCCCGGCGCGCGCTCGCTGCGCGAGACCGCCCCGCCGTCGATGCGCTGGATCCTGGTGCACATGATCGAGGAGACGGGGCGGCACGCCGGCCACGCCGACATCCTCCGCGAGCTGCACGACGGGGCGGCGGGCCGCTGACCGCCGCACCCGCCGTCCACTCGCGGCCCGCCCGCCCGGTCGGCCGCCGGCCCGCTCAGCCCGCTCAGCCCGCCGGTTCGGTCTGCGCGGCCGGCAGCGCGATCCGGCTCTCGCCCGCGTAGACGTTCATCGAGCTGCCCCGCAGGAAGCCGACCAGGGTGAGACCGGACTCGGCGGCCAGGTCCACCGCGAGTGAGGACGGCGCCGACACGGCGGCCAGCACGGGGATGCCGGCCATCACCGCTTTCTGCGCCAGCTCGAAGGAGGCCCGCCCGGACACCATCAGAATGCGGTCGGCCAGCGGCAGCAGACCGTCCCGCAGCGCCCGCCCCACCAGCTTGTCCACCGCGTTGTGCCGCCCCACGTCCTCCTTGACGTCGAGCAGTTCGCCCCCGGCAGTGAAGAGCGCGGCGGCGTGCAGGCCGCCGGTCCGGTCGAAGACGGCCTGCGCCGACCGCAGCCGGTCGGGCAGCGTCGCCAGCAGCGCCGGGGTGAGCCAGCGGCCGGTGGGTTCGGCGATCGGCAGCCGGGTGGCGGTGCGCACCGCGTCCAGGCTGGCCTTGCCGCACAGCCCGCAGGAGGAGGTGGTGTAGACGTTGCGCTCCAGTGTGATGTCCGGCATCGGCACTCCGGGCGCCAGCGTGACATCCACCACGTTGTACGTGTTCGTCCCGTCGGAGGTCGCGCCGGCGCAGTACACCACCGATGTCACCTCGTCGGCCGCCGCCAGCACCCCCTCGCTCACCAGGAAACCGACCGCCAGTGCGAAGTCATCACCCGGAGTACGCATAGTGATGGCCAACGGACGCCCGTTCAGGCGGATTTCCAGCGGCTCCTCGGCCACCAGCGTGTCCGCCCGGTGCCCGGCGGCACCGTCCCTGATCCGCAGTACACGCCGCCGTTCGGTGACTCGTCCCATGTCTCACCAGCCCCGGTCGTCTCACTGTGCGGTCGCTGCCGTCACAGCAGCGTGTCATAGGGTGAGGTGGGCCGCGCAGCGGTACCCACCGACTCACCAGAATGGCAGAGCGAGATGAACGACCAGCCGAGCGCCGAGGGCACCTTGATGGGCGACGAGCAGGCACTGGAGAAGCTGCGGGCCCTGCGCGGCAGCATCGACAACCTTGACGCCGCTCTCGTCCACCTTCTCGCCGAGCGCTTCAAGTGCACCCAGGAGGTCGGCGAGCTCAAGGCGGCCCACCACCTGCCGCCCGCCGACCCGGCCCGTGAGGCGGACCAGATCGCCCGTCTGCGCCGGCTGGCCATGGACGCGCGCCTCGATCCCGCCTTCGCCGAGAAGTTCCTCAACTTCATCATCGACGAGGTCGTGCGCCACCACCGCGCCATCGCCGCCCGCCCGCGCCCCGCCGACCCCTCCTGACCCGGGCCGTCCCTTCCCGCACCCCGCGCCCGATCCCCTTGCCCGGGCGCCGGAATCCCAGGTGAGGACCGCCGTCAATCCTTGGTATCGTGTCCCTGCCACCGCGACTTCAGGGTCGCGGCGGGCTACCTGGTCCGGGTGGCGGAATGGCAGACGCGCTAGCTTGAGGTGCTAGTGCCCTTTACCGGGCGTGGGGGTTCAAGTCCCCCCTCGGACACAGTTTTTCCCCGTGCGGGGGTGTTTCGTTTTCCCCCCGCCGGCAGGGCCGAGGACACTTCCCGGCCAGCTCGGCACCATTGTCTAAATGCCGTCGAGCGGTTAGCGTGATCCCCGGTTATGAGCGTCAGCGTGAAACCCTGGTTTGCTGACCGGCAACCCTCCATCGCGGTGGGGTGCTCCAGGTGACGACCCGACAGGACGACGTCCTGTAAGCGCGAGGCCCCGCGGGGCCGGATGAACACGGGGGTGATCACGTGCGCAAGAGATGCTCCGACAGCACGTTCCACCCGTACGGGTCCTTCGAGCTGCATGTCGTGCGCCGGCACGTCGATCTGCTCCGGGTGAGCAGCGCCCTGTGTCCGAGGCCGTGCCCGGTCCGCTGAGACCGGACCCGCACTCCGTTCCACCCCCACCCTCACCCCCATCTCACCGCCACGTCGCCCGGTCGACGGTGCGCGGTTCGCTCTGTCCCAGGTGACGACCGGTCGGCAGTGCCGCCGACCCGCCGAGTGATCCTCCGTCGCGACGCCCCGCACCCTGCCCGGCGCGCTCGCGTCCCTCCCTTACCCGGAAACGAGAACCTGATGCCCCGTCAGCTCAGACCTGTCCGGCACGGCCTCGCCGCCCTGTCCCTCGGCACGGCGGCGCTGGTGGCCCTGACCGCCTGCACCAGCGCGAAGAACGACGGCACTCCCGCCGGGACTTCGGCCGCGTCCCTCACCATCGGCACCACCGACCAGGTGACCAGCCTGGACCCGGCCGGGTCCTGGGACGCCGGATCGGGAACGATCGAGAGCGAGGTGTACGCCACGCTGCTCAGCGCCAAGAACGGCTCGTCGGAGGTGGCGCCGGACCTCGCCTCGGCGATCGAGCTGACCGGGCCCAAGGAGTACACCGTCACCCTGAAGGCGGGCCTGAAATTCGCCAACGGGCATGATCTGACGTCGTCCGACGTGAAGTTCAGCTTCGACCGGCAGCTCAGGATCGCCGACAAGAACGGCCCGGCCTCGCTGCTCTACAACCTCGCCTCGACCGCGGCCCCGGACCCCACCACGGTCGTCTTCACCCTCAAGTCGGCCAACGACACCTTATTTCCGCAAGTCCTGTCCACCAACGCCGGCTACATCGCCGACGAACAGGTCTTCCCCGCGGACAAGATCCTGGACGACACCGCCGTGGTGGCCGCCAAGCCGTGGAACGGCCCCTACGCGGTCGACAGCTACGACAAGAACTCGCTGGTCTCCTTCACCGCCAACAGCGCCTACCGGGGACTGCTCGGCACCCCGAAGACCGCGCACGTCCAGCTGAAGTACTACACCGACGCCAGCAACTTGAAGCTCGATGTGCAGCAGGGCGCCATCGACGCGGTCTACCGCACGCTGACCGTCACCGACCTGCAGGACCTCTCCACCAAGAGCGGGATCGTCGTACACACCGGTTCCGGCAACGGCATCCGGTTCATCGTCTTCAACTTCAAGACCCAGCCCTACGGTTCGGCCACCAAGCAGGCCGACCCCGCCAAGGCGCTCGCGGTCCGGCAGGCGGTCGCCGACTCCGTCGACCGGGCGCAACTCGCCTCGCAGGTCTACAAGAACACCTTCCAGCCGCTGTACACCTCCGTCCCGGACGGCATCACCGGCGCCACCCCTTCGCTCAAGGCGCTCTACGGCGACCAGCACGGCGGTCCGGACAAGGCCGCGGCGGCCAAGGTCCTGTCGGCGGCCGGGGTCAGCACACCGGTCACCCTCAGCCTGCAGTACAACACCGACCACTACGGCTCGTCCTCGGCCGACGAGTACGCCCTGATCAAGACCCAGCTCGAAGCCACCGGGCTGTTCAAGGTCAAGCTGCAGTCCACCGAGTGGGCGCAGTACGGCACCGACCGCGTCGCCGATCTGTATCCGCTCTACCAACTCGGCTGGTACGCCGACTATCTGGACGCCGACGACTATCTCGCCTCCTTCTACGCGGCCAACAGCTGGGTGAACAACGGATACGCCGATCCCGCCGTACTCGCGCTGATCAAGAAGGAGGAGACCGACACCGATCCGGCCGACCGCACCGCGGTGATCGAGCAGGTGCAGAACAAGGTCGCGGCCACCGTGCCGCTGCTGCCGCTGCTGCAGGGCTCCACCGCGATCGTCACCCGCAGTTCGGTCAGCGGCGTGCCGGCCGAGCTGGACAGCGCCTACCAGTTCCGCTGGGCGGAGCTCGCGAAGAAATGAGCGCCCTCATCCAGGAGGCTCCCGGCGCCGTCGGCCGGTCCGGCGGCGCCACCGGGAACGGACTCCTGCGCTATCTGGTGATCCGCTTCCTTCTCATGATCCCCACGGTGCTGGTCCTGGTCAGCGTGGTCTTCTTCCTGATGCACGCCACCGGAGACCCGATCACCACCGCCTTCGGCGACCGGCTCACTCCCTCGCAGCTGCACGCCAAACTCCACCAGGCGGGCTACGACCGGCCGTTGCTCACCCAGTACCTGGAGTATCTGCGCGCGCTGGCGGGCGGGGACTTCGGCCGGACCGCCACCGACAACCAGGCGGTGTCGCAGGTGCTGCGCACCTATGGCGCGGCGACCGTCGAACTGGCCGGCTACGCCATGATCGTCGCGCTGGCGGTCGGTGTGCCGCTCGGCATGGTCGCCGCGGCCTACCGGGACCGGGCTCCCGACGCGGCGCTGCGGCTGTTCGCGATCCTGAACTACGCGACCCCGGTCTTCTTCCTGGGGCTGCTGCTGAAACTCGTCTTCGCGGTCCGGCTCGGCTGGCTGCCGGTCTCCGGGCGGTCCAGTATCGGCGTCCAGCTCGAACTGGGGAATCAGACCAGCAGCACGGGCGTGTATCTGATCGACGCGATCCGCAGCGGCGACGGGTCCGCGGTGGCCGACGTACTGCGGCACGCGGTGCTGCCCGGCATCACCCTCGGGCTGCTCGTCGCCGGGGTACTGCTGCGGCTGGTCCGGACGAATCTGATCGGCACCCTGTCCGCCGACTACATCGAGGCCGCCCGCTCCCGCGGCGTGGGCCGCTTCCGGCTGGTGACCCGGCACGCGACCCGCCCGGCGCTGATCCCGGTGGTCACGGTGCTGGGACTCCAGGTCGCCGGGCTGCTGGGCGGCGCCGTGCTGACCGAGACCACCTTCGAGTGGAAGGGCCTCGGCTATGAACTGGCGCACTATCTGACGGTGCGTGACTACGCCGCGGTGCAGGGGATCGTGGCCCTGTTCGCTGTCGTCGTCGCGCTGACCAACTTCCTCGTCGACATCGCGGCGGCGCTGATCGACCCCCGGGTGAGGTACTGAGTGGCCGACGACCTTCTCGACCGGCCGGCCGCCGCGCCGCGCCGACACCGGAGCCCCCTGCCGGGCCGGCTGCGCGGCGTCGCCGGGCTGCAGCGCGCGATGCTGCTCACCGGCACGGTCCTGACCGGGATCTTCGTGCTGGCCGCGCTGTCCGCCCCCTTGCTCGCGCCCTACGGATACGCCCAACTGCAAAGCGGCGGGCGGCTGTTCGGATCGCAGCAGCACCCCAGCGGCGCTCATCCGCTGGGCACCACCATCGCCGGCTACGACGTGCTGTCCCGGACCCTGTGGGGCAGCAGGACGGCGCTGGAGATCATCGTCGGCGCGCTGGTGCTCTCGGTCTTCGCCGGGGTCCTGCTCGGCCTGGTCTCCGGCTATCTCGGCGGCTGGCTGGACCGGCTGCTGGTCGGCGCGGCCGACGCGATGTACGCGTTCCCCTCGCTGCTGCTGGCCATCATCATGTCGATCGTGATCAGCGGCGGGCAGTCGAGCCTGGTCGGGGGCTTGAGTTCGGCGGCCTGCTCGGTGGCGGTGGCCTTCGTCCCGCAGTACTTCCGGGTGGTGCGCGCCGAGGCGACCCGGCTGAAGTCCGAGGCGTTCGTCGAGGCCGCCCGGGTCATCGGCACCGGCACCTGGCGGATCATGACCCGGCATGTGCTGCGGAACTCGCTGCGCACACTGCCGCTGATCTTCACTATCAACGCCTCGGAGGCCATCCTCACCCTGGCCGGCCTGGGCTTCCTGGGCTTCGGTATCGAGCCCAACTCCGCCGCGGAATGGGGCTACGACCTCAACCGGTCGGTGGCGGACGTCACTTCGGGCATCTGGTGGACCGCGCTGCCGCCGGGCCTGGCGATCGTCCTCACCGTGCTGGGGACCACCCTGCTCGGCGAGAGCCTCACCGATCTGGCCAACCCGCGGCTGCGCCGCCGCGGCCCGGCGCGCGCCGGCGCCGCGCCGACCCCGGACGGAGGCGCCGTCCATGACTGACCTGCTGCGGATCGAGGACCTGCACATCTCCTTCAGCACCGACGCCGGACCGGCGCCCGCCGTCCAGGGGGTCAGCCTGTCGGTCGAGCCCGGTGAGGTGCTCGCCCTGGTCGGCGAGAGCGGCAGCGGCAAGACCGTGACCGCCAAGTCGGTCCTCGGGCTGCTGCCCCCGACCGCCGCCACCAGCGGCCGGGTGCTGCTGGGGGACGGCGAGACGGACCCGGCCGAGGATGTGCTCACCGCCCCGGCCGGCCGGCTGCGGGCCCTGCGGGGCACCCGCGCGGCGATGGTCTTCCAGGAGCCGTCCACCGCGCTGAACCCGGTGTTCACCATCGGCTGGCAGCTCGCCGAGGGACTGCGGGCCCACGGGCGGGGCACCCGCGCCGAGCGCCGCGCACTGGCCGTCGAGATGCTCGACCGGGTCGGCATCCCCGAGCCCGAGCGGCGGGTGGACCACTACCCGCACCAGCTGTCCGGCGGGCAGAAGCAGCGTGCCGTCATCGCCATGGCCCTCGCCCTGGGCACCCGGCTCATCATCGCCGACGAGCCGACCACCGCGCTCGACGTCACCGTGCAGGCCGAGATCCTGGAACTGCTGCACCGCTGCCGTACCGACTTCGGCGCGGCCGTCCTGCTGATCACCCACAACATGGGCGTGGTCGCCGACCTCGCCGACCGGGTCGCGGTGATGCGACAGGGCCGGATCGTGGAGAACGCGCCCGTCCGCCGGCTGTTCGCCGCGCCCACGCACCCCTACACCCGCGAACTGCTGTCCGCGGTCCCGGACTTCGGCAATCCCGCGACCGCGCGCGCCCGGCCCGCGCCGGGCGCGGACGGCGCGGGGCAGGCGCCCGTGGTCGAAGCCACCGGGCTGGTCGTCGAATACCCGGGGCGGCTGGGCGGCTCGTCCTTCCGCGCGGTGGACGGGGTCGGCTTCGAGATCCGCCCCGGCGAAGTGCTCGGCCTGGTCGGGGAGAGCGGATCGGGCAAGACCACGATCGGCCGCGCGGTGGCCGGACTGACCGGCGTCAGCGCCGGCCTGCTCACCGTACTCGGCGAACCGCTGGGCACCGGCCGGGGGCGGCGCCGGCTACGGCGCGCCACGGCCGGCAGCAGGGCCGGGCAGATCGGCTTCGTCTTCCAGGACCCGGCGACCAGCTTCAACCCGCTGCTGACCATCGCCGAATCCGTCGGCGAACCCCTGACCGTCCACCGGCGGGACCTCGAAGCCCGGGCGGTAAGGGCCGAGGTCGAGTCGCTGCTCGACTCGGTGCGCCTGCCGCGCGGCCACGGCGCCCGCTACCCGCACGAACTCAGCGGCGGGGAGCGGCAGCGCGCCGGGCTGGCCCGGGCACTGGCCCTGCGTCCCGCACTGGTGATCGCCGACGAGCCCACCTCGGCCCTGGACGTGTCCGTCCAGGCCAGGGTGCTGGAACTCTTCGCCGAACTGCAGCGCGAACGCAGCTTCGCCGCCCTGTTCATCAGCCACGACCTGGCCGTGATCGAGCAGGTCGCCGACCGGGTGGCCGTCCTGCACCGCGGGCGGATCGTCGAGAGCGGCACGACGGCCGAGGTACTCGGTTCCCCCCGGGCCGACTACACCCGGCGGCTGATCAGCTCGCTGCCGCTCCCCGACCCCGAGCGGCAGGCCCGCCGCAAGAACCTGACCGCGCTCGACCGGGGCTCCCCGGGACCGTGACCGATCCCGCCGCCCCACCTGACCGACGCCGTACAGAAAGGCTCCACCATGCCCGTCGAATTCCTCGGTATCGCCGCCACCAACGACGGCTCGGAGACCACCCCGCGCAGCGCGGGATCCTTCGACAAGGACTACACCCTCAGGCTGGCCCGGGCGCACGAGGACCACGGCTGGGACCGCGTCCTGTTCGCCTACGGCTCCGGCTCGCCCGAACCGGGCACGGCCGCCGCCTACATCGCGGCGAACACCAGCAGGCTGCAGATCCTGCTGGCGCACCGGCCCAATGTCTCCTACCCGACCTTCGCCGCCAAGGAGTTCGCCACGCTGGACCAGATCAGCGACGGCCGGCTCACCGTCCACTTCATCACGGGCGGCAACGACCACGAGCAGCAGCGCGAGGGCGACTTCCTGACCAAGGACGAGCGCTACACCCGTACCCGCGAGTACATCGAGATCGTGCGGCGGGTCTGGACCGAGCACGAGGCGTTCGACCACCAGGGGGACCACTTCCGGTTCGCCGACTTCGTCGCCGACGTCTTCCCGGTGCAGCAGCCCAGCCCCGACATCTCCTTCGGCGGCTCCTCCCCGGCCGCCTACGCCGCGGGCGGCGCCGTCGCCGACATCTACGCCCTGTGGGGCGAGCCGCTGGCGCAGACCGCCCAGCAGATCGAAGCGGTGAAGGCGGCCGCGAGCGCCGCCGGGCGCAGCCGGCCGCCCCGGATCCAGGTCGCCTTCCGTCCGATCATCGCCGCCACCGAGGAACTGGCCTGGGAGAAGGCCTACCGCACGGTCGCCGCCATCAAGGAGCGCCGCGCGTCGGGGGCATGGAGCCGCCGCGGCGGGCAGGAACCGGAGAACGCCGGCTCGCAGCGGCTGGTCGCCATCGCCGGCCGGGGCGAGCGCTACGACCGCGCGCTGTGGACGCCGACCGCCGCCGCGACCGGCGGCGCCGGCAACTCCAACGCCCTGGTCGGCACCCCCGAGACGGTGGCCGCGGCCCTGCTGGACTACTACGACCTCGGCGTGGACATCATCTCCGCCCGCGGCTACGACCTGCTCGGCGACGCCATCGACTTCGGCCGCCATGTCATCCCGCTGGTCCGCGAGGAGGTCGCCAGACGCGACGCCGCCAAGGCCGCCGCCGCGGCGGCCGACCCGGCCCCCTTCGAGGGGGCGCTGCGGTGACGACGCCGGTCGACGAGGTACGTGCGGCGGCGCTGACCGATCCCCTCGTCCAGCCGCTGCTGCGCGGGCTCCAGGACGAGTACACCGCCCGCTACCCCGCACTGAACGCGGTCGGCCGGGAGATGGCCCGCTATCCCGCCGAGGAGTTCGAGCCGCGGCACGGCGGGCTGCTGCTCCTGCTGCTGCGGGCCGGTGAGCCCGTCGCCGGGGGCGCCTACCGCCGCTACGACGAGCAGACGGCGGAACTCAAGCGGATCTGGACGCACGGCGCGCACCGCCGCGAGGGCCTGGCCCGGCGGGTGGTCGCCGAGCTGGAACAGGCCGCCGCGGCGGCCGGCTACCGGCGGGTCTACCTCACCACCGGGCCGCGCCAGCCCGAGGCCAAGGGGCTGTACCTGGCGGCCGGTTACACCGCGCTGTTCGACCTGGCCGCCGATCCGGAGTCGCTCGGCGGCCCGCTGCCCTTCGCCAAGCCGCTGCCCGGGCAGGCGCCGGTCCGTCCGGAGGATTTCAGGCCCACCCCGCGCGTCGACTTCGGGAGGAAGCCGTGAACGCCACCGTGACCGGGCCCTGAGCCGGCCGGGCCGCCGTCACGGTACGGCTCCGACGCCGGCCGCCCTGGTCCTGCCCGCCAGCAAGGAGGCGGCCAGCAGGGCCGCGGTGGCCGGGAAGAGCGCCGCCGGGCCGCCGAGCGCGAGCAGCGGGCCGCCCGCGAGGGCGCCGAGGCCGGTGCCGCCGTCGAAGGCGAGGTTCCACGACACGCTGGCCAGGCCGAGCCCGGCCGGAGTGTCGCCCGCCGCCCGCATGATGAGCACCAAGGTGGCGTTCTGGATGACACCGAAGCCCGCTCCGAACAGCGCGCTGCCGGCCAGCACGATCGCGGGGTGATGCGGCGCCGCTCCGGCGGCGGCGCCGAGCGCGGCGGTCAGCACGGCGGGGCCCAGCACCCGACGGCCGCCGTGGCGGTCGACCAGCCGCCCCGAGCCGAGCCGGGCGAGCAGCGAGGCGACCTGGGCGGCCAGCAGCGCGCCCGGCGCCGCGGAGGCGGTCAGCGGCAGGAAGGTGAAGACGACGCCGTACGCGATGGTGGTGGCGCCCTCGACCAGCAGCGGACCCGCCAGCGGCCGCAGCGCGCCCCGTACGGGCCGGGTCCGGCGGCCGGCCGGCGCGGCGATGTCGGCCGGCGCGGCGGCGGCGGGCGGCCCTTGGGGGAAACCGAGCGAGCCGGCCACGACCAGCGCGGCGGTGGCCGCGGCGAGCACGAAGTCGCCCGGGTAGGCGCCCTGCCGGGCCAGGGTGAGGCCGAGGGGCGCGCCGAGGATGCCGGCCGCGCCGACCACCGCGCCGTACCAGCCGATCGCGCGGCCCCGGGCGCTCGGCGGGAACAACTCGGCGGTGAAGGTCACCCCGGCGACCACGAAGACGCCGAAGCCGAGCCCGCGCACCGCGGTCGAGGCGATCACCGGCGCGAGACCGGACGCGGCCGGGAACAGCATCACCAGGCAGGGGAGCCCGAGCAGCGCGCCGGCCAGCGCGAGGGACCGCCGCCGGCCGAGCCGGGCGAACAGCCGCGGTGTCAGGGGCTGTACGACCATGGTGGTGGCCATCAGCACACCGGTCACCGCCCCGGCGCCGACCGGCCCCGCGCCGTTGCGCACCGCGTACGCGGGCACCGCGGACAGCAGCAGGTTGAAGCTCGCGAAGCCGCCGAACGCGGCGGTCATCGTGCCCGCCACCGCCCGCCGCCGCACGGTGGCGGGCGGCGGGCGGTGGACGGCTGTCACGGACGGGGTCACGGGTCCGGTCTCCGGCGCGGGGCGGTCAGCGGGGCCCCGCGCCTGGTCGGTGGCGGGTCAGGAGTTGGTGATCGGCAGCCCGGGCGGGTTGATCTCGGAGGTGCTGACCGCCTCGTTGGACAGGTTCCAGGCGGCCAGCCACTTCGCGTACTGACCGTTCTTGATGAGGTAGTTGATCGCGTCGGCGACCGGCTTGACCAGTCCGCTGTCCTTCTTGGTGGTGGCGGCGATCAGACCCTGCAGTGACGCCCCGGCACCGGAGAACTTACCGGCGTTGCGGGTCGGGTTGGTCGTCTTGGCGTCCTGGATGACGTGATAGGCGATGCTGGGATTGGGGCCGAAGAAGGCGTCGATCTTCCCGGCGGACAGCGCCAGATAGGTGCTGTTGTTGTCGGGGTAGTACTTCACGGTCAGGTTCTTCCCCTGCGCTTTGAGCTTCGTCTGCCATTCCAGGAGGATCTTCTCCTGATTCGTGCCGGCGCCGACCGCGACCGTCTTGCCGGCGAGGTTCAGATAGTTGCCGTCGAAGTTCCAGGCGTTGCTGCCCAATACCTCGAAGGCGAGGTTGTCCTGCCGGTAGGACGCGAAGTCGTATTTCTTCTTGCGCTCCTCGGTGTCGGTGATGTTGGAGAAACCGACATCGGTCTTGCCACTGTCGATGCCGACGAAGAGGTTGTCCCAGGTCGCGTTCGTCACCACGGGCTTGAGACCCAGGACCGCCGCCACCAGACGCCCGAAATCGGGCTCGACGCCGGTGATCGTCTTCTGGTCGCTGCCGATGTAGTTCAGCGGCGCCGATCCGGTCGGCAGCGCGCCGATACCGATGACCAGCTTGCCTCTCTTGGCCACGGCCGGTGGTAGTTCGGCGTGCAGGGACGCCACCTCGGAGACCTTGAGGTCGGTCTGCACGGCGGCGCCGTTGGACAACGCGCCGACGGTCACCACTCCGGACCCGGCGGCGGACGAGGTGGACGCGCTGCTGTCGCCTCCACAAGCGGCCAGTCCGGAGGCGAGGGCGGCGACGGCGGTGCTCGCGGTGAGGCCTTGGATGAGCCTGCTGCGGAAGCTGGGCATGGCTGTCCTTCTCGAGTGAGGGTGCGCGAGCCGGGACGGCCGCGCAGGGGTGATGGTGGGGAAGGGCGATGGAACGTGGGGTGGGTGAAGCACCCGGTCGGCCGGAGGCCGGCGGGACGGCCGGGTCGGCCGCGCGGAGGTTCAGAGCACCTTGCTCAGGAACTCCCGGGTGCGCTGGTGCCGGGGGTTGTCCAGCACCTCGGCCGGTGAACCCTGCTCGACGATCAGGCCGCCGTCCATGAAGACCACCCGGTCGGCGACTTCGCGGGCGAAGCCGATCTCGTGGGTGACGACGACCAGCGTGGTGCCGCCGCGCGCCACGTCCTTGATGACGGACAGCACCTCGCCGACCAGTTCGGGGTCCAGCGCCGAGGTCGGTTCGTCCAGCAGGATGACCTCGGGCCGCAGCGCGAGGGCACGGGCGATGGCCACCCGCTGCTGCTGACCACCGGACAACTGCCGCGGATAGGCGTCGGTCTTGTCGGCCAGACCCACCCGGGCGATCAGCGTGCGCGCCAGCTCCTCCGCCTCGGCCTTGCGCAGCAGACCGGTGGCCGCGGGGGCGGCCGCCACATTGGCCAGCACGGTCATGTGCGGGAAGAGGTTGAAGTTCTGGAAGACGAAGCCGATCCGGGTGCGCTGGCCGAGGATGGCCCGCTCGCTCAGCTCCTTGAGCCGCTCGCCCTGCCGGCGTACGCCGATCAGCTCGCCGTCCAGGCTGACGTATCCGACTTCCGGCTTCTCCAGATGGTTGATGACCCGCAGCAGGGTGGACTTGCCGGAACCGGACGGCCCGAGGATCACCATGACCTCGCTGGGCCGCACCGTCAGGCTGACGCCTCGCAGTACCCGGTTCGCGCCGTACCACTTGTGCACGTCATGGACCTCGACCGCGGCGGAGCGCGTCGGGGCGGTCACAGCGCCGCCTCCCTCTGCACCCGGGCGCGCAGGTCTCGCAGGCCCGCCCGCAGCTTCTGCAGCGGAGTCGGCGGCACCGTGCGCAGGGCGCCGCGCGAGTAGTACCGCTCGACGTAGAACTGCACGACGGAGACGATGCTGGTGAGGACGACATACCAGGTGGTGGCCACCAGGAGCAGCGGCACGATGTCCCCCGGGTAGGTGCTGCCCATGCTCTGCACCGAGCCGAACAGGTCGAGCAGGGATACGTAGAAGACCAGCGAGCTGCTCTTCACCAGGCCGATCAGCTGGTTCACATACGACGGGATGATGGCGCGCAGGGCCTGCGGGAACACGATGCGGGCGAACTGGTAGCGCTTGGGCAGGCCGAGCGCGGCGGCCGCCTCGTGCTGGCCCTGGTCGACCGAGAGGATGCCGGCCCGCACCACCTCGGCCGCGTACGCCGCCTCGTTGAGGCTCAGCCCGACGACGGCCACCACCATGTCGGTGGCCAGCCGCGACTCGTCGAACCGGGCGAACGCCGGTCCGAACGGAACACCGACGCTCAACGTGTGGTAGAGCGCGCTGAAGTTGTAGAGGAACAGCAGCAGCACGATCAGCGGCACCGAGCGGAACAGCCAGATGTAGAGCCAACTCACCGCCCGCAGAACGGGATTGCGGGACAGCCTGCACAGCGCGAGCACGATGCCGCCCAGCAGCCCGAGCACGGCGCTGTAGGCGGTCACCTCCAGCGTGATGAACAGACCGTCGGTGATCACCGGGCGCACGAACCAGTACCCGAACCGGTCCCACTGGTAGAAGCGGTTGGTGACCAGGCCGTGGGCGGCCTGGGCGACCAGCACCAGCACGACGGCGGTGGCCAGCCACCGGCCGGGGTGGCGCAGCGGAAGCACGGACTGCGCCGAGGGGGGTCTGGGCGGCACTGTCGTGTCGGCAGACACGACAGTGCCGAGGTCTTCACTCATGAGAGGGCTCCGGAAATCTGTGCGCCATGGCCACCGAGGCGGCGGCGGTACCCACGTCGGCCACGGCATGGGATCGGTGCGGGATCGGGCGACCGGCCCTCGCGGGGCGGAGGGCCGCGGAACTACCGGCCGCCCCGGAGAACGGGGCGGCGTCAGGCGGAAGCGGTCAGCTCCGCCGCGGGTCGCCGCCGGCGGTACACAGCGCGCTGTTCACACGGAGCAGGTCGACGCACAGGTTCAGGTACGCCGCCGCGCGGCCGTGCCGCCGCCAAGCAGCCATCCCCGGACCTGCGTACATCGCCGCCTCCACCTCGTCACGCCCCGCGGGGCCTCACATCGGGCACATGTCCATCAGCCGGCTCACCGTCCGGGCCGCACCGCTGCCGGCGCGCCGACCGGTCGCCTTTCGGACCCGCGCGACATCGTTCCGCGCGGTAAAGCAGACGAACTCGGAGAACCATGTCATGCCGGTCGCCCGCACCGCCCGGCTGTGGCGAGGATGTTCATACGCACGCAACAGTGCGAGGCCGAAAGAGCCTTTTGTCTCCCGGGATGCCCCGCGCGGGGCCCGGGAAAAGCGGTGGGCGCGGGCGCGGGGCGTGCGGAAGACTCGGCGGTATGAAGGCGAAGATCGTCAAGCTCAATCCGGCGGGGATGCATCCGACGCCGGGATATCACCATGTGACGGTGGCGGCGGCGGGCCCGGTCGCGTATCTGGCGGGGCAATGCCCTTTGGACGAGGACGGGGTGCTGGTCGGCCCGGGGGATCCGGTCGTGCAGGCCGGGCAGGTGGCGGCCAACGCCATGGTGGCGTTGGCGGCGGCCGGGGCGGGACCCGGGGATGTGCTGAGGTCGGTGATCTACGTGGTCGGCGAGGACCGGGAGACACTGTCGGCGGTGTGGGACGCGCTCAACGCCTCGCCGCTGGGGGAGGCGTTCAGTACGGCCAGTACGTTGCTCGGGGTGGTGCGGCTCGGCTTCGAGGGGCAGTTGGTCGAGCTGGATCTGACCGCGGCGGCGGCGGGATGACGCCGGGTTCCGGACCGCTGATCGAGATCGACGGCGAGGCCGCCACCGTGGCGGCGATGGCGCCCGTGCTGGGCGGCTACGGGCACTTCACCGCGATGCAGGTGCGGGGCGGCCGGGTCCGCGGGCTCGGCTTCCATCTGGCGCGGCTGGACGGGGCGACCCGGGAACTGTTCGGCGGCGGACTGGACGGCGAACGGGTCCGGGCGCTGGTACGGCACGCCCTGGCGTCCGCCGGACACACCGACGGGTCGGTGCGGGTCAATGTCTTTCAGCCGGTCGAGGGACCCGGCTCGCCCGTCGCGGTCCTGGTCGCGGTGCGGCCACCGGTGCCAGAGCCGGTGGGGCCGTACCGCCTCAAGTCCGTCCCCTATCAGCGGCCGGTGGCGCACCTCAAGCACGTCGGGGGCTTCGGCCAGGGCTACTACGTGCGGCAGGCCGAGGCGGAGGGCTTCCAGGAGGCGCTGCTGACCGGCCCGGACGGCACGATCTCCGAGGGCGCCGTCACGAACATCGGCTTCATCGCGGGCGACACCGTGGTCTGGCCGGAAGCTCCGCTGCTGCGGGGCGTCACCCTCCAGGTGCTGGAACGCGAACTCGCCGCGGCCGGCCTCCCGCAGACCACCCGCCCGGTGCGGCTCGCCGATGTAGGAGGCTACGACGGCGCCTTCGTCGGCAACTCGCGCGGGACGGTGGCGGTCAGCGGTATCGACGCCACCACCGTACCCATCGACGCCCAACTGCTGGCCCGGGTCGAGTCGTTGTACGAAGCGGCCCCGTGGGACCCGATCTGACGGAAGATCAGGAGGGCGGCCGTCCGCCCACCACCGTCACGGCCGCCGCACCCGCGCGGCAGCCCGCGGCCAGGGCCGAGGGCAGGTCGGCGCCGGACAGCCGGGCGGCCAGCAGGCCGCCGGTGAAGGCGTCGCCCGCGCCGGTGGTGTCCACCGCGCTCGCCGGTACGGCCGGTGCGCGGGCGGTCAGTCGCCCGTGCGCGGCGGCCAGCGCGCCGCCCGCGCCCAGGGTCACCATCACCTCGGCGCCGCAGCGGGCGCTCAACTCCGCCGCCGCTCGCGCCGGTTCGGCCCGCCCGGACAGCAGGGCGGCCTCCGCCTCGTTGGGCAGCAGCAGATCCGTACCGGCGACGGCGTCGAGGAAGCGGGGCACCCCGAGCCGCCGGATGAAGCCCGCCGACGCCGGGTCGACGCTCACCGGGAGGCCGCGGGCGCGCGCCGCCTTGGCGACCACGGCGGCCAGTTCACGGCCCGGCGCGGAGAAGAACAGATAGCCGGACAGATGGACATGCCCGGCGCCGTCGAGCAGATCCTCGGTCCAGTCCGCCGGGCCGAGGCGGAGGGACGCGCCGCTGTCGGTGACCAGGGTGCGTTCGGCCGCCGCGTCCACCAGCGCGATCACCACCGTGGTGGGCAGCTCGGGATCGACGCGCAGCACCGGGTCCACGCCCGCCGCACGCAGCGCGGCCCGGTGCCAGTCCGCGCTGTCCGCGCCGACCCGCGCCAGCAGCCGTACCCGCGCGCCGCAACGAGCCGCCCAGCAGGCCACGTTGGCGCCCGCACCGCCCGGCCGCAGCGCGATACGGGCCGCCGTGTCGGTGTCGGGGGCCAGCGGCTCGGCGTGCCGGGCGACCACGTCGGTGACCACATCGCCGACGACCAGCAGCGCGCGTTCCGGCTCACCCGGCGCCGTGGGCCCGACCGCGGCCGCGAGTCCGGGCACGCCGCCCGCGCCGCTCACGCCGACGGCCGCTGGGACCACCGCACCGCGATCTCCGCCGCCAGCGCCACATTGCCGCGTACGGCCGCCAGATTGGCCTCCAGCGAGGCGCCCCGCGTGTGCTCGGTGAGATACGCCAGCAGAAAGGGGGTGATCGCCTGACCGCTGACACCGTCCCGGTCGGCGGCGGCCAGCGCGTCGGCCAGCACCCGGTCGTGCAGCGCCGGGTCGAGTTGCAGTTCCCTGGGCACCGGATTGGCGACGATCAGCGCCGAGTCGTGCCCGCCGAGCGCGTCCTGCGCCGCCATCACCGCCGCGACCTGCTCGGGATCGCCGGCCGTCCAGTCCACCGGCTCACCGGAGTCGGTGAGGTAGAAGCCGGGGAAGCGGTCGGTGCCGTAGCCGAGGACGCCCACGCCGAGGGTCTCCAGCCGCTGGAGGGTGGCGGGCACGTCCAGAATGGACTTCACACCCGCGCAGACCACGGTGATCCGGGTCCTGGCCAGCAGCCCCAGGTCGGCCGACTCGTCCTGGACACTCACCCAGCCGCGATGCACCCCGCCCAGGCCGCCGGTGCCGAACACCCTGATCCCGGCCCGCGCGGCCAGGAACGCCGTGCCCGACACCGTCGTCGCCCCGCTCGCGCCCGCCGCCAGGGCCGGCGCCAGATCGCGGAATCCCAGCTTCCGCAGCGACGGGTCCTCCGCGATCCGCTCCACCTGGTCCTTGCCGAGCCCCACCCGCGCCACCCCGTCCAGCACCGCCACAGTGGCCGGCACCGCGCCGGCGTCCCGGACGATCCGCTCCAGCTCGCGGGCGACCTGGAGGTTGCGGGGGCGGGGCAGGCCGTGCGAGATGATGGTGGACTCCAGGGCCACCACCGGGGCACGGCGGGCGAGAGCCTCGGCGACCTCCTCGGACAGGGCCAGGGCCGGGCTGTGGGCTATCGGGCGCGCCGTCGGGAGCGGTACGGATCGTTCAGTGGTCATGGCCCTTAACTGGCACGTCACGGCCCCCGCCAAACCTCGGGCGGGGCGGCACCCCGGCTCGTGTCCGCGCCCGGACGCTCCTCGGAGGCACCATCCGCTGCCGAAATGCGGCGAAAAGGGAATCGATTTGGTTTGCGCGTGGGCACCCCGTAGTGTGGTGTTCACCGACGCGGGGTGGAGCAGCTCGGTAGCTCGCTGGGCTCATAACCCAGAGGTCGCAGGTTCAAATCCTGTCCCCGCTACAAAAGGAAGGGCCCGGCGCCAGTGCGCCGGGCCCTTCGCTTGTCGCGCGGGCCGGTCGAGCCGGTCGGTCGAGGGGGCTTGCCCGCCCGCTCAGCGCCGGTGTTTGTCCCGCTGGCGGGAGCGCGGGTGGAAGGGCGGGACATCGCGGCCCGGCTGATAGCGGGAGCCCTGGCGGAAGTGCCGGATCACCAGCACCGCGTCGATCGCCGCCAGTGCCCCGATCACGGCGAAGACGGCCGCCCAGCCCGGTTCGTCGCCGAAACCGAAGCCGATCGCCGCCGCCACCCCCCAGACGACTCCGAGCAGGGCCAGCCCCAGCCGCAGCCGCAGTGGGCTGCGGGCCTGAGTAGGTTCTGATCCGCTTCTGCGCATAGGCGCCATCTCCCTGCTTCCAGCATCGGCCCGGTCGCCGCCGAGCGCTACCTCCTCGGCTCGCGCCTGCCCGGTCGGCGGCCCCGGCATCCGCGCCGAGCGGGTAAAACGGCCCGGAAACCGGGAAAAATCATGGAAAATCCTCCCGGAGGCAGACCTCGACATCGGGCCCGACACCCGGGACGGGATCGGGGCGCGGACACCGGCGGCGGGGACGCAGGCCGGATACTGGGCCGGCCGCCCCGGACGGACCGTTCCGGCCGGTCAGTGGCCTCCGCCCTGCGCCCCGTACAGCGTCGCGTCCAAGATCCGCGCCCAGCGGCGGACGACCCGCGCGCGGCGGGCCGAATCGTCGGTGAGCAGATTGGCCAGGCCCAGGCCGCGGGCCATGTCGAGGGTGGCCTGCACGGTCTCCCTGACGCCCGGCACCGACTCGTCCGCGCCGAGGAACTCCACCGCCAGCCGATGGGCCTCGCGGCCGATCCGCGACTCCAGGGAGCGCACCCGGGGGCGCAGTGCCTCCTCCTCGGCGGCAGTGACCCACAGGTGGAGCGCGGCCCGGAAGAGCGGGCCGGTGTGGACGGCCACCAGCATGTCCACGACCGCGAACGTCCGGTCCGGGCCCTCGCGGGGGAGGGCGGCGGCCCGGTCCCGTACCGCGGCCAGCCACTGCTCGGCCACATGCGCGATGGCCGCGGTGAAGAGTTCCTCGCGGGTCGGGAAGTGGTGCTGGGCGGCGCCCCGGGAGACGCCGGCCCGGGCGGAGACCGCCGCGAGCGTGCTGCCGGACCAGCCGCGCTCGGCCAGGCAGGCCACGGCCGCTTCCAGGATCCGCAGCCGGGTGGCCCGGCTGCGGTCCTGCTTCGGGGCGCGGTCGGTCACGGCGTCCATGACGGCTTCCGCTTGTCCAGGAAGGCCCGCATGCCCTCGGCTGCCTCGGCGGAGCCGAACAGCCGGGCGCTGACCTCGACCACCTCGGCGCCCCGCTCGTCGAGCGCGGCGAGCAGCGGGCCGGTGGTGAGCGCCTTCGACTCGGCGAGCCCCTGGGGGGAACCCGCCCGCAGCCCGGCCAGGATCGCCTCCAGCGCCTCCTCGGGGGCGGTCACCAGCCCCATGGCCACCGCTTCGTCGGCGCCGAACGTCTCGCCGGTGAGGAAATACCGCGCGACCGCCCTCGGATCGGCCCGGGCCAGCACCGGCAGCGAGATGACCGCGGGGGCCAGACCGAGCCTGACCTCGGTGAAGGCGAAGGTCGCCGCCGCGGTGGCCACCGCGATGTCGCAGGCGGCGATCAGCCCCAGACCGCCCGCCCTGGCGTGCCCGCGCACCGCCGCCACCACGGGCTTGGGTGTCTCCGCGATCGCCCGGAGGAGGTCCACCAGCTGTCGCGGGCCGTCGGCGGCGGCGCCCGCCTCCCGCAGATCGGCGCCGGCGCAGAAAGTGCCGCCGGTGTGGGTGAGCAGGATCGCCCGGGTCGCGGTGTCGCGGGCGGCCGCGGCCAGTTCCCCGGTGAGTTCACGCACCAGCCGGGCCGACAGCGCGTTGCGGTTGTGCGGGGAGTCGAGGGTGAGGACGGCGACGCCGCGGTCGTGCTCCCGGCGCACCAGCGGTGCGGTCGTCACGTGTGGACTCCTGTCGGCGAGAAGAATGGGACGGGGGACGGGAACGGGGAGGGAGAGCGGTCCGGTCCGGTCAGTAGGACTTGGGCAGGCCCAGTGTGTGGTGCGAGACGAAGTTGAGGATCATCTCCCGGCTGACCGGCGCTATCCGGCCCACCCGGGACGCGGTGAGCAGCGAGCCGAGACCGTATTCCGCGGTCAGCCCGTTGCCGCCGAGGGTGTGCACCGCCTGGTCGACGGCCTTCGCCCCGGCCTCCGCCGCCGCGTACTTCGCCATGTTGGCCGCCTCGCCGGCGCCCATGTCGTCGCCCGCGTCATAGAGGAAGGCGGCCTTCTGCATCATCAGCCGGGCGAGTTCCAGCTCGATATGGGCCTGGGCCAGCGGGTGCGCGATGGCCTGGTGGGCGCCGATCGGAGTGCCCCAGACCTGGCGGCCGCCGGCGTACTCGACGGCCTTGCCGAGCGCGTAGCGGCCCATGCCGATGGAGAAGGCGGCGGTCATGACCCGCTCCGGGTTGAGCCCGGCGAAGAGCTGGAGCAGCCCCGCGTCCTCGTCGCCGACGAGCGCCTCGGCGGGCAGCGCCACATCGTCCAGGAAGAGCTGGAACTGCTTCTCGGGCGCGGCGAGTTCCATCTCGATCTGGCGGTACTCGAAGCCGGGCGTCTGCCGGTCCACGATGAACAGGCACGGCTTGAGCTTGCCGGTGCGGGCGTCCTCGGTGCGGCCGACGATCAGTGTGGCGTCCGCGGTGTCCACCCCGGAGATGAAGACCTTGCGGCCGGTGAGCAGCCAGCCGCCGGTCGCCTCGTCGCGGCGCGCGGTGGTGGTGATGCGGTGCGAGTTGGAGCCGGCGTCGGGTTCGGTGATGCCGAAGGCCATCCGCAGCGAGCCGTCGGCCATGCCCGGCAGCCAGCGCTGCTTCTGCTCCTCGGTGCCGAAGCGGGCGATCACCGTCCCGCAGATGGCGGGGGAGACCACCATCAGCAGCAGCGGGCAGCCGGCCGCGCCCAACTCCTCCAGCACGATGGAGAGTTCGGCGAGTCCGCCGCCTCCGCCGCCGTATTCCTCGGGCAGATTGACCCCGAGGTAGCCGAGCCGGCCCGCCTCCTGCCACAACTCGTCGGTCTGCTTGCCCGCGCGGACGGTCGCGGTGAAGTAGTCCCGGCCGTAGCGGCGGGCGAGATCGCCGACGGCCGTGCGCAGCGCGCGCCGCTCCTCGCTTTCGAGCAGTGCGCTGTCGAAGGTGCCCCGGACGGTGCTCATGGTCCTGATTCCTCCTTGACGACGGCCAGTACGGCGCCGACTTCGACCTGGCGGCCGACCTCGGCGGTGAGCTCCGTGAGCGTCCCGGTGACGGGCGCGGTGATCACGTGCTCCATCTTCATCGCTTCGAGCCACAGCAGCGGCTGGCCGGCCGCGACCCGGTCACCGGCCCGGGACTCACCGACCCGGATGACGGTGCCGGGCATCGGCGCCCGCAGCGAACCCGGTACGGCCCGGTCGCGCGGGTCGGTGAACCGGGGGAGAGCGGTCAGCGCGAGGGAGACGAACGGCGCATCGACGAACACCCGCTCGGCGTACGCGGTGACGCCGAACGACCGCCGCACACCCGCGATGTCGAGCACCACCCGGTCGGCGGCGGCCGACACCAGGGCCAGGCCCGGGTATTCGTCGGCGGACAGCACACCGCGGTGCAGCAGGTAGCGCACCTCGTGCTCCCAGCCGCCCGGCTCGCCCCGGAAGCGTTTCGTCTGCGGCTGCGACGGGACATTCCGCCAGCCGCCGAGCCGCACCGCCACCGGCCCCGTCGCCGACGCCGTGCGCCGGGCCGCGTCGGCCAGCGCGGCGGCCAGCACCGCGAACCGCTCGGCCGGCGAGGGCCCGCCGGGCGATCCGCCCGAGGCCCCTTCCGACGGCTCCTCCCCGGAGCCGCCGGCCCGCCCCACGCCCAGCGCGTCCGCGTGGCGGTCGAGGAAGCCGGTGTCCAGCCGCCCGGCCGCGAACTCCGGGTGCAGCAGCGCCCGTACGAGCAGGCCGCGGTTGGTCGCCGGCCCGTGCAGCCTGGCCCGCTCCAGCGCGTGCGCGAGCCGGCGCACGGCCTCGGCCCGGGTGGGCGCCCAGGCGATCACCTTGGCGAGCATCGGGTCGTAGTGCACCCCGATCTCCTCGCCGCCGGTCACCCCGGCGTCCAGCCGGAGTCCCGCCGGGCGCCCGGGCGCGACCGCGAACTCGGTGTCCACGCCCGGGACGTCCAGCAGATACAGCGGTCCTGCCTGCGGCTGCCAGCCACGGGCCGGGTCCTCCGCGTACAGCCGGGCCTCGACGGCGTGGCCGTGCGGCTCGGGCGGTCGCGGCGGCAGGGCTTCGCCCTCGGCGATCCGGATCTGCCAGGCCACCAGATCGAGCCCGGTGACGCACTCGGTCACCGGATGCTCGACCTGGAGCCGGGTGTTCATCTCCAGGAAGCAGGGCTGTCCCGAGCCGGGTGACGCCGAGTCGCCGGCCGGGGCCGTGACCAGGAACTCCACCGTGCCCGCGCCCGTGTAACCGATCGCGCGGGCCGCGCGGGCCGCCGCCTCGTGCAGCGTGCGCCGCACCTCCTCGGCGAGGCCCGGCGCCGGGGTCTCCTCGATCACCTTCTGGTGTCGGCGCTGGAGCGAGCAGTCCCGCTCGCCCAGCACCCATACGGTGCCGTGCCGGTCGGCGAGCACCTGCACCTCGATGTGCCGGGCGCCTTCCGCGTACGGCTCGACGAACACCTCGCCGTCCCCGAAGGCCGCCGCCGCCTCGGCCCGCGCCGCCGCCAACTCCCGCTGGAGCAAGGCCAGTTCGCGCACCACCCGCATCCCGCGCCCGCCGCCGCCCGCCGCCGCCTTGACCAGGACCGGCAGTTCGGCTGCCGTGACCGCCGCCGGGTCGAGCGCGGCGAACAGCGGGACACCGGCCGCCGCCATCAGCTCCTTCGCCCGGGTCTTGGACCCCATCGCGGCCACCGCTTCGGCGGGCGGTCCGATCCACACCAGGCCCGCCGCCGTCACCGCACGGGCGAACTCCGCGCTCTCGGAGAGGAATCCATAGCCGGGGTGCACCGCGTCGGCCCCGGCCGCCCGGGCCGCCGCCACCAGCAGATCGGCCCGCAGATAGGTGTCGGCGGGAGCGCTGCCCGGCAGCCGTACGGCCGCGTCCGCCTCCCGTACATGGGCCGCGTCCGCGTCGGCGTCCGAGAAGACGGCCACCGTGGCGATGCCCGCCTCCCGGCAGCTGCGGAAGATCCGGCGGGCGATCTCCCCCCGGTTGGCGACCAGCACGGACCGGATCACCGCCGGCCCGGGCCGCTCCGGAGCAAAAGCCCCGGACCCCGGCACCACGGCGTCCGCCGCGACCTCCGGCGCGGCACCCGCCCCCGCGGCACGCCCGCCCTCATCACTCACCATCGCCGCACCTCACATCCGGAAGACGCCGAAGCCGCGCGCGCCCTCGACCGGGGCACCGTGCACGGCCGACAGACACAGGCCCAGGACCGTACGGGTGTCGCGGGGGTCGATCACCCCGTCGTCGTAGAGCCGCCCCGAGAGGAACATCGGCAGCGACTCCGCCTCGATCTGCCGCTCCACCATCTCCCGCAGCGCCGCGTCGCCCGCCTCGTCGTAGGGCCGGCCCTTGGCCAGCGCCGACTGGCGGGCCACGATGGAGAGCACCCCGGCCAGCTGCGCCGGGCCCATCACGGCCGACTTGGCGCTCGGCCAGCAGAACAGGAAGCGCGGATCGTAGGCGCGGCCGCACATGCCGTAGTGCCCGGCGCCGTAACTCGCCCCCATCAGCACCGAGATGTGCGGGACCCGCGAGTTGGAGACGGCGTTGATCATCATCGCGCCGTGCTTGATGATGCCGCCCTGCTCGTACTCGCGGCCCACCATGTAGCCGGTGGTGTTGTGCAGGAACAGCAGTGGAATATCGCGCTGGTTGGCCAGCTGGATGAACTGCGCGGCCTTCTGGGACTCCGGACTGAACAGCACCCCCCGCGCGTTGGCCAGGATGCCCACCGGATAGCCGTGGACCTCAGCCCAACCGGTCGCCAGGCTCGGCCCGTACAGCGGCTTGAACTCGTCGAACTGCGAGCCGTCGGCGATCCGTACGATCACCTCGCGCGGGTCGAAGGGGGTCCGCAGGTCGCCGGGCACGATGCCCAGCAGGTCCTCGGCGTCGAACAGCGGCGGGAGCGGGTCGGGGCGCGGATCGGGTCCGGATTTGCGCCAGTTGAGCCGGGCGACGACCCGGCGGGCGGTACGCAGCGCGTCCGGCTCGTCCACCGCGAAGTAGTCGGCGAGGCCGGAGACCCGGGCGTGCATGCCGGCGCCGCCCAGCGACTCGTCGTCGCTCTCCTCGCCGGTGGCCATCTTGACCAGCGGCGGACCGCCGAGGAAGACCTTGGAGCGCTCCTTGACCATGATCACGTGGTCCGACATGCCCGGCACATACGCCCCGCCGGCCGTCGAGTTGCCGAACACCACGGCCACGGTGGGGATCCCGGCCGCCGACAGCCGGGTCAGATCGCGGAAGAGGGCGCCGCCGGGTATGAAGATCTCCTTCTGACTGGGCAGATCGGCCCCGCCGGACTCCACCAGGCTCACCACCGGGAGCCGGTTGGCGGCGGCGATCTCATTGGCCCGCAGCGCTTTCCTCAGCGTCCACGGATTGCTCGCCCCGCCGCGTACGGTCGGGTCGTTGGCCGTCACCAGGCACTCGACCCCCTCGATCACCCCGATGCCGGTGACGATCGAGGCGCCGGTGGTGAAGTCGCTGCCCCAGCCGGCCAGCGGCGACAGCTCCAGGAAGGGCGTGTCCGGGTCGAGCAGCAGCTCTATCCGCTCCCGGGCCAGCAGTTTGCCGCGCTCGCGGTGCCGCCGCTGGTAGGCGGGGCCGCCGCCGGCCAGCGCCTCGGCGTGCGCGGCCCCGACCTCGGCCAGCCGCTCCAGCATCACCGCCCGCCGCTCGGCGAACTCCGCCCCGAGGACATCGAGCGAACTCATCCGGCCGCCCCCTCGCCGGCCGGGCGGGCCTGCCCCGCCTCCCGAGGAGCGCGCCCCTTCCCCGGCGGCCCCGCGAACGCCTGCGCCACCGACAACCACGCCTGCGCGTCCGCCCCTTCGGCCCGCACGTCCACGTCGTCGCGGTGTCTGCGCCGGACCGCCAGCAGGCAGAAGTCGAGCGCCGGTCCGTACACCCGACCGGTCGCGTCCTGTGGTCCATACGTCCACAACGAGCCGTCGGGCGCGGTGAGTTCGACCCGGAACTCCTCGGCGGGAGCGGGCCGGCCGTGCGCGGCGAAGGCGTAGTCGCGGGCGCTCACCGCGATCCTGGCGACGTGCCGCAGCCGGGCGGTGGGCACCCGGGACACCCCGAGCGCGTCGGCGATGTCCTCGCCGTGCGCCCAGCTCTCCATCAGCCGCCCGCTCGCCATCGCCCCGGTGCTCATCGGCGGCCCGTACCAGGGGAATCGCACCCCCGGCGGCTGTTCACCCAGCTCCGCCCACAGCCGGGCCCGCCCGTCCCGCCACCGCTCCAGCAGTTCCTCCGGGGGGAGCCGGGCGCCGGTGCGGGCGCCGTCGTCCACATGGGTGTCCACGTGGGCCACCGCCGTCGCGAGTTCCAGCGCGAAGCCGTCCGGGTCGCCGACCGCGAGCAGCGCGCGATGGTCGGTCCAGGCGAGATGGGCGATCTGGTGGGCGACCGTCCAGCCCTCGGCCGGGGTGGGCCGGGCCCAGTCCGCGGGGGCGAGCCCCGCCACCAGCCGGTCCAGCGCGTCGCCCTCGGCGCGCAGATCGTCGAGCACGGTACGTACGGACTGCGGATCGGCCATCGGCCACCCCTCGGACGAGTCCCGGCGATGCGAGCGCCGCCCGGAGCGGCGCCCGGGGCGCCGCCGGAAGGGGCGGGCGCGGTGAGCGGTGCGCGGGGTCGGCGCGACGAGCCTGGCAGCGCCCCGGGAAACAATCAAGCGTGCTTGCATTTTTTCCCGGGCGGGATCGGCCGATAAGATACGGCCCCTCATGAGTGCCACCCTCGTAGCGAAGAACCTCGCCGCCGGACACGGTGACCGGGTGCTGTTCTCCGGTCTCGACCTGGTCGTCGCCCCCGGCGACGTGATCGGTCTTGTCGGTGCCAACGGCGCCGGGAAATCCACCCTGCTCAGACTGCTGGCCGGGCTCGCCACGCCGGAGGACGGCACACTGCGGCTCAGCCCGGCGTCCGCCACCATCGGCCATCTGCCGCAGGAGCCGGAACGGCGGCCCGGGGGAGAGACCGTCGGTGAGTTCCTGGCCCGGCGTACCGGGGTCGCCGCCGCGCAGGCCGAACTCGACGCCGCCACCCAGGCGCTGGTCGACCAGGCGCCGGGCGCCGACGACGCCTACGCCACCGGACTGGAGCGCTGGCTCGCCCTGGGCGGCGCCGACCTGGAGGAGCGCGCCGAGGAGGCCACCGCCGCGCTCGGCCTCGGGGTGAGCCTCGACCAGGAGATGTACGCCCTGTCCGGCGGCCAGGCCGCCCGCGCCGGACTCGCCTCGCTGCTGCTCAGCCGCTATGACGTCTTCCTGCTGGACGAGCCGACCAACGACCTCGACCTCGACGGCCTGGAACGGCTGGAGAAGTTCGTCACCGGCCTGCGCTCCGGCACCGTCCTGGTCAGCCACGACCGCGAGTTCCTGACCCGTACGGTCAGCCGGGTCGTCGAACTCGACCTGGCCCAGCAGCAGGTCAATGTCTACGGCGGCGGCTACGCCTCCTATCTGGAGGAGCGCGAGACCGCCCGGCGGCACGCCCGCGAGGAGTACGAGGAGTACGCGGACACCAGGGCGGGTCTGGAGGCCCGGGCCCGGATGCAGCGCGGCTGGATGGACAAGGGACTGCGCAACGCGGTCCGCAAGGCGCCCGACAACGACAAGATCGCCCGCAAGGCCCGGACCGAGAGCAGCGAGAAGCAGGCCGCCAAGGCCAAGCAGACCGATCGGATGATCGAGCGCCTGGACACGGTGGACGAGCCCCGCAAGGAGTGGGAGCTGCGGATGGAGATCGCCGCCGCCCCCCGCTCCGGCGCCGTGGTGGCCACCCTGCGCGGCGCCCGGGTCCGGCGCGGCGACTTCGCCTTCGGGCCGGTCGACCTCCAGATCGACTGGGCCGACCGGGTCGCGATCACCGGCGCCAACGGCTCCGGCAAGTCCACCCTGCTGGCCGCCCTGCTGGGCCGGCTGCCGCTGGACGAGGGCAACGCCGCGCTCGGCCCCGGGGTGCTGGTCGGCGAGGTCGACCAGGCCCGCGGGCTGTTCCGCGGCGGCGAACCGCTGCTGGACGCCTTCCGGGCGCCGGCGCCCGAGCTCGACCCGGCCGAGATCCGCACCCTGCTGGCGAAGTTCGGCCTCAAGGCCGCCCATGTGCTGCGGCCGGCCGCCACCTTGTCGCCCGGTGAGCGCACCCGGGCCGCGCTGGCGCTGCTACAGGCCCGCGGGGTCAATCTGCTGGTGCTGGACGAGCCGACCAACCACCTCGACCTGCCGGCCATCGAGCAGCTGGAAGCGGCGCTGGCCACGTACGAGGGCACGCTGCTGCTGGTCACCCACGACCGGCGGATGCTGGACGCGGTCCAGGTCACCCGCCGTATCGAGGTCGCCGGCGGACGGATCACCGAGCACTGAACGCGCGGCTGCGCCGCCGCGGGGGAACCGATCACGGCGCCGCCGCGTCGAACCCGTGACCTGGTTCCCACCGGAGGAGGACACGGATGCGCACGCGTACCCCGGCCGGCCTCGCGGCGGTCGCCGCCGTCCTCCTGCTGGCCGGCTGCGGCGCCGGCACGGCGAAGCCGGCGCACAGCGCTCCGGCCCGGCCGGCCTGCGGGAACACCGTGGTGACCCCGGGTGTCACCCACGACGTCTGCCTGGACGTCGGCCGGACGCTGCGGCTGGCGCTCGGCCGCGGTGATCAGCCCGGCGCCGAGAAGGGCGCCGCGCTCACCCGGGTCGCACCGGGGGTCTATCGCGGCGCGCGGGCCGGCAGCGCCGAGCTGAGCGGCTTCCGGCATGCCTGCCCGCGCGCGAAACCCGGCGGTCTGTCCTGCCACGCCATCGCCGGCTGGACGGTCACCGTGCGGGTGGTCGAGGCGAACTGACCCGGCCCCGGCCGACGAAGGGACCCGGACCGGCAGTGGGGGCCGGTCCGGGTCCTTCCGTCGGAGACTGACCCGCCGATGACGGGTCATACGGTCGGCCGGTGGTTCAGCTGGCGTTGACCGCGGTGTCGTCCACCAGGAACGAGGTCTGGAGCGAGGAGTCCTCGGTGCCGGTGAACTTCAGGGTGACGGTCTGCCCGATGTACGGGGTCAGGCTGACCGTGCGCTGGACGTAGCCGGTGCCCTTGTTGACGTTGGAGTAGCTGGCCAGCGTGGTGGAGCCCGCCGCGACGGTCAGCTTGTCGTAGGCGGTGCTGGTCGTGGTCTCCGACGAGTCGATGTAGAGGTAGAAGCTGAAGGTCGCCTGCGTGCAGGAGGCCGGGATGGTCACCGACTGCGAGAGCGTGTCGGT